>JAJVID010000019.1:59918-84078 GCA_022072205.1 Acidobacteriota bacterium
GAAGAAGGCCTGTATCTCGATGTCAACGATCGCTTTCTGGAAGTAAGCGGTTACACCCGTGAGGAAGTGATCGGGCGCCGCTCCCTCGAACTCAATATCTGGGAAAGCTCCGCCGCGCGCGATGAACTCACCACGCCGCTCATGGAGGGGCGGACGGTTCGGGACTGGGAGACGAAATTCGGCACGAAGCAGGGCGAGTTCAGAGTGTTTCTCTCCTCAGCCGAGCTGATCGAGTTGGGCGGGCGCCACTGCATCCTTGTAGCTTCCAGCGACATCACGGAGCGAAAGCGGGCCGAGCAGGCTTTGCGCGAAAGCGAAGAGCGCGCCCGCCGGGCGCTGGTGGAACAGATGCTGGCGGGCGTCATCGAATGCGACACAGCCGGAAAGTTCATCCTGGTCAATCAACGCTTTTGTGAAATCGTCGGATACACCGAGGCCGAGCTGCTGGAAATGCAGGTGGCCGACCTTACGCACGAGCACGACTCGGCTCGCATCTCCGAACTTTACCGCCTCCTGGTAGAAACCGGCGCGGGCTATGTCACTGAGAAACGTTGTCTGCACAAAGACGGCTCGGAGGTCTGGGTGCATAGCCATGTCTCGCCCATCCGCAACGCGCAAGGCGCCGTCGAAAAAGCGGTAGCCGTCGTGATTGACATCACTGAACGCAAGCGCGCCGAACGCGAACGCGAACGACTGCTCAAACAGGAAAAAGAAGCCCGCGCCGAAGCGCAGGCGGCCAATCAATCTAAAGACGAATTCCTCGCCGTCGTCTCGCACGAGTTGCGCAGCCCGCTCAATTCGATCCTCGGTTATGCGCGGCTGCTGCGCGCAGGAATAGCGGACACCTCGCAAATCCAACGGACGGTGGAAATCATCGAGCGTAATGGCAAAATGCAACTGCGACTGATCGAAGACCTTCTCGACAGCGCCCGCGTCATCAGCGGCAAACTCGAACTCGATGTAAAGCCGGTGTCGCTCGCCGGAGTGATCACCACTGCGCTCGACGTGGTGCGCCCGGCGGCGCAGGCCAAAGGCATCGAATTAATTTCTGACCTGGAACCGCAATCCGGCTTTATCACAGGCGACCCCGACCGTTTGCAGCAGGTCGTCTGGAATCTGCTCTCGAACGCGATCAAATTCACGCCTCGGCAGGGGCGCGTCGAGTTGCGGATGGAAAACGCGGATCATCACGTTCGCCTCACGGTCAGCGATACCGGCAAAGGCATCGAGCCTGAGTTCCTGCCATTCGTCTTCGACCGCTTTCGGCAATCGGATACATCGTCCGCGCGGCGCTTCGGAGGCCTCGGCCTGGGCCTGTCGCTGGCCAGGCAACTGGTGGAATTGCACGGCGGGATGGTCGAGGCGGCAAGCGATGGCCCCGGTCGTGGCGCGGTTTTCACCGTGACGTTGCCGCAATTCGCCGCGCCGGCTGAAAGCTTCATCCCGGAGCCACATCGCGCGAGGCCTGCGCGCGATGTGAGAACGGAAGGCGCGATCCCACTCCATCAGGCTCCGTCACTCGCGGGAGTGCGCGTGCTGGCGGTTGACGATCAGGAGGAAGCGCGCGCGCTTCTGACAGCGACTCTGAGTGAATGCGGCGCGCAAGTGATGGCGGTTTCGTCGGGAGTCGAAGCGCTGGCGATCCTCGCCGACCCGCCGGACGGCGAGCGGCCAGATGTGCTGATCCTGGACATCGCCATGCCTGACGAAGACGGCTATCAGGCGCTCGAACGGGTGCGTTCGCTCGAAGCTGAGCGCGGCATTGAGCAATCGGCGCAGATTCCAGCCATCGCGCTGACCGCGCACGCGCGATCCGAGGATCGGATGAAGGCGTTTGCCGCCGGTTTCCGTATGCACGTCGCCAAACCGGTCGAGCCAGCCGAACTGGCTGTGGTCATCGCCAGCCTGGTCGAACGTCTCGGCGTTGGCACAAACGCCTGAGTTCTCTTTTCAACACAAAGGGTCAAAGGGTCAAAGGAAGAAAAGGAGTGGAACACGACCCACTCTTTCTTCTTTGACTCTTTGACCCTTTGTGTTTATTTCTTCTCAAGCCGCGGCGCTCTTCTTCGCGCGTTTGCGCGGCTCGCGCGGGATTTGAATCTTGTATTTCCTGATCTTGCTGTAAAGGCGTGGCCGGTAAATGCCGAGGATTTGCGCGGCGGCTTGTTTGTTGCCCTGCGTGCGTTTGAGCGTCTGTTCGATGACCAGTTTTTCGATCTCTTCCAGAGTCATGTTGGGCGGGACATAAAACGAATCGGCGGCGCCTTCCTGCGATTGGCCGCTGAAAGGCAGGTCTTCCGGTTCGATGCGGGCGCCTTTTGCCAGCAGCACCGCGCGTTCGATGGCGTTCTGCAATTCGCGCACGTTGCCCGGCCAGCGATGCGCGAAGACTCGTTGATAAGCCTGCTGCGAAAAGCCCTGCAACGGGCGGGTGTATTTCTCTTTGAACTTCTGGAAGAAATAGTCAGTCAGCAGTTGCAGGTCTTCGGCGCGTTCGCGCAGCGGCGGCACGTTGATGGTGATCGTCGAGACGCGATAAAACAGGTCTTCGCGCATCATACCTTCCTTGATCGCTTCGCGCGGCTCACGGTTGGTGGCGCAAATCAGGCGGAAATCGGCTTCAAACGTTTCGGTCGAACCGACGGGGCGGAAGCGGCGCTCTTCCAGCACGCGCAGCAGTTTCGGCTGCAACTCCATCGGCATTTCACCGATTTCGTCAAGCATCAGGCTGCCGCCTTTCGCCTGCGCGATCAGCCCCTGGCGGTTTTGAATCGCGCCTGTGAACGCGCCTTTGACGTAGCCGAACAGTTCAGCCTCGATCAATTCTTTCGGCAACGCGGAGCAGTTGACCTTGACGAATTCTTTTTCGGCGCGCAGCGAATTGAAGTGGATGGCGTTGGCGATCAACTCTTTGCCGGTGCCCGATTCGCCGATGATCAACACGTTGGCGTCGCTCTTGGCGATGCTCTCGATGGTCTCGTAGATCATCTGCATCGCCTTCGACGCGCCGATGATGCTGGAATATTCGCGGCGCTGGATGTGGCGGCGGAAGCTTTCGGATTCGCTGACCAGCCGGCGGCGTTCCAGCGCCTTGTCAACCAGCAGCAGAATCTGATCGCCTTCAAACGGCTTTTCGACAAAATAATATGCGCCGGCCTTCGTGGCTTCGACGGCCTCGGAATAGCTGCCGTGACCGGTGATGACTATGACTTCAGTGTCGGGCGCGCGTTCCTTGACGGCGCGCAGTAGCGACAACCCGCCCTGCCGGTCGTCAGGCAATTGCAAATCGGTCAGCACCAAATCGAAAGACTGCCGCTCAACCGCAGCGCGGGCAGCCGTGATACTTGACGCGATTTCGACCTTATAGCCATCCAGCCCGAGCAACAGCCGCAGGCTATCGGTGATCGAAGGCTCGTCGTCAACAACCAGGATTCTTCCTTCTTTTCTCAAGAGCAAATATCTCCATTGCGGATTGCGGATTGCGGATTGCGGATTGCGGATTTTTGAATCTCAATCGGCAATCCGAAAGGGCAAAAGGCGCGGAACGCAATTGGAATATTTCTTCAATCCGCAATCCGCAATCCGCAATCCGCAATCATAAATCCAGTGTCACTTCTACAATCGTTCCTGTGTCAGGATTGGCTTGCGCCGAAATTCGACCGCCGTGTCTCTCAATAATTCTTCTCGCCATCGCCAGGCCGAGCGCCGTCTGGTTAATGCGAACTTCGGCAAGAGGGTTGAAAAAATCCAGACGCCGTTCTTCATCGAGCGCCAGGCCATTATCCCTTATTTCAATCCGTAACGCCTCATCCCGCCGTCTCAATGAGATTTCGACTTTGCCGCCTTCGGGCGATACGTCAACGGCGCGCGCAACGATTGACTCCAGCGCCGCGCCAATCTGGCGCGGATCGAAAGAGATTCGCGGCGCGTCAGGTTCGATCTCACATTCGATCTTCACATCCTTTGCGGACGCTTTTGACCGGAGTCCGTTGACGGCCTGTTCGACGACCGCCGCCGGATCGCCAGGTTCCATTCTCAATTCCAGCGGGCGCGCCAGTTTGTTCAAAATCGCCGCCTGCTCGGCCATTTCGTTCAATCCCTGCGCGATCTTCCCGGCGATTTCCAGACCTTCCGCGTTATCCGCGAAGCGCTTCTGCAAATACGCTGCGTAAAGCTTCAACCCACCCAGTTGATTTTTGAAATCGTGAATCAGGCGCGCTGCCATCCGACCGGTCTCGATCAGTATCTCTTCTTCACTGCCTTTGATCATTGCGGATTTCACCTTTCGCGGATTGAGCGAGGTAAGCGGCGATGGGGGTGGCGCCAGGTCACGGCGATGCGCTACGGGCCGCTTTGATCTTAAGACTGATTCATCGGGTGAAAAGACGCTCGCCGGGAACGCGCGTATGCTAACAAAAAGACCCGACAATCCGCAATTTGCAGAACGCGCCGGAACCGATGCTTGTCGCGTCCGAAACCCGCTGCTAGAATGCGAATCGCTCCCAAACTCGTTGCCTTCGCCTCCTGACAATTCGGTCAAAAATGACTGTGACGATATGAAAGTGTGTCTACGGGCTAGCTGCAATCTATGACTGAAAAAAAGCCGTGCATTCTGATCGCTGAGGATTTCGAGGAAAATCGCATTGCATTGAAACTGATACTCACGCATACCGGATTCGACGTGGTCGAGGCTGAAGATGGACGCCAGGCCGTTGAAACCGTCCGGCGGGAAAAGCCCGACCTGGTTTTGATGGACGTCACGCTGCCCGCGCTCGACGGATTACAAGCTACGCGCGAAATCCGCAGCGACGAAGAGTTCAAACAGTTGCCGATCATCATCATTTCAGCGCACGACAGCGATGAAATTCGCAGGCAGGCCGATGAAGCGGGAGGCACCGCGTACATCAGCAAACCTGTTGAAATTGAAGAATTGAAGAAATTGATCGAAGGCTGCCTGCGCGCCGGCTAACCGAGTTGATGAATCCGGCTGATCAATTGCGGCAGATCGCGGCTGGTGTAGATTGGAGTTTCGCCGATCAATTCGGGCGGGAATGAGCTTTCAATGACTTCGCCGGAAAAATAGATCGCGTCCACCGAACCTTCCGTCAAAGCGCGGCGCGCCGATGGTTTGATCTTCGACTGATCGGCGCGCGCGACCATCACGGCAAAATCCGGCTTGATGAATTTCAGAACGCTCGTGCCCTCAATCAACACGCGGCGGGATTCGACGCGCGCCAATGCCGTGCGAATTCCCTGCTCGACCTGATTCTCAGTCACAAGCGCCCAATGGACATTCGACGCGCCCGCGTCCCAATACCGCCCGGTGTCTTTGCCGGCGGCGTAAGTCTCTTCACGGCCCGAACGGATCGTCGGCTGATCGCTGAGCAGATAGCTGACACAACACGTATGCGGGTCTTTGCCGCAGGAACGGTAATGGCCGCGCGTCATCTTGATCGCTTCCCAGCTTTCGTCGCGCGACAGTTCGCGCAACAGATCGCAGAGCAACGTTGTCTTGCCAGAGTTGGATGAGGTTCCGGCGATAACGATCACGCGCTTTGAATCAGAGTTCGTCATTTTCGATCTCTCGGAAATTGATTGTGTCGGCTACGAACATAATCTCACAAGAGTTTAGTGAAACCAGCCTGCTCGAAGTGATGGTCAGAGGTAAACGCTTCCGTAATTTCCTCCTGCTCCATCACGACGAAGCTTGTGCAATCAGTAAGTCCCCAGCCTTTGTCGGGACGATTACAATACAATTCCCAAGCTTTATTCCGAAGGTCCTGGCTGAGCGGAATAATTTGCAAATGACACATCTGACGCAAACCGTTCAAGTAAGCAATGACCTTCCCGCGCGATTTCGGTTTGCAGAAAGCATCGGCGACTTCGAGCAGAACGAATTCCGTGGTTGTCAGACGGGCTTTCTGCCGATTCAACTGCCGCAATATCTTTACGGCTGCCGGGTGCATTTGGTCGTCGGCGTCAATCAGGCTAATCCACGCGGCGGTGTCCACGAAGACTCTGCGCATCAATCATCCCTCTTCGGCGTGCCGTGTAAGTAATGATCATGCTGATGAGCCAGATCGCCAATGCCTGTGTGGGTCTGGCAGTCCTCAACCAGCTTCATCATCGCATCCCAATCATCATCTGCCTGGGCGGAGCCGTTTCTGGCGGCTGGGGCTTCGTCTAAAAACGTGATGATCACCTGCTGCCCCTCCCGGCCTTCAACTTTGACTGAAGGAGTCGCCACGCCATTTTGGAACTCGCCTTTTACTGACAGCATCATTTACGCTCCTTTCGCCACAAAAGAAAATGCGGATTGGAGAACGATAGCTCGCCAATCCGCATTCCGCAATCCACAATCCAGTTACGCCGTCGTCGCCGCCGCAGTCGCGCCGGTCTGATCGGCCAACGCCGCGTGCGCCGCCGCAAGCAACGCAATCGGCACGCGATAAGGCGAGCAACTCACGTAATTCATCCCGACCTTGTGGCAGAAGATCACCGATTCCGGATCGCCGCCGTGTTCGCCGCAGATGCCGACTTTCAGATCGCTCTTCGTCGTTCGACCTTTCCTGATGCCGATCTCGATCAACTGGCCAACGCCTTCCTGATCCAGCGTCTGGAACGGATCGTCGGGGAAGATTTTCTTCTCGACGTAAAACGGCAGGAAGCGGCCCGAATCGTCGCGGCTCAATCCCATCGCGGTCTGCGTCAGGTCGTTGGTGCCGAAGCTGAAGAACTCGGCCACTTCGGCGATGCGGTTGGCGGTTAGAGCCGCGCGCGGCAGTTCGATCATCGTGCCGACCAGATAATCAACCGTCTCGCCTTCGCGCAGGAAGACTTCGTCGGCGACGCGGCGAACAACATCGGCTTGCAACTTCAGTTCGTTCACGTTGCCGACAAGCGGAATCATGATCTCAGGCTTCACAACCACGCCATCGCGTTTGACTTTTACAGCGGCCTCGAAGATGGCGCGCGCCTGCATCTCCGTAATCTCAGGATAAACGATGCCAAGACGGCAGCCGCGATGGCCGAGCATCGGGTTAAATTCATGCAGTTGCGCAACACGCGCTTTGGCTTCCTTGAAGTTCATCTTGATCTTCCTGGCAAGCTCTTTGAGCGTCGCGTCGTCGTGCGGAACGAATTCGTGCAGCGGCGGATCGAGCGTGCGGATGGTCACCGGATAGCCGTTCATCGCGCGGAAGATGCCGACGAAGTCCTCGCGCTGGAGTTCCAGCAACGAAGCGAGCGCGCCGTGATAAAGCTCACTCGGACGTTTGATTTTCTTCTCGATCTCTTTGACGCGCTTTTTGGCGTCGGCCTTCTTCTCGCCCGAAGCTTTTTCAACGTCGGCCTTCGCCGTGTTGAGTTGCGCTTCGAGGGCTTTGTAATCGCCCGACGAGAGGATCATCTGGCGCACACTGTCAATGCGGTCGCCTTCAAAAAACATGTGCTCGGTGCGGCACAATCCGATGCCTTCGGCGCCGAAGCCGCGCGCGACTTTTGAATCGTGCGGCGTGTCGGCGTTGGCGCGCACGCCGAGCTTGCGGAATTCGTTGACCCATTCCATCAATGTTTTGAAATGGCCGCTGATTTCGGGTTCGATCAGCGCGACCTGGCCGATGATGACGCGGCCCGTCGAACCGTCGAGCGTGATCCATTCATTTTCTTTGACCGTCACGCCGTTGGCGGTGAATTGCCTGGCGGCGTAATCAATCTGCGCGTCGCCGCAACCCGCCACGCAACATTTGCCCATGCCGCGCGCCACAACCGCCGCGTGCGAAGTCATACCGCCACGAGCGGTCAGGATCGCCTGCGCCGCAACCATCCCGTGAAAATCTTCCGGCGAAGTCTCGATGCGAACCAGGATCACCTTCTGACCGTTCCTGGCTTCTTCTTCGGCGTGATCGGGATCGAAGACGACTTTGCCCGAAGCGGCGCCGGGCGAGGCCGGCAATCCGGTGGCGATGACATCAACCGGCGCTTTCGGATCAATCATCGGATGAAGCAGTTGATCGAGTTGCGCGGGTTCAACGCGCTGCACTGCGGTCGCCCTGTCAATCAAACCTTCTTCCACCATCTCGACGGCAATGCGGACGGCGGCGGCGCCGGTGCGTTTGGCGTTGCGCGTCTGGAGCATGTAAAGCTTGCCGCGCTCGATGGTGAACTCCATGTCCTGCACGTCTTTGTAATGACGCTCCAGCTTGTTCGCTAGTTCGGCGAACTGGTCGTACATCTCCGGCATTTCCGCGTGAAGCTGCGCGATCTTCTTCGGCGTGCGGATGCCCGCGACCACGTCTTCGCCCTGCGCGTTTTGCAGGTACTCGCCGTAAAGCACTTTCTCACCCGTCGCCACGTCGCGCGTGAATGCGACGCCCGTGCCTGAATCTTCGCCCATGTTGCCGAAGACCATCGTTTGCACGTTGACGGCGGTGCCGAGGCTGTCATCAATCTTGTTGATGCGGCGGTAATCTTTAGCGCGGCGACCATTCCACGACGCGAACACGGCCTTGATCGCGTACTTCAATTGTTCAAGAGGATCGGTCGGGAAAGCCTTGCCGGTCTCTTTCTTGACGATGGCTTTGTAATCTTCAATCAACGCGGCCAGCGCTTCGGCGGGAACGTGCGTGTCTTCGGTCACGCCGAGTCTCTTCTTGTGTTCGTCGAATTTGTGCTCGAACTTTT
Source organism: Acidobacteriota bacterium (assembly GCA_022072205.1). Lineage (GTDB taxonomy): Bacteria > Acidobacteriota > Blastocatellia > RBC074 > RBC074 > JAJVID01. Next base: position 68,601 of record JAJVID010000019.1, read on the forward strand.
CGGAATCAATGCCGAGGACGATCTTGCCGAAAAGCTGAATGAAGCGGCGGTAGGCGTCGTAAGAAAAACGCTCGTTGCCCGTGAGCTTGGCGAGCGCCACGCGCGTCTCGTCGTTCAAGCCCAGATTGAGAACGGTGTCCATCATTCCCGGCATTGAAAACTTCGCGCCGGAGCGCACCGAAACCAGCAGCGGGTTTTCCGCGCCGCCGAACTTCTTGCCGGTCGCATGTTCGACTTTGGCCAGAGCGTTCAGCGCTTCCTCCCACATCCCGTCTGGGAATTTCTCTCCTGAAGAATAGTAAGCCGTGCAGGCTTCGGTCGTAATCGTGAACCCCGGCGGGACAGGCAGACCGGCGTTGGTCATCTCGGCCAACCCCGCGCCTTTGCCGCCCAGCAGGTCTTTCATCTTGCCCGTGCCCTCAGCCTGACCGTCGGCAAATAAATAGACGTACTTTTTGCTCATTGGTAATTCGTAGCTCCTTAAAACAATTGTGTTATGTGACTGCGTATTCGACCGGCCTCAGCCGATCCAGAACTTCGTATGACTTGAGTTCGCGTTCGAGAACGCGCGTGATCAATCGCGCCGCCAGATTGCCGACTTGAGCGATCGAACGCGCGTCGCGGGGGGATGATAAAAACTTCAATGGGGCCTGCGTCAGGATTTCATAGATCGTCCGCCAGACAAGCGGCCTCAACTCTTCGCCGCGCCCGCCGCTGCAAGCCGAACATTGCGGAATGCCTTCGTTTGTCAGCCAGACTGTCGCCTGTCCTGTCAAATCTCTTTCGCAGGCGCCGCAGTTTTTCCAATGTGGGAAAAACCCGGCGAGCTTCAACATCCAGATTTCAAAATAGCGGACATTCGCTGGCAACTTCTCGTTGCGCTCTTTCGCATCCGCATCGTCAATTTGCCGCAACGCTTCGAGCGTCGCGCGGATCAGCTTGTAGACGCGCTCGTTCGGCTCGTGATCGGGGATGAATTCGATCACCAGTTCGGCCAGATAGTGCATCACGCCGAGCATCTCGCTGCTCATCCCTTCTGCAAATTGCGAACTGACGATCTCGCAATTCGAGATTGAAACCAGTTCCTTGTGCTCTTTTTGAAAATAAACCAGCGAGACTTCGGTGAAAGGCTCCAGACTCGCGCCGAACCTGCTTTTCAACTTGCGCGCGCCGTGCGCCACACCGCGCAACTTGCCCGCGTCACGCGTGAAAAAGACGCAGACCTTGTCGGCCTCTTTGATCGTGAAGGTGCGCAATACAAACGCGCCTGTTTCGTGCAGCGGCATAAATCTCTGGCGACTTCCTCAATGCGCCACTCTCCGGTAAGGATCAGACGCGCAGACGGTCTGACAATTAAGCGATTAGTCTAAACGAGGCAGGTCTGAATCGCCAAATCAGCCACAAGCGGCGCGCTCAGCCGCCCGATTTCTAATTCTTCTTCTTATCAGCTTTGGCCGCGCTTTTTCCTTTCTCAGCTTTGGCCGCGCTTTTTCCTTTCCCAGCTTTGGCTGCGCTTTTTCCTTTCTCAACTTTCGCCGCAACCGATTTGCTCTCAGGGGCTTTGGTCGCGGCTGGTTTAGCCTCAGGTTTCGGAGATGGACTTTGTTCCGGTTTAAGCTCCATTTTGTCTTTCAACGTCACGCGCGATTTGGCGTATCGCTGCGGATAGCCTCCGGCTGGCCGGATGATCCAGACCGGGCCACGCCGGCTGTCGTCACTCTGTCCTTCGACCACGCCGATGTAAACGCCATTGTCTTTCATGTAAGCGTGTTTGCCGACGAAAGCGGGCGGCGGTGGCGGCAGCGAACGGTAATAGTAAAAAGCTGAGCCGGCTCCGCCGATGAGCAGCATGATCACCACGTGCTTGAACAGCTTGAAGAAGAACTTCCACACCAGCCACAGGAATACGATCAGAGCCAACACGCCCAGCGCCAGCGTGGTCTTGATTGTGAATCCGTCCATAATTCACCCCGCGATAATGGAGCGGGACAAAATGGCGTCCTGTCCCACTCAAATCAGAAACCGTAGTAACAACGTCGCCAGCCCAAGAAACGACAGGAATCCGCCGACGTCTGTGCAGGTCGTGACAAAGACAGTCGAGGCCAGCGCGGGATCGGCGTTCAACCGCTTGAACGTCAGCGGAATCACCGTGCCCGCGACAGCCGCGATGATCAGGTTGATGACCAAAGCTGCGGCGATGATCGCGCCGATCAAAATCATCTTGGAGCTGAACCCGAACCAAATCCAAACGATCGCGGCGGCGACCAATCCGTTGGCCAATCCGTTGATGACCCCGACCAGAACCTCTTTGTACAAGACGCGCCGCCCGTTTTCCCAGGTTACTTCGCCCAGCGCCAGCCCGCGCACGATCACGGCCAAAGTCTGCGCCGCCGCATTGCCTCCCATCCCGGCGACGATTGATTGCAACGCCGCCAACACTACCACCTTTTCAATTGTCGCCTCGAACGCATGTACGACCGAAGCCGCCAGGACGGCCGTCCCCAAATTGACCAGCAGCCACGGCAACCGCAACCGCACCGAACGCAGCGGCGGCCCCAGCACGCTGTCTTCAGAACGCACGCCCGCCAGCGCATAAATATCTTCGGTCGCCTCTTCGCGGATAACGTCCAGCACATCGTCAACCGTGATGATCCCGGCCAGTTTGTTCTCTTCGTCAACGACGGGCACGCCCAGCAGGTCGTAACGCGCCACGATTTGCGCCACCTCTTCCTGATCGGTGTCCGTGCGAACGCTGATTACGTCCGTGCTCATGATTTTTTTGAGCGGAGTTGTTGGCGGGACGAGAAGCAGTTGCCGCAAACTCGATACGCCGACCAGGTGATTGCGGTCGTCAACGATGTAAAGATAGTAGACCAGTTCGACATCGCGGCTCGCGTCCTGAATCGCCGCAATCGCTTCGGCGACCGTCAGGTCTTCTTTCAGGGCGAAGACATCGGGCGTCATGATTCGCCCCGCCGTGCCTTCGGCGAAGCTCAACAATTCCTGCACCTCGGCCGAAGCTTCGATCCTCATCAGGTCGAGCAATCGTTCGCGGAGATCTTCGGGCAGTTCGGCGATGAACAGCGTCGCGTCGTCGCTGGGGAGTTCCTGCAACACTTCGGCGATTCGCTCCGGCTCCAGGGTCTTCAGCAGTTCAACGCCTTCCTCCAGGCTCAACTCGCTCAGACTCTCCGCGGCCAGTTTCGTGTCCGAACGCGAGAGCGCGGCGAAGACAGCCTTGCGGTCAAGGTCGGTCAATTCGTGCAGCACCTGCGCGACATCAGCCGGACGGCCTTTCCGGAGCACGTTCAAGGCGCGCGCCGTCGAACCGCCGCGCATCAGGCGGCGCACCGAATCAAGCATCAATGTGAACTTCTGCGATTGCATAAAAAAACAATGGCGAGTGACCGGCGTCGAGTAGCGGTTTGTTAAACTCGCCACTCGCCGTCAATCACTCGCCACTTGTCATTCATCGCCGATTTTTAGAGCGGCAGAAAATAGAGCGCCCACGCGATCAGAACTCCAACGCCCACAAAATAGGCGAAGACTTTTGCGCCATATTTGACGCGCTCCGGCGTGGTGTGATGTTCGGCGGAGAGCACGGCGAAGGCTACCGAAACCAGCAGGCTGAACAGTACCAAAGCCAAAAAATGCGTCATGACTTCCTCCCGACTCCGATGTCGTAGGCGTCCATCGCCGCCAGCATGTTCAACGCGCCTGCGACTGATAAAAACGTGTTGCCGTATTCAAACGTGACTTTCGCGGCCTGCTCCGGCGTGATCTGAACTCCCCAGTCGGCCAGCACGCAAAGGAAGTAGGGCGCCCCCATTCCGGCGTCAAGCGCGCTGAAGAACCAGGTCAGCCACTCGCCCGGATCGGGCTTGTAAAGATGGCCTTCCATCACGAATCCGAGCGCAAACATCGCGATGATCACCCCGCCGATGATGGCGGCCCGGACGACTCTTCCTAAAACCAGATGGCCAAGCCCCGGCACGATGAAAGCCGCTACGGTAGCCGCAATCGTGCGCGCCATCGGCGCGGGTCTCGGCGCGGGCGCCTGTCCTGACAATTCCTCGCTGTACAAATTATTTTCTCCCCAGGGTTGAAATAGGCGTGTCGGAATCGAACAGCGATTCTAAGTTTGAGGTTTTAGGGTGTCAACCTGCCCGCTGGCTGTCACGCCGGCCTGATCTTGAAGCTGATGTCAACGGAGGGCGCCGAATGGGTCAGCGCGCCGATTGAAATCAAATCAACTCCGGCTTCGGCGTACTGGCGCACGTTCGAGAGATTGATCCCGCCCGACGCTTCGAGCAGTGTGCGGCGATCATCCGGCTCGCGTTCGCTGACGATCTGAACGGCTTGCCGAATCATCTCAGGAGCCATGTTGTCCAGCAGCAGAATATCCGCTTTCGCGTCCAGCGCCTCTTTGACCTGTTCGAGCGTGACGACTTCGACTTCGATCTTGTGCAAATGGCCGGCGGCTTCGCGCGCGCGGCGGACGGCGTCGGCGACGCTGCCGGCCATCGCCAGATGGTTGTCTTTGATGAGCACGCCATCATCCAGTCCCAGCCGGTGATTGCTCCCTCCGCCGACACTCACCGCGTATTTTTCCAGCATGCGCAATCCGGGCGTCGTCTTTCGTGTGTCAACGATCTTCGCCTTCGTGCCCGCGATGGCCTGAACGTACTGGCGCGTAACGGTAGCGATGCCAGAAAGGTGTTGAAGGAAATTCAAGGCGGTGCGTTCGGCCGAAAGCAGCATCTGGGCGTCGCCGATCACGCGCGCGAAAACCTTGCCGGATTTGATTTCGTCGCCGTCGGCTACGGTTGATTCGATCTGGATGTATTCGTCGAACCAGCCGAAGACAAGGTCGGCGACCTCAAGCCCGGCGAGAACCAAATCCTGTTTTGCGATGAAGTTGCCCTGCGCGTTCACGCCAAAGCGCACGATGGAGCGGGAGGTGATGTCACCGCGCCCTAAATCTTCGTCGAGAGCGCGATTGACGATCTCACCAGCGACGAACAGATCGAGTGGATTGAGCATGATGGTTGGTGGTTGGTGGTTGGTGGTTGGCGCCTTTCACAACCAACCACCAACCACCGGTTTTATAAGGCTTCGATCATCGCACGCAGTTTCGTGCTCTGATCGGCCAGTTCTTCGGCGCGCGCGCGCGTCGTCTCGACCACGTCGGCGGCGGCGCGGCTGATGAAGTCCTGATTGGAAAGGCGTTTTTCCAGACCTTCGCGTTCACCGATCAATTTGCTCAACTCTTTTTCGAGCCGCGCGCGCTCCTTGTCGAAATCAATCAGTCCTTCGAGCGGGACGGCGATTTCGGAGCCTGCGACGACGGCGCGGGCCGAGCCTCTCCGCGTTTCGAGTTTATCAACCATTTGCAACTCCTCGATCCGCGCGAGACGTTTGATGTGGCCTTCCATCCGCGCGATCACGTCGCGCGCGGCGGCGTTGGCGGGCGCAATCTGCGCTTTCAACGGAATCGAAGGCGCGATGTTGAATGTCGAACGGATGTTGCGCAGCTTGGTGATCGTCTCGATGACCACCGCCATTTCGCGTTCGGCGCGTCCGTCCAGTTGCGCCGAATTGTGCGAGATGAATTCCGACGTGGAGATCGTCTCGCCTTTGTGCGGCAATCGCTGCCACAACTCTTCGGTGATGAACGGCATGATCGGATGCAGCAAGCGCAGGCTGCGTTCGAGCACGTAAACGATTCTGCGTTTGACCGCCAGAGATTGCGGCGTCGGCTCTTTGGCCGTCACGAACGGTTTCGACAGTTCGATGTACCAGTCGCAGAAATCGTCCCAGAAGAAATGGTAGAGCGTCGCCGCCGCTTCGTGAAAACGGAAATCGGCCAGCGCGTTGTGGACTTCGAGCGCGACGCGATTGAACCGGCTCAGAATCCACAGATCAGCCAGTTCGGGCGGCGCAAGCTCAGTCTCCCAATCGAGTGGTTCCCCGCCCTGAGCGTCAAGCACATCGTCGCAGTTGAGCAGCACGAACCGCGTGGCGTTCCAGATTTTGTTGGCGAAATTGCGCGCCGATTCCAGCTTCGATTCCTGAAGCGAAAGCGTCAACCCGGCGGTCGAAGCGGCGGTCAGAGCGAATCGCGCGGCGTCGGTGCCGTATCGGTCGAAGACTTCGAGCGGGTCAATCACGTTGCCTTTCGACTTCGACATTTTCTGGCCTTCGGGATCGAGCACCAGCGCGTTGATGTAGACCGTGCGGAACGGGACTTCGCCCATGAACTTCAAGCCCATCATCATCATTCGCGCGACCCAGAAAAAGATGATGTCGAAAGCCGTGACCAGCACGTCGGTCGGATAGTATCGCTTCAAATCCTCGGTTTCGGCGGGCCAGCCGAGCGTCGAGAAAGGCCAGAGTTGCGACGAGAACCACGTGTCGAGCACGTCTTCCTCTTCACGCAAAATGGCGTTCGGATCAATGCCCCGCTCAGCCAGCCGCTGTCTGGCTTCGGCTTCATCACGCGCGACGACAAGTTCGCCATCAAGCGTGTGCCAGGCCGGGATGCGATGGCCCCACCACAACTGGCGCGAGACGCACCAATCCTGGATGTTTTCCAGCCAGTTGAAATAAATCTTCGCCGCGCTTTCGGGCACGAACTTCGTTTTGCCTTCGCGCACCGCCGCAATCGCAGGTTCGGCCAGCGACTTCATTCGCAGAAACCATTGCATCGAAACCAGCGGCTCGATGGCGACGCCGCTGCGCTGGCAATGACCAACGTTGTGCGTGTAATCCTCGATCTTCAGCATCAGGCCGAGCGCTTCGAGATCAGCGACGACCTGTTTGCGCGCTTCGTTGCGATCCAGTCCCCGATATTTTTCAGGCGCGGCGCCGGTGATGCGCGCGTCTTTGCCGATGACCTGAATGAATTCCAGATTGTGCCGCTTGCCCATCGCGAAATCGTTCGGGTCGTGCGCGGGCGTAACTTTGACGAAGCCGGTGCCGAAATCTTTCTCGACGATTTCGTCCTGGATGAAAGGCAACGCGCGTCCGACCAGCGGCAGCGTCGCGCTCTTGCCCGTGAGTCCGCGATAACGTTCGTCTTCCGGATTGAACGCGATGGCAGTGTCGCCGAGCATCGTCTCAGGACGCGTCGTCGCGACGACGATGAAGTCGCCGTCAGGCGTTTGAAGCCATCCCAACTTTTTCTCGCCTTCATTCACAGCGGCGTAAGCTTCGGCCAGGCCTTCAACCGGTTTCGTGACGGCGTGGCCGACCGGATAGGCGATGTGATAGAGCTTGCCCTTGACCTGCTTCATCTCGACTTCGAGGTCGGAGATGGCGGTGTGCAAGCCGGGCGACCAGTTGACCATGTACTCGCCGCGATAGATCAATCCCTCGTCGTACAACCGCACGAAGACTTCCTTGACCGCGTTCGACAGACCTTCGTCCATCGTGAAGCGTTCGCGCGTCCAATCCACCGAATCGCCGAGGATGCGCATCTGTTTGAGTATCGTTCCGCCGGAATGAGCCTTCCATTGCCAGACGCGTTCGACGAATTTCTCGCGGCCCAGATCGCGGCGGTTGACGCCTTCCTGAGCCAGTTGTCGTTCGACCACCATCTGCGTTGCAATGCCTGCGTGATCGGTTCCGGGCAGCCACAGCACGCGGTCGCCCGCCATTCGCCGCCATCGCGCCAGCACGTCCTGCAAGGTGTGATTGAGCGCGTGGCCCATGTGCAAATATCCCGTCACGTTCGGCGGCGGGATGACCATCGAAAAAACAGGAGCTTTCGGATTGGTGTTCGTGTCGGGCGTGAAATAACGATGGCTTTCCCAGAACGGATACCACCGCCCTTCGACCTCTTTCGGATCGTATGCTTTCGGAATTTCCATAACTGCTTCGTCAATAAATCATAGTCAGTCTATGTCGAGGAGATTTTCTGAATCGCTGTATACGGCGGGGCTGGAGAGCTGGGGCTTGACGATTTCAACGACTTCGGAGGCGATCCGGCGGGCAATGTCGCCGCTCAGGCTTTCGGTCAATCGGGCAGTGACTCGATCCGCTATTTCATCAATCACGCTTTGCGGAATAGTCATGGATTGCTGTTCTGCGCTCATCTGATCTCCTGGCTGATCACCAGCCAATCCGTCAATAACAACAGCCTGCTCTGCGCGCGCCAGCGCGATTTCAGGCAGGACATCATCGAGTTCCAGCACATCATCCATATCTGCTCCTGAGACTGCGGCGGCGCTCGCCGCCCGCGCAGAATAATCTTCAATACCAGCGCCGTGCGAGGCGGCCATCACCCCGGCCAAACCTGGCGGATCTGCGACAGTCAATGAATCTAAATAACCAGCGCCGTCTTGCGTCACATCCACATCCATCAAGACCTCATCTTCGACGGCGTTTTCCGGGGACGCTTGAGCCGACAACCTGATCAACTCATCTATCTTCGTTCGTTTCGGATCTACATCTGTCGCTTCGAGGGCATTCTGATCGGAGACGCCAACTGCGGTCAGGCCGCTTCCGGCGACCGAAAACTCCGCATCGGCTTTGCGCTCCACCAGATTTTTCACAGTGGCGATCAGCGTCCGGATTGATTGGAATGGCTTCGTCAGATGGTAATCCGCGCCGATGCGGCGAGCGCGTTCTTCGTCAAAAGGCTCGAACGCGGGAACCAGCAAAATCACCGGCGTCTCTTTCATTTCCGGATGAGCTTTGACGAACTCGCAAATCTCGTAGCCGTTTCTCCCCGGAATAGAAACATCGGCCATGACCAGCGCGGGTCGCATGTACTGCAACCGGCTGATAGCCTCGTCGCCGTTGTTCACGGCTACCACGTCAACGCCTTCGTCCGAAAAAGTCAGCGTGATGATCTTCTGCACGGTCACGCTGTCATCGGCGAGTAGAATTTTATATCCCACAAGAACCTCCGAGGATGTTTTTTCCGCCGAGCTAAACCAAGCGCCAATTATACAGAAAGACAGAGAAAAGGAGAGAGCGCGGGCGCATCATTGATGATTCCGCTTTCTCCCTCCTCCCCTCCGTCTCGGCTTTTAACTGGTTTTCAGCGTCAATCTCTATTTGAAGATGCTGCCGAGAAAACCCTTCTTCTCTTTCTTCTTCTTTGAATCTTTCTTGTCATCTTTCTTCGGATCCGTCTTCGGATCGCTGCTCTTCACTTCCGGAACCACCGCCTGGCCGGCGCCTACCCCATTCGCGCCATTCGTCGTTGGCGCCGTTGCGGGAGCGGTATCTGGTTGATTCGTCGCAACTGCGCCCTTCGTGGAGGCGCGAATCGCGCGCGTGCCCGGCTGATTGCTTACCTCGGAAGGCTTCGCGGTTTCCTTCACATCGTCCTTCTCCTGGCCCTTCTTGCTGAGCAGGATTCCGTCTTCGGAAATGTCCAGGCCGTTGCGCCCGAGAATCAATCCGAACTTGCCCATGAAGCTTGGGCGTTCGGGCGCGGGATTGTCGTTGCTTGGCGCCGGAATCGGTTTGCCGAGTTTCTCCAGATACTCTTTGCCTTTCCCCGCAAACTCGCTCTTCGAATAGTCACGCACCAGCCGCGTGAAATATTCCGAAGCCTCTTCCGGCTGTTCCTGTTCGATCAACGCCACGCCCAGGCGGTAAAGCGCCTCGTCGTAGTAGCTGAAGAAAGGGTAGTTGTTGACGATGTCGCGAAGGCGGCTTTCACCGGCTTTGTAAGCTCGGCGGTTATCGGTGTAAAAGCGCGCAATGTCGAGTTCGTGCAATCCCAGCACCTGCTGCACGGTTGCGAGGTCGCCTTTAATTCGCGGCAGAATATCCGAGTTGCGGCAAGCCTGCTCGGCGGCTTTCAGTTGATGCTCGGCTTGTTTGGCGTTCGAGATGTCGCGGTTGTAAGCGCCCATCTGCCGCATGTAAGCCTGCGCGATCATATGTTTGACCGCGCAGATTTTCGGGTGAGTCGGGAAGTATTGCGCAAAATCCTTGTATCCGCCGATGGCCTGTTGAAGATTGCTCGTGCCGCCTTCGAGGTAGAACGAATCGGCGATAGCCAGTTTCGACAGCGGCAGATAAGTGCTGTCCGGATAGGTCGTGATCACCACGTTGTAAAGCAGGCGCGCCTCGTCATAACGGCCTTTCTCGGCCTTCTTCGACGCCTGTTCGTAAAGCTCCTTGTCGCGTCCGGGGGCCGGCGCGTTCTCGTTTTTGACCTTGTCCTTCGGCCCGCATCCAACAGCGAGAACCAGGGCGAAGACAAACACGATGATGACAGTACTTCTAAGCTTCATAATGGCACTCCAATATCACGCGGCGTCGAACAATTTGACCCACGCCGCGTTCTTCCCAGATTTTCAACCCTCAGACAGTCACTCTTTCGCTCGACTGAGCGGCTCGCAATATTTTTTTCAACGCTTCGGCGGGATCGCCGGCTTTGAAGATTGCCGATCCCGCGACCAGAATCTCAGCCCCGGCGGCGGCGGCCTCGGCGGCGTTGTCAGGCCCTATGCCGCCGTCAATCTCTATTCGGGCAGTCGCTGATTTAAAACGAATCAGGTCGCGCAACCGGCGCAATTTGTCCAGTGATGACGGGATGAACTTCTGTCCGCCGAAGCCGGGATTGACCGACATCAGCAGCACGTAATCCACATCGGCGATGATCTCTTCAATCATCGCCAGCGGCGTCGCCGGGTTGAGAACCACTCCGGCCTGACAACCCGCTTGTCGAATATAGCTGATCGTGCGGTGCAGATGATAAGTCGCTCCGGGATGAACCGAGATCATATTCGCGCCCGCGCCGGCGAATGCGCCGATGAAATTATCGGGATTTTCAATCATCAGGTGCGCGTCTATCGGCAGTCTGGTCGCCTTTCTCACCCATTCGACGACGAACGGGCCAACCGTCAGATTCGGCGTGTAATGCCCATCCATCACATCAACGTGAATGTATGAAGCTCCGGCGCGTTCGACCATCGCGATCTCTTCGCCCAGACGCGTGAAATCTGCTGACAAAATTGATGGCGCGATTTCGACCATTGCGGACAATTCGAAACGATCACAAACTTGCGGGATCAATACCCAATTCGCGCAACCTGGCGGCCATCTGTTCAGCGCGCCGCCGCTCTTCATCCAGCGAGTGAAGAGCCTGTTCGGCGCGTTGGGCCTCACGTTCAGCGCGTTGAGCCTCACGTTCAGCGCGATGAGCCTCGCGTTCAGCGCGGCGCGCTTCTTCTATCTCCGCTTCTTCCGGCGACAAAATCTTGTCGCCTTCAGCCGTAAAATATCTAAGCTTTCCGGCTTCGACGCCGAGATAGAGGCCAATCGCCTGACTCCATCGCCAGCCGCGTTCGTCAGGCTCTATCTCCTGATATTCGCCGTCCACCAGCTTGAATCCTTTAAACTCCAACGTGTCTGGCGAGAACCAGAAATATTCCGGCGTGCGAAAACGATCCTGATAAATTTTGAGTTTCAGTTCTCGATCAATAGCCGCCGTCGAATGCGACAGCAGTTCGATGATCAAATCGGGATACCTGCCGTCCTCTTCCCACACCACCCACGAATTGCGCGGCCTGCTCTCGGTGTTTTTAACCAGAAAGAAATCAGGCCCGCGAAAGTCGCGCGTCTTGAGTTGCTGGCGACTAAAGTAGATGCTCAGATTCGCGCCGATGAAGAAGTCCTGACGATCATGCCACCATCGCTTCAGTATCCTGACAAGCAGGTCCAACTGATCGTAATGGAGTGAACTTTCCATCTCTGGCTCATCGCTGTAAAGCTCCGAAGCGTCCGGCATCACTTCAACAAATTGTTCCACCAGAGTGATCGGCATTTTTAACCTGCTTGAACCCGCTCAATTGAACGGCGAGGAAGAATAATCTTGCCAACTCGGCCTCAGTTTCCACGCGGCGTCGGGGACGGCGCGCCAAGACTCAGGCTGACGCGCACGATCTGGCCGGTCTTAACGGTCGTCCCAGCGGAAGGCGATTGATCGCTGATCGTGTTCGCAGGAGCCTTGTCATTGTACGCGGAGCTTTTGACATCCATTCTGAGACCAGCGTCGTCAAGCTCTTCTCTGGCAGCCTCCTTCGACTTACCTACCACGTTCGGAACTTCAACGGTGCGCCCGCGCACGGCAAGATAAGTAATTGTTCCCGCGCTTAGAAAAAAAACGCTCGCCAACAGAGCTGCCATCAGCAAACGTTTGAAGATATTGCTCGAACCATGTCGAGAAAGCAAACGCGATCTCCTTCAGGATTTTTCAGGGCGCCATTAATCGGTGACGAAGTCTAGCACCTTTAACATTGGGCTTTCAACGTCGGCGGGCGCCAGGCCCCGCCGCTGAGCCGCAGGATTCATACTAAACGATTCTGATCCCGCATCTTCCTATTCCTCGTCATGAATTGTCGTCAGCTTGACGATCTCGAACGAGCGCACGCCGTTGGGGGTCTGAACCTTCACCTCATCGCCCTCTTCCTTGTTCAACAGGCTCTTCCCGATTGGTGAGGCTGTCGAGATCAATCCCTTTTCGTAATCGGCCTCTTCAGGAGTGACAAGGCGATAGGTTATCTCTTCGCCGCGATTCAGATCGCGCAGGATCAGCGTCGAACCGTAAGAAGCGCGGTCATGTGGCAGTTTGCTCACATCAATGCTCGAAAGTTTGGCGAGTTGCTGTTGCAGTTGGCGGACGCGCGCCCGTACGTAATCCTGCCGCTCACGCGCGAATTTGTACTCGGAGTTCTCTGACAGATCGCCCAGCGCCGCAGCGGTTCTGAGCGCCCTGGGCAGTTCCACCGTCAACTCGTATTCGAGTGTCTTCAACTCGGCAAGAATTTTGTCCTTCCCGGTCAATTCCTTCTGTTCACTCACGACCGTTATTCCTCATCTCAAAAAATACGACTGCCGCAAGCTCTCACCTCCCTGCTTTCAGAGTGGATCAGGCTAGCGGCAGCCGAAGCGCAAGCTATCACACTTCCAGGCGCGCTTCAATTCCTGCGATCATACACATGGATGCGCGCCCTAACAGATTAAAGATTCAACTTATCAACCAACTCCTGCACGGCGGCCGCGGATTTCTGCAAGGCCGCGCGCTCCTCGGTAGTCAGGTTGATCTGGATGATCTCTTCGATGCCGTTTGCGCCGAGTTTGACCGGGACGCCAACGAACAGGCCATTAACGCCGTACTCGCCTTCCAGGTAAGCGGCGCAAGGTACGATTTTCTTCTTGTCTTTCAGGATCGCCTCGACCATCTCGACAGCCGCCGACGAAGGCGCGTAGTAGGCCGAACCGGTCTTGAGCAGACTGACGATCTCAGCCCCGCCGTTGGCCGTGCGCGCGACGATCTGATCAACGACTTCTTTCGGCAACAACTCGGTGATCGGGATGCCTCCGCAGGTCGAATACCGCGGCAGCGGAACCATCGTGTCGCCGTGACCGCCGAGCACGAAGGCCGAAACGTTCTCAACCGAAACGTTCAAAGCTTCGGCCAGGAAGCATCGCATGCGCGCCGAATCGAGGATGCCCGCCATTCCAACCACGCGGTTCTTCGGGAAACCCGATTTCTTCCACGCGACCTGCGTCATCGCGTCGAGCGGATTCGAGACGACGATGATGATGCAGTTCGGCGAATATTTGACGATCTCTTCAGTCACGCTGGCGACGATGCCCGCGTTGGTGTTGAGCAAATCATCGCGGCTCATTCCGGGCTTGCGCGCGATGCCCGACGTGATCACGACCACGTCGGAATTGGCCGTCTCCTTGAAACCGTTCGTGCCGACCAGACGGCTGTCATAACCTTCAATCGGCCCCGCTTGAGCCAGGTCCAGCGCCTTGCCCTGCGGCATCCCCTCGATGATGTCAACCAGAACCACATCGCCGAGTTCTTTTGAAACCAACCAGTGCGCCGTCGTCGCGCCCACGTTGCCCGCGCCAACGACTGTTATTTTCTTTCTTGCCATTTCTCCTCCGGTGGGGAGTAGGGATTGGGGAGTAGGGAGTGAGGAATTGAATCATTCCCCACTTCCTACTCCCCAATCCCTACTCCCCCGCTAAAATTACATATTCTCGATGATCGCGCTCGCGTATTCGCTGGTCTTGACCTTCGTCGCGCCTTCCATCAGACGCTCCAGATCATAAGTCACACGCTTCTGCGCGATGGTTTTGACGATGCCTTCAATGATCAAATCGGCGGCCTCCTGCCAGCCCATGTGTTCCAGCATCATCACGCCGGACAGGATGACCGACGACGGATTGATCACATCCAGATCGGCGTATTTAGGCGCGGTGCCGTGCGTCGCCTCGAAGACCGCCGCGTTGTCGCCGATGTTCGCGCCGGGCGCCATACCCAAACCTCCGACCTGCGCCGCGCAGGCGTCCGACAGATAATCGCCGTTCAGGTTCGGCGTGGCGATCACCGAATACTCATCGGGTCGCAGCAAAACCTGTTGGAACATCGCGTCGGCGATGCGGTCGTTGATCAGCACCTTGCCTTCGGGCAGCTTGCCGCCGTGATCTTTCCACAACTCGTCTTCGGTCACGATCTGGTTGCGGAACTCCTCCTTGGCCAGTTGATAGCCCCAATCGCGGAACGCGCCTTCGGTGAACTTCATGATGTTGCCCTTGTGGACGAGCGTGACAACGCGACGCTTGTGTTCAATCGCGTAGCGAATCGCGCGCCGCACCAGGTTCTTGGTGCCCGTGATCGAGATCGGTTTGATGCCGATGCCGGAATCCTTGTTGATCTCGTAACCGAACCCGCTGAGAAACTCGATCAGTTTTCCCGCCTTGTCCGAGCCTTCCTGAAACTCGATGCCGGCATAAACGTCTTCGGTGTTTTCGCGGAAGATCACCACGTCCAGCTTTTCAGGATGCTTCACCGGCGCGGGCACGCCGTCGAAATAGCGCACCGGGCGCACGCAGGCGTAAAGATCGAGCACCTGCCGCAGCGTCACGTTGAGCGAGCGGATGCCGCCGCCGACTGGCGTGGTCAACGGCCCTTTGATGGCGACAATGAAATGCTGAATCGCGTCGAGCGTGCCCTTCGGCAGCCATTCGCCGAACTTCTCGAAAGCTTTTTCGCCCGCGAAGATTTCATACCACACGATCCGGCGTTTGCCGCCGTAAGCCTTCTCGACCGCCGCGTCGAACACGCGCTCGGAAGCTTTCCAGATGTCGCGCCCCGTGCCGTCGCCTTCGATGAAAGGGATCACGGGATTGTCGGGAATTATCAATCGGCCTTTTTCGACCTTGATGGCCTGGCCGTCAGCAGGGGTTTCGATTCCGTTAAAAACAGGCATAAGGACATATCTCCTGGTCTGGTCTGCGATTGAACTCGCAGGCGAATTCTCGTTTCTTTTTTGAGATGTTGAGAGCAATGCTTAAAGCAAGGCGCGAAAGGCGTCGCAGTCTAACAACCACCCCATAGGCTGTCAAGCAACCGTCAAATCAGGCGTTTCGGCGTTTGCGGCGCGTTACTCTCTCCCGCCTGTTTCGTTATTTCGGTTTGTCCCGTATCCTCTGA
>JAJVID010000128.1:0-48000 GCA_022072205.1 Acidobacteriota bacterium
ATGTTCGAGGACGCGTTGAACGTCGCGCCGACCGACGCCACCGTTCTGCTGCGCGGAGAGACGGGCACGGGCAAGGAGTTGCTCGCCTACGCGATTCATCAACACAGCCTGCGCAATCGCGGCCCCTTCGTCATCGTCAATTGCGCGGCGCTTCCGCCGTCGTTGATCGAAAGCGAGTTGTTCGGCTACGAGAAGGGCGCTTTCACCGACGCGCAACTGTCTAAGCCGGGGCGATTCGAACTGGCCGATGGAGGCACGATCTTTCTCGATGAGATTGGCGAGGTTCCGTTGGAGATTCAGGGGCGATTTCTGCGCGTGTTGCAGACTGGCGTTTTCGAGCGGCTGGGCGGCACGAAGAGCGTTCGCGTCAAAGTCCGCATCATCGCCGCGACCAATCAACCGCTCGAACAACTGGTCAACGAAGGGAAATTTCGCGCCGATCTTTTTTACCGCCTCAACGTCTTTCCGATCATGCTGCCGCCGCTGAGGGAGCGGCCAGCCGACATTCCACTGCTCACGAGACATTTCATTGACAAGTTCAACGCGCGGTTCAAACGGTCAATCACTTCGATCAGCCAGCAGTCGCTTGATGCGCTTGAACGGTACCAGTGGCCCGGAAATGTCCGGGAACTGGAACACCTGGTGGAGCGCGCCGTCCTGTCCACTAAAGGCGAGATTTTACAGATCGTCCCGCCCGCGCCTCGCGTCGAACCTGCCATCAATAACAGACTGCCGGAGACTGTGACCGCCGCGCCAGAGAACAGCAGGATGCGGCTGGCATCGCTGACGGAAAATGAGCAGGCCCATATTCAAATGGTCTTACGACATACCGGCGGTCGAATTTCCGGGCCGCAGGGGGCTGCAAAAATCCTCGGCGTTCCGCCTTCCACGCTTCGCAGCCGGATAAAGAAGTTAGGGTTAATAATCCATCCGGACGATCCACAGTGATCCACTGCTCAAATAAAAAGGGCGAGTGCGGATAAATTTCCTCACTCGCCCCTCAATATTTTCAGCCTTTGCGCAGCGCTAATGCTTCAGATGGCCCACTTCTTTTTCCATAGGAATTTCTGAGCCAGCGGCAGCCGCGGGCGCGGCTAAACGGTCTCTGAAGAAACGCGGAGAGATTGCCGAATAGATTCTGCCTGCGATTTCGGCGGCGCGTTTGCCCGCCTCGGTTGACCCGGTCGTGATGACGGTCACCACGAGTCTGGGGTTGTCAGCGCTCGAGAACGAAGTGAAAAGCCCCAGCCTGTCGCGGTTGCCAGTGCAGGTGCCGGTTTTGCCGGCGACCTGGCCGAGCGGATTATAAGCCAGCTTGGCGGTGCCGTAATTGACCGCGCCCATCATTCCAGCCAGCAACCTCATCCGGTCTTCGGGCGCCATCACGATCCGGCGCTTCAACTCAGGCGTGAAGTTCTGGGCGTCCTCGGCGGTGCGCGGAACGCGCGGGGTGTAGAGGTTTCCGCCGTTGGCGACCGCGCTGGTGAAAGCCGCGAGTTGGATTGCGGTCACGCCAAACCCGTCGCCGTGACTGGACATATGGCCAGTCTCCTGTTCTCCCTGGTCGGGCAGGAATCCGTCGCTTTCACCGGTGTAGTTGATTCCGGTCTTCGAGCCGAATCCGAAATCATGGGCGTATTGCATCACGCGGTCATAACCCAGCATTCTTCCCAAAACCTGAAAGACCGGATTGTTCGACCGCGCCAGCGCGTCAGTCAGGTTCATGCCCCAGCGCGTCGAAACCTGCACATCCTGGTTCGGGTCGAAAACGCCTTCGTGCAAGGCGGCCAGTCCGACGATCATTTTGACAGTCGAACACGGCTTGACCGGAGAACCGAGCGCCATCTGTTGATTGACCACGCTGTAAACACGCCCGCTGGTCGGGTCCATCACGACCACCGTTCCCGAACGCCCTCGCAAAGCATTCAGAGCAGCGGCGCGAATTTCCGGATCCTCACCAGTGGCGTCGTCTTTAAGAATGTTGCCGGCCGCAATGTTTCGCAGCGCGGAATCACGGGCCTGGATAGCCCGCAATCTGGCCAGGTAACGCGCGCGTGCTCGGCGGCCCCTCGACGAGCGATTCGATGCTAGCGCGCGGCGTTCGGCGCGCGTTAATTTGCCGCGTTTGCGCAGCAAGGTTTGTTTTGAACTGACCTGCGATTCGCCAGCGCGGCTCCGAGAGGTTTTCCTGGAGACACGCCTGCCGGAACCGGTTTTTGAATTACCACGCTTTGCCACCTGAGACGAACCACTTCTCTTTTTGCCAGGGGAGGCTTTGGATGAAGTTTTCCCTGATGACGATTTTTTGCGCTGCTTGGCGAGCGCGGCGCCGCCAACAGACACTCCCACGAAAATTGTGAGGATGATAAAGAACAAGGGCGTCATAAAGACGCGATGTTGCTTCCTCATGTTTCAATCCCTTTCTTGGCCCTTTGTTTTACTGTCGTTGGTTTGGTCTTCGATATCGCCAACCCATTCTATGCGGGCGAATGGGGCAACTAGCGATGAATGCTTCGGAAGCGCTAGAGCCTGTCAAAAGACCTCCGTGAGTGAAT
Source organism: Acidobacteriota bacterium (assembly GCA_022072205.1). Lineage (GTDB taxonomy): Bacteria > Acidobacteriota > Blastocatellia > RBC074 > RBC074 > JAJVID01. The sequence continues at coordinate 2,556 of JAJVID010000128.1, forward strand.
GGCAAGCTTGAATTTAATTTTCGGCTTGCTATGCGCAATGCCGGGGGTTGACGCAGGCGGAGTCTAGCAAAACTCCCCGGCGGTCACAACCATAAGTTTGCGGCTTCAGAAAGCTTGCGGCGTTTTAACCTGGCGGAGACTTTCTTAACCGCTGGCTTAACTGTGGCGTCGCTATGTTATGCTTAGCTCTCTTTTCCACAAGGTTCATAACATTTTGACGCGAGGCTTTAGGCGTGCACGAGTTGTGGTCACATATTGTCTGGTTCTGGCAATTTGCCAGGTTGCGAGACGCCATTGACATCATCATCGTCGCCATCCTGATCTATGAACTGCTCAGGCTGGTGCATGGGACTCGCGCTGTCCAAATGGCCGTCGGGCTTGGCCTGGTCGGATTTCTATATGAGCTTTCGAGTTTGCTGGGGCTGACTACGGTTCAATGGGTGTTGCGGAACGCCGTGCTCTATCTCGGCTTCGCCGTCATCGTTCTTTTTCAACATGAAATACGCGCCGCGCTGACGCATCTGGGCAACAACATACGTTTTCCCTTCACCAGCAAAAAACGAAGCAGCAATCCGTTCGGGCAGGAGTGGTATGACGAAGTAGTGCTGGCCGCCACGACGCTGGCTTCAGAAAAGACGGGCGCGTTGATGGTGTTCGAGCGCGATGTCGGATTGAAAACTTACATCGAAAGCGGCATCCGGCTCGACGCCAAAGTCAATTACGACCTGCTCGTGACCATCTTCAACACTCACACGCCGCTGCACGACGGCGCGGTGATCATCAGTGATAACCGCGCCGCAGCGGCCTGCTGCTTTTTGCCTTTGACGCAAAACCCGCTGATTTCGCGCGAACTCGGCACGCGTCACCGCGCTGCAATCGGGGTCACCGAAGACAGCGACGCGTTCGCCGTAATCGTTTCGGAAGAAACCGGCGTGATTTCGTTCGCCAAAGAAGGAAGATTGAAGCGGAATCTGGATGGGCCGCAACTGCGCAGTCTGATTCAGCAGGCGATGGAACCCTGGCGGAGCGACGCCGAATCCGAACAGCTTGAAGCCGAAGAGCGCGAACGTGAACGCGAGATTGAGGCTCTGACCGGAGCGCGCAGGCGAGACGCGGCCAATTCGCCTCACGGAGAAAGCGTGAAGGAGAGAAGTTCCGCATGAACAAGCGAGCGCCTTCACGACTTTTTCATAAATTGCGCCACACGCGCATCGAGAACAAAGGATTGAAATTGCTCTCGCTGTTGCTGGCTATTCTGCTGTTTGCGGTCTCCCGTCAACCGGTCACCGATTTGCGGATGGTCGGTGTGCCAATCGAATATCGTGACTTGAATCCGGGCGTGGAAATCGCAGGCGATGTCGAACAGACGGTGAGCGTGCGGCTGCGCGGCCCGCGTGACATAGTCCGATCCCTGACTCCGAACCAGTTGCTGATTGTCGCCGATTTGAGCAATAAAGAGCCGGGCGAAAGGGTGGTTCAACTCAGAGCGGATGAAACCTCTCTGCCAGTCAGCATACAGATTCTGCGGATCGAACCGCCAAGCATCAGGATCAAACTCGAACCGACTGTAAGGAAGCGCGTCAAGATCGAGGCTCGGTTTTCAGGGCAGGTTGAAGGTGGCTATAAAATTTCCCAGGTCAGGCTCGCGCCTGATGAGGTCGAAATCGAAGGCCCTCAATCGCTGGTTGATAAAGTTGATCACGTCGTGACAGAAACTGTGAACCTGCACGGGCACAAAGCGGATTTTCAAAGGCCAGTCGAGATCGAAATCCCGCAAAATTCATTGCGAATAAAAACCCCAGGCCCGATCAATCTTTCGGTTGAAATCGCTGAGCAGAGCGCGACGCGGCGCTTCGCCAACGTCCCTGTACACTGGCTCGACAAAAACACGAACGGGCGTCTTTTGACGAAATCTGTTGATGTCGAAGTTTTCGGGCCGAAATCGGCGGTCGAAGCCTTGCGCGCTGATGATCTGCGCGTCGAAATAAATACAACCGGCTTGCCGCCTGGCGTCAGCAGTGTTACTCCCCAGGTCCACTTACCCACAAAGTCGGAAAAAAATATTGAAATCAAAAACGTCATTCCGAGAGAGGTGAAGGTGAAAAGATAGGGCCAGACGCGCTATTTCCTCCCCGCACTTCGACGCCACACTCGGCATTCAATCAGGGTTATAAAAATTATGGGTGATTTTTTTGGCACAGATGGTATTCGAGGTGTAGCCGGCCAGCATCCGCTCAATCAACCTACAATCGAGCGGATCGGCTATTCATTGGCGGTTGAATTGACCAGACGACTGAACCGCGCTCCGCAGATCGTCATCGGACGCGACACACGCGAATCTGGCGAATGGATCGAAGCGGCTCTACTGCGCGGCATCTCGGCGGCGCAAACCACTGCGCAATCCGCCGGTGTGATCACGACGCCGGGCGTGGCTTATTTAACGCGCGCGCTCAACGCGGATGCGGGCGTGGTCATTTCAGCCTCGCACAATTCATACGAAGACAACGGCATCAAGGTCTTTTCCGCATCCGGGCGGAAACTCGACGACGCGGCGGAACAAGCCATCGAGCAATATCTGAAATCGGGAGCCTTGAATCCTCCGCCTGCCGCTGACGTTACAATCGAAACAGACACGAACCTCAAAGAAAAATATCTTGCGTTTTTGCGTGATGAGATCGGCGCGGAGTTGAAATTGGAAAATCTGAGGATCGCGATTGATTGCGCCAACGGCGCGTCTTACGAGATTGCGCCGAAATTGTTTTCCACGCTCGGAGCTGATCTCGTTGTGGTCAACGCCGGCCCAAACGGGAGAAACATCAATTTGGATTGCGGCTCTCTGCATCCCGAAAAGTTGCAGCAGGCCGTGATCGAGGAGAAAGCCGATCTGGGGCTGGCTTTCGACGGCGACGCCGACCGCCTGTTGATGGTTGATGAACGCGGCAATCTGGTGGACGGCGACCAGATACTGTTCATCATGGCCGATTATCTGGCATCGCGCGGAGGACTGACTGGCGGCAGAGTCGTTGCGACGGTAATGAGCAACCTGGGCCTGGAACTGGCTTTGGCTGAGCGCGGCATCGCGCTGACGCGAACTGCTGTAGGCGACAAGTACGTGCTGGATGAGTTGCTGAAAGGCGGCGGCAGTTTGGGCGGCGAGCAATCCGGACACATCATCTTCCCTGAGATCAGTCTGGCGGGCGATGGAATGATCACGGCCATCGAAGTTCTGCGCGCAGTCACTGAGCGAAACTGCGCCCTCGGCGATCTGGCGAGCGGCTATACGCGCTACCCGCAAGTGACGATCAACGTGCGCGTCTCGCGCAAACCGCCTTTCGACACCGTGCCGCCAATCCGGGAAGCGATCAGCGCGATTGAAAAAAGGATGAATGGCAAAGGCCGCTTGCTCGTGCGTTATTCAGGCACTGAAAATCTGGCGCGGGTGATGATCGAAGGACAGGACGAAGCCATAATCCGCAATCAGGCCGAATCAATCGCTGAGGTCATCAAAGCGCAGATCGGATAAATCAGGCGTCGAGGTCATACGCAGTGTCGTGCTGGCGCGGCGCATAAGAATGCGCTTGAAGAAATGTCGTCTGCCTATCATTCGCGTTGTCGTAACCGTATTTCGTCTAAGCCTCAGCGGCGCCTGATCGTGTTCGTAAAGATAAGTGAAGCTGGGCAATCCGGCGATAAAGCGAGCCGCCCCACAGAATCGCGGGCACAGATTGACCCCTTTGTAGTGAATTCCCACCAACCGGTTAGCCTTGATGAAAGCAGATCAGCAAAAACACGCCGACCAGCGCAAGATTGAACAGGGTTAGGAAAATGACCAGGGAACGTTCATCCCGCTTGAGTTGTTCTTTGCTGATAACCGACATTTCGCACCTCTCAATATTTCCGATGGATAGATATCATCCGCGCAGCGATCAATGGATACAGCGCCCGTGTGCAATGGTCGTGCCTCCATTAAGACAGTTCGCGGCCTGCGCTGGACGAGAAATATCCTTCAGTCCTTACCAGTGAAAACATCAGTAAGAAGAACAGCTTGCGAAAAAACCGAGGTAAAGTCGTGTCCTGAAGATAGTGAGAGATTAGGAGGTTTGGAAGAAAGCCACACCCAAAATCAACGATATGGCTCATTGAATCGCACGATATGGTGAGGGTTCAATCCAACGGCGCGCGATAACCGGGCCTGGTTCTGGCGCCAAAGCCGGAGCGATTAACCACCACGCGCAAAGCTCGCCATTTGCCGTCGTGCTTCTCATTCGTCGGGTAGTAGGCAATCGAATACTGCGTGCGCAATTCCGCCGCAATCTGCGAATAAGCGGGTTCGAGTTGTCCCGTATCTTTAACCGGATAGACCCTGCCTCCGGTCTTGTTAGCCATCTCGCGCAGTTCGCGGCGGGCCGATTCATAAAGCCGCCGGTTGATCTGCATCCGCTCCGTCCGCGAGAGCAGGCAATGAGGTTGATGCTCGCTTAGAACCGCGTCCGTCCCGTACTCAGCGATGTATTTCTTCAATTGCTTGCGCGAAAATTCAAAGTGGTTGTCATTGCTGCAATCGCGCGCCATTCCGGCCTGCGTGAATTCTTCGGTATCAAGCTCCAGGAAATAAGTCAGAATGTTCGACTGTTCGAGCGCCGGCAGAATCTGATCGAAGGTCGTATAACCGAAGGAATCAACTCCGTCCGTGAGCGCCACGATTGCTTTGCGGCCCTCGACCTTCTTGAAGACTTCATCAATCGTCAATTTCAGCGAATCGTAAAACGAAGTGCCGGAACCGGCGTCTAACAACTGCAAGGCCTCCTCGATCTTCGCGCGGTCGGAAGTCAGGTCTTCCAGCATCTCCACCTGCTTGTTGAATTGAATAACGGCGATGCGATCCTGTGGGCGAAGCTCGTCCAGAAACCGGCGCGCGGCGCGGCGCATCAGCCCGACTTCATCGCGCGTGCTGCCTGACGTGTCGAGCAGCAGGACTAAATTGAACGGCACGTCGGTAGCCGAAAAGTTGCTGATCTTCTGGCGGACGCCGTCTTCATAAACGGCGAAATCCGAAGCCTTCAACAAAGCCGAACTGCGATTGCCGTCGCGGTCGGTCACGATCACGTCAACCGAAACCAGATCGGTGTCGAGCCGGATCGTTCCCATCTCGTCCTTTTTATCCTGCTTGCCTTTATCCTGCTTGTCCTGGGCGACGCCGCGTTGCGCGCAAATTATCAGCGCGGCGATGACCAGCAATAGATTGATGAGACGGCAGCGTCTAAAAAACGGCATAGGCTTTTCCTCGCAGCGGAATCGTAGGCGGTGAGTATAACGCAAGACCTGTGGAAGGGTTCGATTTTGTCCCTCAAACGTAACCGTTCTCTTCAAACCAGCGAACGGCCTTCTCCAAAGCTGTCTCAACAGGAGTTTGGGGCAGCCCCAGTTCGCGCACGGCTTTGGATGAATCGTAATACATCGCTTTTCTCGACATCTGCACCGAGTAAAAGGAAACCTGCGGCGTCTTGCCCAAACGGGCGAGTATCATCTCATCAACAAAAGCCACGGCGAGTGGGATGAAATGCGGGATGGCGATTCGCGGGGCGCGCTTGCCCGTAATCGCCGCCAGCGCCTCAAGCATATCTTTCAACGAAAGATTGCGATTGCCCAGGATGTATCGCTCGCCGGTTCGTCCCTTCCGCCAGGCCAGAATGTGCCCGCGCGCGACATCCTCGACATCAATCAGATTGAGTCCTGTCCGAACGTACGCAGGCATTCGATCCTGCAAAAAACGCAGGACGATTTCGCCGGTTGGAGTGGGTTTAACGTCGTGCGCGCCGATAGGCGTTGACGGATTGACGATCACCACATCCAACCCTTCGCGCGCCGCCTGAAACGCGGCTTGTTCAGCCAGATATTTCGATTTCTTGTAATCGCTGACAAGCTCTTCGAGCGTGGTCTGTGTCTGTTCATTGCCCAGCGCGCCAGGCGGAGGGACGCCAATCGCGGCTACGGAGCTGGTGTGAACGAAACGTTTGACTCCAACGGCTCGCGCAGCGGCCAGCAGATTCTTCGTCCCGTCAACGTTGGCGCGGTAAATCGAGGCGCGATCTTTGACCCACAGAGAATAATGGGCCGCGACGTGAAAGATCACATCGCAGCCCGCTATCTGCTCGGTGAGTTTCCGCTGGTTATCAAGATCGCCTTCAGCCAGTTCGATGGGCAATCCGGCGATATTTCTCCGGTCGCTTCCCGGACGAACCAGCGCTCTGACCTGATGTCCATCGTCAAGCAGCGCGCGCGCCAGATTGCCCCCGACAAATCCGGTAGCGCCTGTGATGAATGCCTTCATAGAACGGGAGTGGGAGTAGGGAGTAGGGAGTGGGAAATGGGAGCAAGGAAGTCACTCTTCCTATCCCCCACTCCCCACTTCCTACTCCCCACTCCCGTCTCTTCAGATTCCCATCACTTGAATGTGAATTTTGCGGTTGTTGGGGCCGTCGAACTCGGTGAGAAGAACGTTCTGCCAGGTCCCAATTTTGAGTTTGCCATCAATGATCGGGATGGAGACGCTGTGACCGACCACAACGGCGCGAAGATGGGCGTCGGCGTTCCTGCGGTCACAATCGGAAAGCACTGGATCGTTGTGTTTGTAATAGACGGCGCTTGGGATGATCTGTTCAAACATGTTGGTCACGTCGGAAAGCAGCGCGCCCTGGACTTCGTTCATCATCAATCCGGCTGTGGTGTGCAGCGACGAGATCTGAACGATGCCATCGCGGATCGGAGTCTGCTTTACGAATTCGGCGACCTCTCTGGTGATGCTTCTCAATTCGACTCGTTCGTTGGTTCTGATGACGAATGTGGTGGAGGCAATCTTGTAATTTCCCTGTTTAGTCTCTACCTCTGGCTGTGTCTCTACCGCTGAAAGCGCTAGATTACTCATTTGTGATTCTCCTTAGTTGCTGTCTGGGGATCATCATTCCTCGCGCCGCCGCGCGAGGGCTTCGCGTGGCGACAGTTCGGCCTGCGTTACAACCGCAAAGCCGGGCAAAGTCTGCGAACGAATTTTAGCGGGTACGACCAATCCCTGAAAAAACGAGTGTGCAACTCTAGGTGAGCCGATTGCGCCTTGTCAACCGGCTCAATCGCAGTGATTTAGCCCGGCTTGGCTACACCAATTTACGCATTCAACGCCGCCCGCAGATTCTCTTTCAGAGATCTGAGCGCGCGTCTAACGCTCGGCAAAAAATGCAATGTGGCGGCCGGGCGCGCGATCATCGCCCCAGCCATCTGCCAGCCGTTCGTCCGGCCATCGGCGTCGTAAGCCCGATTCAAATCCGGGATGTCGCGCGCAGCCTCATCGGAAATGACGCGCAATGCGGCTGCCGGCAGGTTGAGCCGGGCGCACGCGCTGAGCGCCTCATAAGTCTCCATATCAACCGCCACCGCGCCGTAGCGTGAGCCAAGCGCCAATTTACTCTTCGCTTCGGTGACGATTCGGCTGACCGTGACTCCCGCTCCGCGAACGCAGCGAAGCCCCACCGCTGTAGCAGAATCGAAGAGAAAGTCCGACAACATCTCATCGCAAGCGATGATCGGCGGCTGCTCAGAAACCGATTGACGCAACCGCTCCGGATCAATCGCACGGGTGTCGTAACAGGAGTCGTACAAAACCGCATCGCCTGCGCGCAGCTTCGGATCAAGCCCACCGGCCAAACCCGCCACAATCAAAGCGTCGTAGCGATTTTCCGCCAGATGTTGCGCAAGCCGTTCGGCAAATCCAACCGCGCCCATCTCCGATTGCAGGACAACGATGCGCCGCGCGCCGAAAACCCCGCGACAAACTTTCACGCGCGACTCTTCCGAAAAAGATTTTCCTGAGAGCAAATCGGCGGCGATTTTGAATTCGATGTCAACGGCGGTGACGACGCAGAGGTCGGTGATCGTCTCAACCATCGCGTTTCACCTGCAATCCGCGTTGTCGCGCCCATTCAAGCAACCGCCCTCCGATCACCGCGTGATCAAAACCTAGATCGCCAACCTTCGCGCAACCGCACAGCATCAGCGCCACGCGCAATTCGTCGCGGAAACCGTTCAGAAAAACCTCGACGCCTTCAATCCCACCCGATACGTATGCGCGCAAAACCGGAAGCGCGACGCCAACGACTTTCGCGCCCAGCGCCAGAGCCTTCGCCGCCTGCAAGCCGGTGCGAATGCCGCCCGACGCGATCAGATTCAGATCGAGCGAACGAAGCTCGCAGACGCTGGCCGCAGTCGGAACGCCCCAGTCCCAGAAGGCTTCGCCCAGATGGCGCATCGCGCGGTTGCGAATCGTTTCAACGCCGACCCACGAAGTCCCGCCCGCGCCCGAAACGTCAACCCATTTAACCCCGGCGTCGCGGAGTTTTATTCCCGACTCGCGCGAAAAACCGCAGCCAGTCTCTTTAAAAATGATCGGAATCGGAGATTCATTGATCAGACGTTCGATGGCGTCGAGCGAGCCTCGAAAATCGTGATCGCCGTTCTCCTGAATAATCTCCATCGCCGCGTTCAGGTGGACGCACATCGCATCCGCGCCAATCTCTTCAGCCAATCGCGCGACCTCTCCTGCGCTCATCTCGCGCGCCTGCGCGATGCCGATGTTGCCGAGCAGCAACACATCCGGCGCAACATCGCGCACCTGAAAAGTCTTTTTCATTTCGGGATACCGGAGCATCGCGCGTTGCGATCCTACTCCGAAGCCGATGCCCATTCTGCCGGCCAATTCGGCGACCTCTCGATTGAACCGCGCCACCTCTTCGGCGCCGCCCGTCATTCCCGTGATGACCAGCGGAAAGCTCAAACTCTTGCCGAGCGCTTCAACGCCCAGATCAATATCTTCGAGCCTGGTTTCGATCAGTGGTTGATGAACCATCTCAACATCTTCGAAGAGCGTGGTCTTCCGGCGGAACTCTACGTCATGGTTTGCGCAGAGATCGAAGTGACTGAGTTTGCGATTGGCGATTTCAGTTGATACTGACATGCGAATGTAATCGTGGCTGGCTTGCCGAAACAATTTCTGTCGGGTAAGTTAGCCAGCCTTTGGGGCCAATGAAGTTCACGAAAAAACTGCCCTACGAACCGCTGGTGATTATAGTTTCCGATGCCGTTCAATGCCAATCGCGCGAAAACGAGCGGCGATTTTGCCAGCAAATTTGTTATTAAAAGTTTGCCCCGATTTGGTCTGCTTCATGCGTAAACATCTACCGATAGCCCTGCTCCTCGCCTTTACCGCCGCAATTTTTCTCGCCACATCGATCCGGCCTTCGCTGCTGGACGACGCCGACGCCACGCACGCCGAAGCCGCGAAAGAGATGATCGAGCGCGACGACTGGGTGACGCTCCACGTCAACGGCGTCCGTTATCTGGAAAAAGCGCCTATGCTTTATTGGGCCGTAGCCGCGTCATTTCGAGTTTTCGGCTTCAATGCTTTCGCCGTGCGATTCCCGATTGTGCTGGCGATTGCCCTGCTGGCCTTCGTCGCTTACCGATTCGGGCGTTGGGCCTACTCCGAAAGAGCTGGCTTGTACGCGGCGGCGATTCTGGCTTCGTGTGTGGGGATGTTTCTGTTTACACGGGTGATGATCCCCGAAGCGCTTCTAACGCTCTGGTTCACGCTGGCGCACTATTGTTTCCTGCGAGGTTTTTTCGGCGAGGGCAAAGAGAAGCGCTGGTATTACGGCCTGTACGCCGCGATTGCGCTCTGCGTGCTTACCAAAGGTTTGATCGGGATTGTTTTTGTCGCCGGGCCGATTGGGCTGTTCCTGCTGTTGACGCGAACTTTGCTGAGCGAAATCAGCCATCTGCGTTTGGGCGCCGGCGCGTTGCTGTTCCTGGCTATCGCCGCTCCCTGGCATCTGCTCGCCGGATTTCGCAATGATCGCTTCTTCTGGTTTTACTTCGTCAATGAGCATTTCAAACGCTTCGTTGGCACGCGCGAGCCGAAGGATTACAACCGCGTGCCGTTTGTTTTCTACTGGCTGATGCATCTACTCTGGCTTTTTCCGTGGAGCGTGGCCGTCCCACTGCTCGGATCGCAAAAGCCCGCGATCAATCGCAAAGCCGAACGCGAGCGGCTGATCAACCTGTACGTCTGGCTGTGGGCTGCGCTGATTCTGGTCTTCTTCAACATCTCGACCAGTCAGGAGTATTACACTTTCCCGGTTTACGCGCCTCTGGCATTGCTTCTCGGCGCGGCTTTCACGAAGGCGGAAGAAAGTGCGCAAGCGCAAAGATACCTGCTCTGGGCGCAGGGCGCGCTGGCCTTCGTCGCGTTGATCGCCGCTTCGGTTTTGGGCGCGCTGGTCTGGAAAGCGCGAAACATTCAGCCAACCGGCGATCTTTCAGACCTGCTCAACCAGGCGCCGTCGGACGCCGAACAATACACGCTCTCGCTCGGCCATTTCTTCGATCTGACGACCAGCGCGTTCGCCGAATTGCGCGTACCAGCGATTGGAGCGGCAATCTCGCTCGGCATCGGCTTCCTGCTCGCGTTTCTTTTCCGTTGGCGAAAACGCCATGCGCGAGCCGCCGCCGCAATGTTTGTCACGATGGGCGCGATGTTCGTCTGCGCAAACCTGGCGCAGCAAAAATTCGACCCGGTCTTGTCATCACGAGCGCTCGCCGACGGGATTCAAAAGCGATGGGAGCCGAACGCGAAGATCGTCTTCAACGGCGAATACGAGACAGGTTCGTCAATCGCTTTTTACACGAATAAACAAGTGTTATTGCTGAATGGCAAAGTGACAGGGATGGCCTTCGGCTCGACTTACCCCGACGCGCCGAAGATTTTCCTCGAAGCAGAAGATGTCAGGAGATTGTGGCAAGGTAGTGAACGAATCTTCTTTTTTACGGAAGACAGCAAGAAGGAACGAGCGTTGAAGGCGATTGAAGGATTGGCGGTTTATTCGCTTGCTAATCGCGGCGGGAAGAGTGTGTTGATGAATCGGCCTTGAGTTACAGGTTATCCACTGATTTGATTCGCTCTTTTTCGATTCGCTCTTTGATTTTCCCAGATCGCTTCTGAACGCGCAGCCACGACCAGATGAATATGAGGGTTACCGCTACGAAGATGACCAAAGCTACCCAACCGGCCTTGCTCAATTGGGCGCTGTCGGCAGTGGCCCAATTCACTATCACACCCAGCGCCGCTCCCGCCGATAGGCTTGCCAGCGATAGAAAAATGCTCTCGTCCCTTGCATACTCAAGAAGCTGGTAAACAGTTGTCTCCTTCACATAAAGCTCCACTCTGTCTGCTGGAAGCTTTACGCCGGTAGCCTCAAGCACACCTTCAGCATGCCTTACAGCGTCACGTGTTTGATCTATCAGCTCAGTCCCTTTTACTACAGGACGGTTTTCAGCATCGCCCATAAGCGTAAGACCTCCGCCGCGCCTAAAATTATTACTGACTACTCGACAAGAACAATCTGTTTGTTTCGGCTAAGTTCGGCATGAGGATGGCGCGTCAGTATGTGGATGGTCGCGCCATCTGTGAGTTTTACCGCGCCCGAAATGGCTAGTTCATAATCCACAGAAGGACTACTGGCTACTGGCAATTCAAGGTCTTTGACCAGCGCGTTCAGCAACTCGTTATAGTCAACCTGCTCATCAACCTTTGATCGGTATTTATTACCGTTGGGCGTAACTATATTGACTTGTACGTATGCCATATCTCCCCCGAGTGGATTTCAATATTTTACTGACTGCTCGCCTGGCCAATTGTATCAGGTAACTCACTGCGGTAAACCCGCGCTACGTTATAAATGTTCCTCCGCTCCGGCGCGTAATAGAGTCGCGTGAAGAGATCGCCCAACAATCCCAATCCCAGAAACTGAATTCCTCCAAGGAAAGCCACAGCGGCGAACAGCAGCATCGGCCCGTTTTGAATGAAGATGTCTTCGCGCCAGTAAAGCTTCTTGAATAACAACCAACTCGACAACATCAGGGCCACTGCGATCATCACTGCTCCAATGCCGCCGAAAAAATGGAGCGGGCGAGAGAAATAACGCACGATGAGGCGGATGGTCAGGATGTCGAACATGACGCGGAACGTGCGTGACAAACCGTAATGCGATTTGCCGCTCGCGCGTGGCTTGTCTTCGATGGGGACTTCGGCGATCAATGCGCCTTCGACGCTGGCCATCGCCGGAAGGAAGCGATGCATCTGGCCATAGATCGGGATTCTTTCGAGCGTTTCACGGCGGTAGGCTTTGAACGTCGTGCCGAAATCGTGAATGGGAACGCCCGACGCGCGCGCCATCAGCTTGTTTGCGATCTTCGACGGAAACGTGCGCAGGAATCCATCACCACGATTCTGCCGCCAGCCGCTGACCACGTCGTAACCTTCTTCAAGCTTTTCGAGGAACCGCGGGATGTCTTCCGGCTGGTGTTGCAGATCGCCATCCATTGCGATGATCACATTGCCTTGCGCGTAATCGAATCCGGCGGCCAGCGCGGCGGTTTGGCCGAAATTGCGGCGCAGCCTGACACCTGTGACGCGCGGATCGAGCGCGGAAATTTCCTTCACGATTATTTGAGTGCGGTCAGCGCTGCCGTCGTCAACAAAAACCAACTCGTAATCCTCGCCGATCTCTTCCATCACTTTTGTCAGCCGGCGATAAAGCGTGGGCAGGTTATCTTCTTCATTATGAAAGGGGACGACGATGGAGTAGGAACACTTCATTTTTCACTTCTCTCCCGGTCTCGAAAACTGGCTTGATATGAGTCAGGATTCAGCCTCATTGGGTGCGGTAGCGTACCACCAGCCCATTAAATTTGCCATTCGCGCGCGGCTCCGGGTGATTTTCAATTGAAACAAACATTATTTGAGACTACACTCCGCGCGTCACTCACTCCGACATCCCGACAATTGATTCTCACGTTCGCCCTGAGTTTTTGTTTTCCCCCCGAATCCATAATCCATTTGCTGAAGGTCGTCGAAGCGAGCGGTTTCGCTTGTTCAAACCCCGCCCGCGGCTTCACCCCGCTCATACCATCCCTCAGGCATCACGCTCCCCGTGTTTGTAAATTCGATTCCTGACAATTGAACGGCAGGGCCGGAGTGCGCCCGTGTGTCCGGTTTGCACATCCGGTTTGACTGCTGTTCGGAGGTAGTATGTCTTGCAGAAAGATTTTCTGTGCTCTCTTTGTGTGCCTGCTCTCTTCGGTTTTCATTATTTCGGATCGAACAGTTTTGATTTCGACGAAACATGTCAAAGCCCAGTCAGCATGCACCCCGCCGTTATTCCAGGGGTATCCTTCATCATGCTCAAACATAAATCTGCGGTGGCTGAACCGCGATCCGGTTTCGATGATTGATCATTACGAGATATATCGGAGTGGCGTGAAAGTCGGCGAGGCGTCCGGAAGCGCCATCTCTTTTTCGGAGCCTGTCGGATGCGGCTTCGGCGCGGTTTATACAATCAAACAGGTGATGAGGTCTGGCGCCAGTTGTCAGGTCGTAACCACGAGCAATCCGCCGCATACGAAGCCATGTGATATGTGCGCCGGAGGCGGAGGCGGTGGTGGCGGTGGCGGTGGCGGTGGCGGCGGTGGCGGTGGCGGCGGATCGCTCAATGTGGTTTCATCGGCGTCGTTCAGCGCCCCGGCTGCGCCTGGGTCAATCGCCACTCTCTTCGCCAACAACGGTCAGACGCTGACTTCGGTCACAGCGGCGGCCAGCGGCTTTCCGCTGCCAACAAATATTTCGGGGACGCAGGTACTGGTGAACGGAACAGCCGCAGGTTTGTTTTACGTGTCGCCGAACCAGATCAACTTCCTGCTGCCTGATTCGGCCATTGGAACAATCAATCTCACTATCAACGGATCGAACGGAGAGCGAACGAACGGCGCGATATTGACAGCGCCGAATCCGGCGATCTTCACGGCCAACAATCGGGGGAGCGGCGTCGCAGCCGCGCTCGTCACGTCCGACGGGCGGAACTTTCAACGCGTCGCGGACGCTGGCGGCAATGCGATTCCGATCAGTGTCGGCTATCCGGGTCAACCGAATTATCTGGTGCTTTTCGGCACCGGGCTGAGGACTCCGGGGCCGGTTCAAGTGCGAATCGGTGGACGCGACTGCAACGTCATGTGGTCAGGCGCGCATCCGCGACTGGCCGGACTGGATCAAGTCAACGTGCAATTGCAGGAGTCGTTGCGCGGAGTCGGGACGGTGCAGGTGGTTGTAACGGTTGGCGGATTCGTCGCCAATTTCTCCCAGGTCAATATCGGGAATCAATGACGCCGCCGCACTGTCAAGCTTTGGTTCGAGCCTTGCCCGAAAAGGGTATGGAGTAGATGGAAGAGAGCGAGTGAAATGTTTTCAGCGGGATTTGCAGGCTTGTCTGTGAAAGACAAAAATTCTCACCCCATCGCGCGCCTGCCAATCGTATCTGAAGATGTTCCGCCTGATTCGCCGCGTTCTGTTTACTTCATACCTTCCCCCAACTCACACCACGCCACGTTCGACGGCAAACAATCGCCACTCGCCCAAACCGCCTTCCAGTGTGCGCGCGCCGCGCTCAGCGAACCGAATGCCCGCGCCCGCGACCAGGTCTTTGACTGTGCTCGAAACCAGAACTTCTCCGCCAGATGAGTTAGCGGATAATTGTGCGGATGATTGGGCGGCGATTTGCGAAGCGATCTCAACCGCCGAGCCGCTCACCCGGTCGTTCATCACGTCGCATTCGCCGGTGTGCAAGCCGGTTTGGAGCCTGATGCCGAGCCGTCGCGCCGAATCGCTGATGGCGCAGGCGGCGCGGATGGCGCGCGCGGGACCGTCAAATGTGGCGAGCAGGCTCTCCGGCGTGATCTCAATCGCGCCGCCTTTGAACAGTTCGACTTCTTTTCTGACGAATGATTGATGGCGGTCGAGCAGGTCGCGCCATTTGGCGTCTTCGGCCCAACCAGTTACTTTCGCCACCAGCACGGTCGCCAGCACGCGGTCAACTTCTTCGGCGTGGCGCATTCCGGTCAGGAACTCTTCAATCGAGTCAATGATCGCGTCCTGATCGCCGACGAAAGGCAGATGGTCAATGCCGGGCAATTCGACGAACGCCGCGCCCGGAATGTTTTCAGCCAGATAGCGGCCTTCCTCGACTTTCAAACACAAATCGCCAGCGCGATGAATGACCAGCGTCGGCACGCGAACCGTCGGCAACACGTGCCGGATGTCAATTTCGGTGTTCATTTTGGTCAGAGCGAGCGCAGCGCCGGGGCTTGCGCCTCGGCGCAAATAGGCCGCCCACCAATCGCGGAACGCGGGGTCGTCAGCAACGCTCGGCGCGCGTTCTTCCAAACCAACAGGGCCGCCCCAATGCCTGCGAATCTCGTCGAAGAAGAGTTCGCGATCGTCTTCAGTCGGCCCCCAGGGATAACCTTCGCCTTTCAATCGCCGCGCGTAACATCCGATCATCACCAGCGCCAGGGTTTTTTCGGGATAAGTCGCCGAGAACAGGCTGCACATCGGCCCGCCCTCCGAAACGCCGCACAACACCGCGCGTTCGCAGCCGACAGCTTCCATAACCGCGCGCACGTCGTCCATTCGCTGTTCGAGCGTCGGCAATTGGTCGAGCGGCACGCGGTCGGATAATCCTGTCCCGCGTTTGTCGAACAGGATCACTCGCGCAAACGTGGACAGCCGTCGCAGAAACCGCGCGAATGAAGGTTCGCTCCAGAAATATTCTAAATGCGAAACCCAGCCCATCACGAAGACCAGGTCGAACGGCCCGTCGCCCACGACCTGATACGCGATATTCACATCGCCGCTGCGAGCGTAACGAATTTCGGGAATGTCCAAAGGCTCGCTGTCAATCGCGGCGCGCTTGACGGGCGCGACAACTTCCACGCGCGTTTGCTCGGGCTGCTGGCGCTTGCGCGAATCGCCGAGTTTGGCCTGGAGTTCAAGTTCCTGCTGCAGGTTCTTCAGATCGAGTTGAAAATCCTTGACCGATTGATAACGCTCTTCGCGGTCTTTGCGCAACGCCCTGCCGACGATGCGCTCAAGCTCAGCCGGGATGTCGTCCAGAATTTGTGACAAAGGCGCCGGCTCGCGGTCGAGGATCGAAACGATGACATCGCCTGACGTGGGGCCGCTGAACGGCGCGCGCCCGGCGAGCATTTCGTAAAGCGCTACGCCCAGGCTGAAAACGTCGCTCCGCGTATCAACAGAAATCCCGCGAGCCTGCTCAGGCGACATGTAGTTGACCGTGCCCATGACGATGCCGGGATCGGTGTTGAGTTGAGACAGATTCGCCCTCCCCTCCTGGCTCTCCGGCTCGACCTGTTTCGCCAGCCCGAAATCCAGCACCTTCACGTAACCGTCGGGCCGCAGCATGATGTTTTCCGGTTTGATGTCGCGGTGGATGATTCCCGCAGAGTGAGCCGACGCAAGCGCGCTGGCCACCTGCGCGGCGACGTTGATTGCGGTAGTGACTTTGAGCCGCCCTTCGGCCAGATGCCACCTCAGCGTTTTGCCTTCGATGTATTCGGTAGCGATGAAATGGATGCCGCACGCCTGGCCGACTTCGTGGATGGTGATGATGTTCGGGTGGTTGAGCGCGCTTGCGGCTTTGGCCTCGTGGACGAAGCGGCGCAGCCAGAGCGCGTTTCCGGTGTACTTTTCCGACAGCAGCTTGAGCGCGACACGGCGGTCGAGTTGCGTATCGTTCGCCAGATAGACTTCGCCCATCCCGCCCGTGCCCAACTGCGAGACGATTTCGTAACGCCCCAGTTTCGTCCCCGCTCCGACCACCAGGATCCTTTCATCGCCGGCGTGTTCTTCGACTAAAACCGACTGTTGGGTGTTACTGCGCCGAACATCTTCGGGCGGCTTCCTCCGACTGCCATCCTTCGTTCGCCCCGGAGCGCTGGTTCTGATTTCAGAAGGCTCGTACCTGATCTTGTTGACCGGAACCACGAAGCGATAGCCGCGTTTGGGAACCGTTTCGATGTATTGCCCGCCGTCCGCCCTTTCGCCCAGAACTTTGCGAAGCATCGAGATGTGCTGAGCCAGGTTCGTCTCTTCAACGTAAATATCCGGCCAGACACGGTTCATCAATTCTTCTTTAGTGACTATGTGACGGCTGTTTTCGACCAGCGCAAGCAGCGTATCGAAGGCTTTCGGAGTCAGGGCGAGCGCGAGGTCGTCACGCGTCAGCAGACGCTCGGTGGGATCGAGCCGGAACGGGCCGAATTCGTACAGGTAGCGTGGTTGTCTGGACATAACGGCTTTCAGCAAATGATAAATCGCGGCCATCGCAGCCACCGGGATGACTCCGACAAATATTTATCAGCGCGATGCCGATTGCCTCATTGCCCATTCAACTCGGCGCCGCGCGCGGCAACAAACATAGCTCCGTCATCACAGGGACTCAGGAGTCATATTTGTTACCGCTCGCGGCAGATTTTTTTCACTCTGCTTTTATTTCTTCAGATCGTCAACACACGCGTTGTCATTGAGCTTTTCCGAGCGATTTCAACCGCGCGCGCTCGAACTCATCGCCCTTGTTCCATTGCGGCGTTTCGGCGGCGTTGGCTACGCGCAGGCCGATCCAGAAGGCCAGCCGCGCCTGTTGAACCATTCCGCCGAAATTCCAGTTCGGGCTGTATTCGTCCGCAGGCTGGTGATAGCGATGCTGGTTGTAATCCAGAAATTGCTCTTCGCCCCATTTGTCGTGATGGCCGACGAACTTCGTGCCCGGCTCCAGGCTGACCGCCGGAACGCCCGCTTTGGCGAATGGGAAATGATCAGAGCGGTAGAAAGAACCTTGTTCCGGTCTGGCGTCGGGCGAAACCGTGACATTGTTCTCTTTCGCCACTTCTTCGATAAATTTGCCCAGCGTCGAACGGTCGGCGCCGAGCGGCGTGATGTCGGTAGTGACACCCAACACGTTCATCGAATCGAGATTGACGTCGGCCACCGTCTGCTGAAGCGGAACGAGCGGATGACGCGCGTAATACTCCGCCCCCAGCAATCCCTGCTCTTCCGCCGTCGTGGCGATGAAAAGAACCGAGCGTCTCGGTTTGATGGCCAGCGAATTGAAGGCGCTCGCAATCGCCATCATGCCCGCAATGCCCGTCGCGTTATCAACCGCGCCGTTGTAAATGTTGTCGCCCGGCTGATCGGGACGGATGCCCAGGTGATCCCAATGCGCGGAATAGACCACGTATTCGTTCTTGAGCGTCGGATCGTTGCCGCGATAAATGGCCACGACGTTCGGCGAAGTCAGCCGCTGCACCTGCGTCCGCAGCGTCATATCAACTTTGGCGTTGAGCGGCGCGGGCCTGAAGGCGCGCGACGCCGCCGATTGCCGTAATTGATCAAGGTTCTTCCCGCCCATCTGCGCGATCTTGCGAGCGGCCTCTTCAGTCACCCACGATTTCAATTTCAACGTCGGCGTGTTCGCTTCGGGCACGAGGCCGAAGCGTTCGCTTCCCCAGGAATTTCGCACAACGCTCCATCCATAACCGGCTGAATCGTTGGTGTGAATCAAAATCACGCCCGCCGCGCCACGCCGCGCCGCTTCTTCGTATTTGTACGTCCAGCGGCCGTAATAAGTCAGCGCCTTGCCGCCGAAAAGATTCGGTTCGGAAGGCGTCGCGGGCGGATCGTTGACCATCATCAGCAAAACTTTGCCGCGCACGTCCAGCCCCTTGTAATCGTCCCAATTGTTTTCAGGCGCGCTGACACCGTAACCGACAAAGACGATCTCGCCGTTGACTTGTACCTCCGTCTGCTCAAGGTCAGTCCCGCCGACGAAATCATCACCGAATTTGAATTCGGTATCGCCGGCGCCGCTCTTGACCACGAACCTCGTCGAAGGATCGGGCCTCGATCCGATCATCTGAACCTGTTGGAAATAAGTTCGATCAGCGGCGGCCGGTTCGAGTCCGAGCGATTCAAACTGGGCCGCAATGTATTTCGCCGCGAGCATTCCGCCGCGCGATCCGGGGCCGCGCCCTTCGAGCAAATCGTCCGCCAGGAATTTGACGTGCGAGCGCAACTTGCTCTCTTCGATCTGAGAGGCGGCGGCTTCGGCGTCGTTCGATTCGCTCAACAGCGCGCGGTTCTCCGACATGATTTTGTCGAACGCCGGGCGAGGGGCCGTGGCCGTCCGGCTTCGGCTGCCTCGACGCGCGCGGCTGACGCGGCTACGACGACTTCTGCTGGAACGCCTTTTCGCGCTGCGTTTCTTCTGCGCGCTCGCTTTGACGCTGGGCGTCATTGCAAACACGCCGGACCTGCCCAACATGTTGGATTCAAGCGGTCCAACGAGACCGAAACAAATCATGAAGACAACGAGATGTATAAACAGACGATATTTTTTCATAGCTCCTCAAACAGAAATAATTCCAACCGACTTTCAACCCGGTAGATTTAGAACCGTAATTGGCTCCGCGATAGCTCGCTCGATTGTCCGCGAATGCGGTAATAACTTGGCCGGTGTGTGCTCGAATATGACTGTATCTGCTACTTTCTATAAAAGCTGACGGGCATTGTCTACCTGAGCGGGGCGATAAATCAAGGCGACGAAACGCCGCGTTCGCGCGGTTCGCTCGCATCTTAAGTTCATTTGCGCATGGATTTTTGAACGCTCATCCGATATTTTTCATTCGCGTTGTCTCACGACGCGCGCATTACGCGTCCCCAATATCTTGTTATGACCCAATTTTCCTGGCGCACACGGCGCGAATCGCTCACGAAATTTACCCAGGAAGTCTTCGACATCCTGATCATCGGTGGCGGAATCACCGGGGCCGGTCTGGCGCTGGACGCCGCGCTGCGTGGCCTGCGCGTAGCGCTGGTCGATAAGCGCGATTTTGCCTCAGGCACGTCCAGCCGCTCGACCAAGCTCATTCACGGCGGCCTGCGTTACCTGGAACATTTCGACTTCGCACTTGTCCGAGAGGGCCTGCGCGAGCGCGCGATTCTGACAAAGATCGCGCCCAATCTGGCTGAACCCTTTCCGTTCATCATCCCAATCTACAAAAATTCGCGGCGGAATTACGATCATCCGCTGAAGATGCGGCTTGGGTTATGGCTTTACGACCTGCTGGCGGGCCGGTACAACCTCGCGCAACATCGCAGGCTGAACCGAGACGAGGCGTTGAGGCTTGCGCCACAACTCGATCCGCAGGGCTTGAAAGGCGCGTTCGTCTATTACGACGCGGTGACGAACGATTCGAGGCTGGTCATCGAGGTGATCAAAACCGCGCGAGCGCACGGAGCCGAAATTGCAAATTACGCGCGAGTCGTCAATTTCATAAAAGGCGACGGCGGAAAAATCGCGGGCGCGCGTCTGTGCGACGAATTGACCGGAAATGAGATCGAATGTCGCGCCCGAATTGTGATCAACGCGACCGGCGTGTGGATGGAAGATACGATCAAACTGGACGGACAAGCCGCCAGCGAATTGAACAAACGCGTGCGTCCGGCGAAAGGTATTCATCTGACCGTTTCGGCGGATCGGTTGCGCGTCAACGCCGCGTGGCTGATCCCATCGCTAGCCAGCCATCGTTTCTATTTCGTAGTTCCCTGGCTGGGCCGCGTCAACATCGGCACGACCGACACCGATTACAGCGGCGACAAAGACCACCCTCAAGCGCAGACGGATGAGGTCAATGAAATCCTGGGCGCGATCAATTCGTATTTTCCCGAAGCGCGGCTTGAACCGTCGGACGTGATTTCTAGCTGGGCAGGGCTGCGGCCCTTGATCACTGACCCGCGCGCGAAGAACACCACCGAGGTTTCACGCAAGGAAGAGATCATCGAAACCAGCGACGGTTTGATTTCAATTGGCGGCGGCAAGCTGACGACCTATCGGTTGATGGCGGAACACGGAATCAATCTCGCGGCGAAACGCCTGAACGAAAGATTCAACGTAGCGGCGAATGACAGCGCGAGCACTGAGAACACAGCCATCGGCGCCTCATTGAGCCGCGACGAATTGACAAGAGCCGTCGAACAACTGTCGCAGACCGAAAACCTGCCGATTGAAACGTCGCGGCATCTGATCAATTCCTATGGCGCGGACCACCGGAGGCTGGTCGAATTAATGCGCGAGGATGAAATGTTGCGCGAGCGTCTGATCAACGGATTGCCGCAGATTCTGGCTGAAGTCATTTACGCCGCGCGCTACGAGATGGCTCTGACTCTGGCCGATGTGATGACGCGCCGTACGCGATTGGCGATGATCGCTGGAGAACAAGCGTTGAAATGCGCCTCGGTCGCGGCGAGTTTGATGGCGCGCGAGTTGGGTTGGAGTAAAGAAGAAACCGAGCGGCAAACTGCGCGGTTCATTGCCGAATTCGAGCGCGAGTTCACCGTCTGGCGCCAAGCTTCTCTCGGTTGATAAAACAAAAAAATCGTCACACTGACAAGCACGAGGAAACGCCATGCTTCTGGCGCGCAAGCGCGCGCAGCCATGAGCGGTGACCTGGATGTTATTCGACTCGGCGAACGGGAATTCAGCCCACCGTCATTCCAATCAACAGCGGCAGAGCCTTCCCAATCTCCTCGTTCAACACCAGATCGGCGATTCCATCCAACGGCGTTGGCGTGCGATTGATGATAATCAGCGCCGCTCCGCTTTGTTTCGCCATTTCGGGCAACGATGCCGCCGGATAAACGACCAGCGACGAGCCGACCGCTAGAAAGACTTCGCAATTCTGACTGGCTTCGACCGCCGCTTTCATAGCCAACGCAGGCATCGCCTGGCCGAACGAAATTGTCGCCGGTTTCAGCAAGCCTCCGCAGTAGTCGCATTCCGGCGCCGGATCGCCGTCTTCCACCCGCTTCACGGCTTCATCCATCGAAATTCTCGCGCCGCAGGTCAGGCATTCGGCTTCAACCGTAGTGCCGTGCAGTTCAATCACGTTCTTATTGCCCGCGCGCTGATGCAATCCGTCAATGTTCTGCGTGATCATCGCGAGCAGTTTTCCTCGGCGTTCGAGTTCGGCGAAAGCCAGATGGCCCGCGTTCGGTTGAGCGTCGCGCATTTCGGGCCACATCGCTACTTTCTGCCGCCAGTATTCGATTCGGCCTGCGCGGCTCGAAATGAATTCCTGATACTCGATGATGCGGTTGTTGGCCCAGACGCCGTTGGGACTGCGGAAATCGGGGATGCCGGATTCGGTGGAAATGCCTGCGCCGGTGAAGCCCACGATGCGGGACGACTTTGCGATCAGTTCGACAGCTTGATTGAAATTCATAGGTGAATGATAGCTCACACGATTGACAGCCGCGAACCGCTTTGACAATCTGATTCGCTGAAATCTCAAGCTGGCTTATCTTTTGTTTGTTGCGTCGTTCTCATCTCAATGGAGGAAAAATGAAAGTCACGCGATTGCTGGTCTGTTTATTGCTCGGTTTGTTTGTCATGTCTTGCCGGAATTTATCAACCGGCGCCGTGAAGGATTTGCGGCCTGCTGATGTGATTGCGCAAACCGGTGACGCGCATTCCTATTCAAACCCTGAACAGGTTCGCGTGCGCCACGTTGATCTTGATTTGGAAGTTCTGTTCGATCGCAAAGTTCTAAAAGGCTCTTCGACATTGACGATTGAGCGGACGCAGGCCGGAGCCGACACCCTCAAACTCGACACGCGCGATTTGAAAATCATCAAGGCTGAAGCGTCAACGGATGGAAGCAATTTCACGCCCGCGCAATTTGCGCTCGGTAATTCGGACAAGATTCTCGGCGCTCCGCTCACCATCCAACTGCCTCCGCAGGCGACCAAAGTCCGCATCGAATACGAAACCTCGCCCGGAGCTTCGGGCGTGCAGTGGCTGGAACCGGCGCAGACAGCGGGCAAGAAGCATCCGTATGTTTTCACTCAATCAGAAGCGATTCACGCGCGCAGTTGGATTCCGTTGCAGGATTCGCCGGGCGTGCGTGTGACTTACACGGCTCATATTCGGCCACCGGAAAATCTACGCGCAGTGATGAGCGCCGAAGTAGAGCCACAAACTCGCGGATTCGGATACCGATTCAAGATGACGCAACCTGTCCCGCCGTATCTGATCGCGCTTGCGGCTGGGGACATCGCTTTCAAGCCGCTCGGCGAACGCACTGGCGTTTACACCGAACCCGCGATGATGGAAAAAGCGGCGCGCGAGCTTGAAGACACAGAGAAGATGGTCGTCGCCACCGAGAAGCTTTACGGGCCTTATCGGTGGGGGCGTTACGACATTCTGGTCCTGCCGCCGAGTTTCCCGATTGGCGGGATGGAGAATCCGCGACTGACTTTCGCCACGCCGACAATCCTGGCCGGAGACAAGAGCCTGGTTTCGCTCATCGCGCACGAACTGGCGCATTCGTGGTCGGGCAATCTGGTGACCAACGCGACGTGGCGCGATTTCTGGCTCAACGAGGGCTTCACGACTTATCTGGAACGCCGCATCATCGAGGCCATTTACGGGCGCGAGCGCGAAGAGATGGAGGCAACGCTGGGGCTTCAAAACCTGAAGGAGGAGATGGCGGATTTGCCGGACGCCGATGAGATTCTGCACGTTGATTTGAAGGGGCGCGATCCGGACGAAGGTTTCACGCTCGTGCCTTACGAAAAAGGCGCGCTGTTTTTGCGTCAACTGGAAGAGACGTTCGGGCGCGAACGCTTCGATCAATTTCTGAAAGGTTATTTCGAGCGATTCGCGTTTCAGAGCATCACGACGGCTGATTTCATCGAGTACTTGAAAAAGAACCTGTTCGATCAGAACCCGCAGCTTGCGTCGCAGATTCCGCTCGACGAATGGATCACCAAACCGGGTTTGCCCGCGAGCGCTCCAAAGCCGCAGTCAGACGCGTTCGCAAAAGTCGAGGCGCAGGCGAAAGAATGGCTCGAAGGAAAAACTCCTGCGGCGAAGCTTCAGACCGGAGGGTGGTCAACTCAGGAATGGCTGCATTTTCTGAAATTCCTGCCGCAGCAGTTGAACGCAAACCAGATGAAGGAACTGGATCAGGCTTTTGGCATGACGAAGGCGGGCAACGCTGAGATTGCGCAGCAATGGCTGGTGATTTCGATCCGAAACAAATACGAGGCGGCCTATCCGCGTCTTGAAGACTATCTGACGTCAATCGGCAGGCAGAAGCTGATCAAGCCGCTTTACGAAGAGTTGGTAAAGACGCCAGAGGGCAAGCTGCGGGCGTCGAAAATTTATGCGAAGGCGCGGCCCGGCTATCATCCGATTGCGCAGACCGCCGTGGATAAGATTGTGAAGAAGACGTAAGGCCGCCAGTCAGGCGAGCTTCAGATAAGCCTCGCTCCATGCGTCCACACCGGCGCCGTTCAAAAAATCGCGCGCGTAATGTTTCAAATCCGCGTAGCTTTCGTCCAGAACGTGGAGTTGGTTCAGCTTCTGAAGCCTCAGCCGTTCGCGCCAGGAAATGTGTCCGTCGAGGATAAACCCGAGCAGGATGACAAGCCGGCAGAGCGCGGCGATAGCGGCTGGCGCTTGTTTGAGCTTCTCAGGGTAATCATCCGGCAGTTGATGATATGTCTCGCTGGGGATTTGAAAGAATTCGAGCAAAGCTCTCGTCAGCAGATAATGGTTTTGATGAAAATCGCGTTTGCTGACGGCGATGAATTGCAGCGTGTCGTAAAGCAGTTCCTGCTCCGAAGCCGATAGCTCACGTCGCGGCAGGCGGCGAATCAGAAGGCCAATGACAGTCTGGCCCATGATGATCACTCGCGCCTCGCGCATCACGGCATAAACCGAATACGCGTTGATCGCCATGTAAATCGGCATCCCGGCAAAATCCAGCAACGCGCGGACGGCGTAGCGCCCCAACAGTAGCCGAACCAGAAAACGCACCGTCTGATTCGCAAACCATCCTTTCAATCTGAGCGCGATATTGAAGAGGAAAAGCAGCGATTTGTTCAGACCCTGAAACGGATCAATCCCGTACCGGCTGACTTCGGTAGTTTTCCTTTCAAGACCGATTTGCAGAAGCGGCTTCGCTCTTTCCAGTTTCGTCGCGTTGGTGATGAATCCGGTCGCTATCGCGATTTCGTGCGCTCCGAAAATGTTCAGCAACGTCAGCAGGTAAAGTTCGACGGACGTGAGCAGCGCGCACCAGACCAGTTCGGCCCAGGGCAACCTGATCACACTTCCGACGAGCGGCGCGGTCACGCTGGCGGACGGGAAGAGATGCGGGAAGCGGTAAACGGGCAGGTAGTAAGTCAGGAATCCGATCACTGAAAGCAGCGCCGCAGCCAGCATCGCCAGACGCAGGCTGCGGCGAATATGGCCGTTTTCTTTGTCGTTCAGAAGGTGTAGGTACTCGTCAGCGCCGATGTTCCGTACCGGTAATCTCTGGTAGAACCGATTGAAGAGAGTTTCCATAAAAAAGTCTTTCCGTCCGGCGAGCGATAGTGCTAAATTATCCGCCGATACAGAGAGCATTGAACCTGTCTCGTGTCCCCATCATTAAGTCTGATCGTTCAATCGCGTTATTCAGTGAGACTATTCGGAGATCGTAGACTGCGCTCCCCTACCGCTCCGCAATCAAAATTCAGAAGTAGCAGGTAGGAGATTTCCTAATGGTACTGTGTCCAGCTTGTGGAAGCTCACGCATTCGCAATGATTACATACCGGCGCCGCTGGCGTTACGCATTTTCTTCATTCGCGCCCTGCTCTGCGATCATTGCAATCACCAATTCAAAGCTTTTTCGTTGCAGGAGCCGAAGATTCGCGCGCAGCGCCCTTCCGCCCGCAAGGCCGCCGATTTCAATCAGGCTTCGACTGTGGATTTAACCAGACTGAAGGATGGCGCTGGTGGAGGAAAACAATCAGAAGCCATGGTTAAACCCAACACGCCTCAGCGGCTGATCATTGATCTGGCGGCTTTGAGATTGCAGTCGAAAACACAGGAAGAGGTTCCCGGAGCGATTGTGATTGACCAAACTCCTCAGTCGCGCCGCGATCTGCGGACTGAGATCACCAGGCTTTATGCGCAAGGAGCGAAAGAGCCACGCCAGCGAAAGAACATTGAACAAGAACAACCAACGGCTCCCGCGCCCGCCTGCACGCATTGCGGCTCGATAAACGTCAAGAGACGACGCCGGACAATGTTGGAGCGGATGGCGTTTTCCGTCACCGATCACAAGGCCTTCACCTGCCGATCCTGCGGAGAGGCGTTTTACTCAAAGGTCGAGGGCGACGAGAAAGAGCGCGGAGCTTTAGGCGCTACCGGAGCGGCGAATTAATCCGGTCAACGGCGCTGCGTTTCCGCGTTCAGCGTGAAAGGCAGGACACGCCCGTCGTAAACTAATGCGCCGACCCGCGTCTGATCCGGCATCGGAGGAAAAACGAGCGTCACTTCAAAAGCCTGCCCCGGATTCAATCTCACTATCCCATCCAGTGGAACCTGCCGCCCTCCTGCAAAAGAACCAGCAGACGGCTTCCTGTCATTTAATTTGAACTCGCGGCACCGCTCGTCGAGCAGATATGCCCGCCCTTTCTCATTGATCAGCCATCGGCCGGCGCTCAACCGATAGACAGGCAAATGAAAATCAACCGCTTCGTCAAGCGCATAAGCGACCAACCGCACGCGCGTCGCGTCTTCGGCGTTCCTGACCGACTCGACCGTCAACCTTAAACCGCCCGCATCCTCGCTGTTGCGGCCATCGGATGGCCAGCACGACCGCGCCTGAGCGAAGTATGAATCAACCGCCGCCCGCTTTTCCGCCTCGGATGGTTGGCGCGAACAGCCAGTCAGAAGAAAGACAAGAAGACAGGGGGACAAGGAGACAAGGAGAAAGGGGGACAAGGAGAGATTGAGCGATGATTGAAAAACGCCACGTTTTATTCGCACCTCCCCTTGTCTCCTTGTCTCCTTGTCTCCTTGTCTTTTCATCTCTCCCTCTATTTTTCGACGTAAGGCCGCGATTGCACGATGTAAATCTGGTCGCCGATTGTGACCCATTCGATGTCCTGGTCGCGCCCGCCGAACGCGCGTTCGATTTGTAATGCGGCGCGGGCCAACCGCCGCACGACCGCATCGGTCAGCACGCGGCGTTCGGTATCAATCTTGATCTCCCGCACGCCGCCGCGTTCGTCAAAAGTCAGCATTGTGTCGTCGCCGGAACGGGTCAGAACTCGGACCGCTCCGGTTCCCCTCGAATGAGGATTGAAGATTAATTGCTCAGGCGCGCGGCGGCCCTCGACTACTCGAATGCCGAGGCCGCGTTTGGCGTTGATGTAAACCGCGTTCTTATCGTCTTGGTCAAACGGATTGGTCGTGATCAGTACGCCTGCGGCTTCGGCGTTGACGCCTTCCTGAATCAGGACCGCCGGATAAACCGCCGAATGATTGATGCCGAAGCTCTCGCGCGCTTCGTAGGCTTCGTAATTCCACAGCGACGCCCAGACGGTTTTGATCGCTTCAAGCATCGCGCGGTCGTCGCGCACGTTCGGCACGCTGGTGTACAAACCCGCGCCGCTGAAGTTCGGCAGGTCTTCCGAATTCGTCGAACTGCGGACGAAAACGCCTTTACCGCCGAGCGTCGCGCGCCATTTTTCAACTACCGCGCGAGAGAAAGCCTCGTTCAACCTTCCGTTTTGAATTTTCGCGCGCAATTCGGCCAACTGCTGTTTACGATAAACCGGATCGTGGTTGAAGCGATCATTGCCGAGCATTTCGGTGATCGCATCTTCCAGCTTGTTCTCTTCGACAAATTGCGTGTAGTGGAAGAACGGAATCGTGAATCCAGGCGGCACGATGATGTTTCGGACAGCGCCCGCGCGAGCGGCGTGAATCACTTCACCCAGGTTGGCCGATTTCGCGCCGAATCGTTTTGCGTCGCGTTTGCGCTGATCTTTCAGTTCGGTCAATCTTTCAAAATCGAGATCTGCTTCAGGCGTCAGCAGGTCGGAACGTCTGGCCAGACGCCGCCCGGCTTCCAGCGTCTCGTTTGTCTCGGCGGGACGCAGCGTGTAGCCGTCTTCGCGCGTCTCGAAATAGACGAACCTGCCTTCGAGTGGTTTGAACAGCTTGTCGGCGTCTTTGATGTAAGCGTTCGGCGCGCCCCAGCCTTTTGTCAACAGGTTGACGTGCGCGAGCGGCGTCGAGAGCGTCGTCGTGATTACGCCCTGAAGCGGCGTCAGTGAAATCGGCGGCTCGCGGAAGATGACGACCTCGTTACGGTCAATGATCGTCGCGTCGGTCATTCGATCAATGATCCGCAATACGCCGACTGCGGTTGCAATATTCAGCGGCAGATAATCCTGCGGCGGATTGATTTCGGATGCGAGCAGGCGCGCAATGCCTGCTCCGTTTTCCTGCATCCGCGACGAAACCTCTTCCTGATGAGCCGAATTGGGTTTGAAGTAAACCGGCGCGAAGAAGCTTGCGCTGATTGTCTTATACGCTTCACTCACAATTTCATCAGTGGCCAGATCGCCCTCCCAGAATTCAAAAGTGAATTTGCCGACTCTGGTCTGATAGGCGATTGCGCCGAGGATGAAGCGGCGATTCGCTTCAAGGTAATTATGCCGGAAGAATTCGCGCCCGCGTTCGAGCGTGAGATAATTCGCGTTCGCAAATTCGCTGTGAAACGAATACCGCTTCGAGTTGACGTAATAGATTCTGTCTTTCGCCGCGCGGTCAATGACGAACATCAGATGCGGCAGCGCGTAAAAACGCCCCTGATAATAAACCCGCGCCAGCTTGTCGAATTCGACTTTCGACGTGATGCGCGGCAGCGAACGTGGCGCGGATTTCTGCGCCAGAGCCGGAATAGCCAGCGAGAGCGACAGCAGCAAGCACAAGCCTAGCTTCATGCGCACAGCGTAGCGCAAATTTTCGAGAGATGACAAAGCTGGAGAAAAAACTTAAGACGGCGTTGCGGCGATTGGGCGGCTATGTTCGGGCGCGCGATGCGAAATTCCCGGATACGCGGCTTCGTGTCCTGGTCGCTGTTTCAGGCGGCGCGGATTCGACCGCGTTGCTCGATGCCCTGGTGCGATTGCGTGAAAGCGATCAACTGGCGGTCACAGTTCTGGCCGCTCATCTGAATCATCAATTACGCGGCGAAGAGTCGGATGAGGACGAGCGGTTCATTCGGGAACTGGCAGCGCGGCTGGGCGCGCCGATTTTTACCGAACGGATTGACGTCGGCGCGCAGGCTCGCGCGGCAAAACAAAATTTAGAAGCCACTGCCCGCCGTTTGCGCTATGACTTTTTGCGTCGTGTGGCGGAGCAAAACAGAGTTAATTTCGTTTTGACGGCGCACACGCAGGACGATCAGGCCGAAACGATTTTGATGCGGTTACTACGCGGGGCTGGCGCTGAAGGGCTGCGCGGCATTCACGAGTTCCTGCCTCTGGGAGGGCAGGCTAAACTGATTCGCCCGATGCTCGGTGTGACGCGCGCCGAAGTCATCGAGCATTGCGAACATTACGGCCTCGCGTTTCGCGCCGACAGCTCAAACGTTGACCCAGGCTTTACTCGTAACCGAATCCGGGGCGAACTGCTCCCGTTGCTGCGCGATTTCAATCCGCGCGTTGAAGAAGCGTTGTCGCGCACGGCTGAATTGTTGACGAATGACGACGCCTGTTTACGCGACCTTGCCGCCGGGTTGTTCGCCGCCGCAGGCAAGGATTCGAGTCTGGACATCGTTCCTCTGCTCGATGTCGTTCCCGCAATTCGGAGGCGAGTGTTGAGGCTCTGGTTGAAAACACAGCGCGGCGGTTTGCGCCGCGTGGAATTGGCGCACATCGAGGCGATTGACGATCTGATCTCGCGCAGTCAGAGCGGGCGGCGCGTTGAACTGCCCGAAGGTTTGATCGTCACGCGCGAATTCAATCATCTGAAACTCATTCGCGCAGACGAGCGCGCGCCAACGAGACTTGAGCCTGTTGAATTGAAAGAAGGCGCGCCGCAGAATTTCGGAGATTTCCGATTTACACTGGAATGCGGGATTGCGCGGAAGAACTTGGAAGTAAATAACGGCGAAAAACAGGAACTGTTCGCGGCGTCTCTGCGTGAATGCGAGGAATTGGGCGGATTGCGCTTGCGAACGCGCTTGCCGGGGGACGCTTACATCCCCGCAGGCGCGCGGCGCGCAGTCAAGCTCAAGACATTCATGATTCGGCTCAAAATCCCCCTCTCACAACGCGATAAATATCCGGTTCTGGTGACGGCTGATGATCGGATCGTCTGGGCGCCCGGGCTGCCGGTAGCGCGCGCATTCGCGCTGAACGCCAGTGATGAGCGTTGCGCATTGGTCGCCGCTGAAAGATTGAGTAAGATTTGAAACAATCTTGTAGCGCGCAATTCTCATAATGTGAAACTCACATAGACGCCGTCGCGTCTTCCCTCATGCGGGGAAAAATGGCGAGCGAAATCAGGGGAAATGGGCTAGAATACGCCGGAGTCTTTAACGGAGGTAAATAGTATTGAACTCGACAATCAGACAAGCGATCTTTTGGGTGGTGATTATTGTAGGCGCGATTTTACTTTACCGCTTCTTTCATAATCCCACAGCTGGTCAACCGACGCCGACATCCTACAGCGATTTGGTGACCAAGGTTGAAAACAGGCAAGTACAGTCGGCCACCATCGAAAAGGAGAAAGTCACCGGTAAATTTACCGGCGGTGGAGCTTTCACGACAGATTTGACCAACGATTTCACCGCTGACAAGTTGGTTGATACGATGAGGAAGTATGACGTGAAGGTCGAATTTAAGAACTCATCAAGCAGCGGAATGGTGCTGCAAATGGTGGTCTTTTATGCGCCCTTCATTTTGATCATCGCCTTCTGGATTTTCATGCTTCGCCAGATGCAATCGGGCGGCAACAAAGCGTTGTCGTTCGGCAAGAGCCGGGCGAAACTCCTGTCGAACCAGCAAAAGCGCGTGACGTTCAAGGATGTCGCGGGCGTCGAAGAGGCTAAAGAAGAGCTACAGGAAATCATCGAATTTCTGAAGGAGCCGCAAAAATTCCAGAAGCTCGGCGGACGCATTCCAAAAGGCGTTTTGATGATGGGGCCTCCGGGCACCGGCAAAACGCTGCTCGCGCGCGCCATCGCGGGCGAAGCCAACGTTCCCTTCTTTTCAATATCTGGCTCGGATTTCGTTGAGATGTTCGTCGGCGTCGGAGCCAGCCGCGTACGCGATTTGTTCGAGCAGGGCAAGAAGAACGCCCCCTGCATCATTTTCATTGACGAGATTGACGCGGTCGGACGCCATCGCGGCGCGGGACTGGGCGGCGGACACGACGAGCGCGAACAGACGCTCAATCAGTTGCTGGTCGAGATGGACGGCTTTGAATCGAATGACGGCGTCATCCTGGTCGCTTCGACGAACCGTCCTGACGTGCTCGACCCGGCGCTGCTTCGTCCCGGACGTTTCGACCGCCGCGTGATCGTCAATCGTCCCGACGTGAAAGGCCGCGAAGGCATTCTGGCCGTTCACACTCGCAAGATTCCGCTCGGCGAAGACGTTGATATTTCGGTCATCGCTCGCGGCACACCTGGTTTCACTGGCGCCGATCTGGCCAACCTGGTCAACGAAGCCGCGCTCAACGCCGCTCGTTACAACAAGAAAGTTGTCGCGATGTACGATTTCGAATGGGCTAAGGACAAGGTGTTGATGGGATCGGAGCGCCGCTCGGCTGTGATGTCGGAAGAGGAGAAGAAAACGACGGCTTACCACGAAGCCGGCCACACCATCGTCGGACTGAAAGTTCCGAACGCTGATCCGGTTCACAAGGTCACGATCATTCCGCGCGGAATGGCTTTGGGACTGACCCAGCAATTACCCGAAGGTGATCGTTACACTCACAGCCGCGATTACATCGAAGGTTCAATCGCGATTCTGATGGGCGGGCGTCTGGCTGAAGACATCTTCCTCGGCAAGATCACGACCGGCGCGTCGAACGACATCGAACGCGCGACCGACCTTGCGCGCAAGATGGTTTGCGAATTCGGCATGTCGAATCTCGGCCCGCTGACTTTCGGCAAGAAGGAAGAGCAGATCTTCCTGGGCCGCGAGATCGCGCAGCATCAGGATTACAGCGAAGACACCGCGATCAAGATTGATCAGGAAGTCAAACGCATCGTGATGGAACAGTACGAACGCGCGCGCCAGATCATTCTGGAACACCGCGACGCGCTTGATCGCATGGCTCAGGAACTGCTCGCGCGTGAAACGCTCGACTCGGTTCAAATGCGCCGCATCATCGCCGGTCTGCCGCTCGACGACGACACCCCGACGCCGAGAACCGAACCTGAGACCGGTAAGCCTACGGACAAAGAACCGGTACTAAAACCGATTCTGCCTCCGATCACGGGCGGCAATCCTGCTACTGCTTAAAGCAAGACAGGGGGACAAGGGGACAAGGAGAAGGGGGGCGAGGAATATTTCTCTTGCCCCCCTTCTCCTTGTCCCCTTGTCCCCTTATCCCCCTGTCTCTTACTCAGCCAGCAGCATCTTGGCAATCGTCTGCTTTTGCATATTCGACGTGCCTTCGTAAATCTGGCCGATCTTGCAATCGCGGAAGAATTTCTCGACCGGGTAATCCTTCACGTAGCCGTAACCGCCATACAGATTCACCGCCAGCGACGCTACTTCTTCGGCGACTTCCGAAGCGAAGAGTTTGGCCATCGCCGCTTGTTTGATGAACGGCAGTTTGGCGTCTTTCAATCGGGCAGCGTTGTAAACCATCAGCCGCGCGGCTTCGATCTTCGTGGCCATCTCGGCGATCTGAAACTGCACGCCCTGGAACTCGCTGATCGTCTGGCCAAACTGTTTGCGCTCTTTCGTGTAAGCCAGCGCCGCCTCATACGCCCCCTGCGCCAGCCCGACCATCTGCGCGCCAATGCCGATGCGGCCTTCGTTCAACGTCTCAATCGCAATCTTGTAGCCTTTGCCGAATTCGCCCAGCACGTTCTCTTTCGGCACGCGGCAATTGTCGAACAACAGTTCGCAGGTAGACGACGCGCGAATGCCGAGCTTGTCTTCCTTCTTGCCGACTGAAAACCCCGGAAAGTCTCTTTCGACGATGAAAGCCGTAATGCCCTTGTAGCCTTTGCTCGGCTCAGCGTTAGCGAAAACGATGAAAATGTTCGCCTCGTTGCCGTTCGTGATCCACATCTTGCGCCCGTTGATCAGGAAATGATCGCCTTTGTCCTCGGCTTTGGTCTGCATCGCAAACGCGTCGGAACCCGAACCGGCTTCGCTCAAACAGTAAGCGCCGACCGTATCGGTCGCCAGCCGCGTGATGTATTTTTTCTTCTGGGCTTCCGCGCCGTAATTCAAAAATGCGTTGATCGTCAGCGTATTGTTCACGTCAACCATCACGCTGATCGAAGCGTCAACGCGGG
The DNA here is from genome assembly GCA_022072205.1 of Acidobacteriota bacterium. Taxonomy (GTDB): domain Bacteria; phylum Acidobacteriota; class Blastocatellia; order RBC074; family RBC074; genus JAJVID01. The sequence continues at coordinate 35,902 of JAJVID010000128.1, forward strand.
CCAGTTCTTCGATGGCCAGACAAGCCATGAAAAACGATCCGCCCGATCCGCCGTACTCTTCGCCCGGTTCGATGCCCATCAGCCCAAGCTCGAAACACTTCTTGATGATTTCGGGGCGAATCTTCTGCTTCTCATCCATCTCGCGGACGTAGGGTTTGATCTCAGCCTCGGCGAATTCGCGGACGCTCGCCTGAAATAACTTTTCCTCCTCGGATAAAACAGTCAAAGGCTGAAACAGCGATTGTTCGGCAGCTTGTTGGGTTTGAGCCATAAATTATTCCTCTCGTAGCGCGAATGCTGAAGATCGCGCGGTGAAGTAACCTGGATGTTCGTGTGAGTATGAACTACAACTGTCTTCGTGAAACGTGGTCATCTTAACAACAGGGGCTGTGCTTTGCCAACTTTGCACATAGGGATATAATCCGCCCCGTCAAACCTCAATCAATTTTCGCAAGGAGAAATAAGGCTTATGAACCGCAGAGACTTTGCGCGTACCGCCGCGCTTGGGGCTTCAGCGACTTTGCTGTCGCAAAATGTTTTGTTCGGATCGCCGAGGGCGGCAAACGCTGGCTCCGGGCAGCTCAAGAAAGCCGTGCTCATCACCATGCTTCCAAAACAGATGAGCTACCTCGACCGTTTCAAACTCGCGGTTGATGTCGGCTTTGAAGGAATCGAGGCTCAAACCGTCACCGATCCGAAAGAAGCCGATCTGATCAAGGAGGCCTCGGAGAAGGCCAAAATCCGCATTCATTCGGTGATGAACATGGCCCACTGGCAACATCCGCTCTCAAGCCCCAATCCGGACGATGTGAAGAAGAGCGTTGAAGGGATGGAGACTTCTTTGCGCAACGCGAAGCTCTGGGGGGCCGACACGGTCCTGCTGGTGCCTGCGGTAGTCAGACCCGACACAACCATTCCTCAGGCCTGGCAGCGTTCGCAGCCTCATATCAAAAAGCTCATCCCGCTGGCCAAAGAACTGAACGTCGTCATCGGCATCGAACCGGTTTGGAACAAGTTTTTGCTGACGCCTTACGACACCGCCAAATACGTTGACGAGTTCAAAAGCCCCTGGATCAAGGCCTACTTCGATGTCGGCAACGTCGTGATGTACGGCTACCCGCAGGAGTGGATTCGCGCGCTCAACAAACGCATCATCAAATTTCATTTGAAGGACTTCGACACAAGGACGCGCAATTTCGTCCCGCTGCGCGAAGGGAGCATTGATTGGAAAGAAGTCCGCAAAGCAATTGGCGAGATCGGCTTCAGCGGATATTTGACTGTCGAATTGCAGGGCGGCGACGAAGCCTATCTGCGCGAAGTCAGCCGCCGCGTGGACATGATTTTCGCAGGCGAATAGGAATTGATTGGGCGAAATGAAAAAGCGCGCGAAAACCGAATCGGTCTTCGCGCGCTTTTTTTGAATCTGACTCAATCGTCATTTCAGCAACTGTTCAATCTCCCGGATCAGTTCGCCGTAAGCTTCGCCTTGATCCGTGCCGAATCCTACGTGCTTGTGAGCCAGATTGCCCTGGCGATCAATGATTACGACTGTCGGCACAGCGTCCAGGCCGAAAGTCTTATACGCCGTTTGGTCGGGATCGCGCAGCACGGGCGTTCTCAAATCGTGCTTCTGCGCGAACGCCTGCAAATCAGCGTCTGAAGCGTAATTGCGCGCTCCGGGCTTCGCGCTGTTAATACTCACCCAGTAAACCTGCACTCCGCGCGCCGAATAACGATCAGCGATCTTCTGCAACGCAGGCAATTCCTTCGATGCCAGCGGAACCCAGGTTCCGCCGAACGACATCACCACGACCTTGCCTTTCAGATCGGCCAGCCTGATCTCCTGATTGTCAATCGAACGAAACGTGGCTGACTGGCTTTGCGCCGTCGCGGCTGAAGCCAGAGTCAGAATCAAAAGGCTCAAGGCAAATTTCGTTTTCAATCGAAGCGGCATTTTATTTCCTCCTTCTTCGTCATCACGACAGCCATCCGCCGAAATGACGCGATTCAGATGCTGAATTCGCCTCAATAGTTTGATCGGAGTCTGGCCCGGATTTCACGCTGACCGCGACATTCTCATCTCCTGCCAAACGGGTGTCAAACGCGCACTTCGCCTGAAAATCCGGATGATTTGAGTAAGAAGGGCCGGGCCGATGACGCCCAGTTTCATCGGCCCGGTGATTTACAGGCTGAGGGAGGAAATCGGCTGAGGAAAAATCTTGCAGTGGGGCAAATAGCTGAGGACGACTGCTGCACACACACACGGCTGAAGACGCCGCCTCGTCTCTGCGATTAGCGGTATTGAAAGACCAACCTTTCGGTCTCTTCTTGCCCTCCACTTACATAAGCGTAAAAACGGGGCGGAAACTTGAAAGGCCCGCAAAAATTTCTCGACTTTCTTTTTCGACTCGTTATAATCGCGGCCAGTTACGGTCGAATCAGCCGATAGAGAATTTATGAAACCGTCCCCGTCACAAGAAGTCACCAAATTGCTGCGCGCCTGGAGCCAGGGCGATAACGCTGCGCTCGACGAGCTATATCAAATTGTCTACGGCGAGTTGCGCCGTCTGGCTCATCGCTACATGAGCCGCGAAATTGCGGGCCACACTCTGCAAACCACTGCGCTGGTCAACGAGGCTTATCTGCGACTGGCCGATGCGAAAGACATGAACTGGCAGGATCGCGCCCACTTCTTCGCCGTTTCGGCGAACGTGATGCGGCGCATTCTGATTGACGAGGCTCGCGCCCGCCGCGCGGAACGCCGTGGCGGAGACAACCTGACAATCGCGCTCGACGAAGCGTTGGATGTCGGAAACGGCGGAGACCTCGATCTGATCGCTCTCGATCTGGCGTTGCAGGGACTGGCCAGGATCAATCATCGTCAGAGCCAGGTCGTCGAGCTTCGTTATTTTGGTGGCTTAAGCGTCGAAGAGACAGCCGAGGTTTTGAAAGTCTCAGCCGATACGGTGATGCGCGATTGGCGATTTGCAAAGGCCTGGCTCAAACGTGAGATGGTTCGCGGTAAAGAAGCGTGACCGGCAAAACCCTGATGACATCCGAAGTCAGACAAACAGTCGAAGACATCTTCCAAACGGTTTGCGAGCTTCCGCCCGCAGATCGCGCCGCATATCTGGATCAAGCCTGCTCCGGCAATGACGCTCTGCGCCGCGAAGTTGAAGAGTTGATCAAATTCCACGAATCGCACGAAACCTTCCTCGAAAAGCCCGCGTTGCAGGACGCCGCTCGCCAAATGGCGAATCGCCTTACAGTTTCCGACGATCAGAAAGAGGTTCCGCCCGACACTTTGCGCGAAAGCGATTGGATGTTCGGCCCGTATCGCATTCTCAGCCAACTCGGCAAAGGTGGGATGGGCGTCGTCTATCTGGCCGAAGACACGCGCGACGGAAAACGAGTGGCGATCAAAGTTCTGCCGCAGGATGTTGATCTCGACGAAGACCGGCTTGCGCGTTTCAATCGTGAAGGCCGCATGCTCGAAGAATTGAAATCACTCAAGCATCCGAACATCGCAGAGATTTACGAACAGGCCGAATACGACGGAAAGCCGTGCATCGCGCTTGAATACGTGCCGGGCGACACGCTCGCTGACCGTTTGCGCAAAGGGCCGTTGCCGATACCGGAAGCGTTGCAGATCGCGCTTCAAATCGCCGACGCGCTGCAATCGGCGCATCAGCGACACATTGTCCATCGCGATTTGAAACCAGCGAACGTCAAGATCACTCCTGAAGGCCAGGTGAAAGTCCTCGACTTCGGTCTTGCCAAAAGATTCCAGGCCGATCATGCCGACGCCGGGATTGGCGAATTGCGCACCCGCAGCATGTCGCTCACGGAAAGCGGAATGCTGCTTGGCACGCCGGCTTATATGAGTCCTGAACAGTGGAACGGGCAGCCGGTGGATCAACGCACGGATCTGTGGGCGTTCGGATGCCTGCTTTACGAAATGCTGTCGGGGCGACCGCCATTCGCCGGAAAGACGCGGGCCGAAACGATGAAGGCCGTATTGGATGCGAGTCCAGACTGGCAGACATTGCCGCCAGACACGCCACTCATCATTCAGAACCTGCTGCTTCGCTGCTTCCAGCGCGACGTGAGTCAGCGGTTGCAAAACGCGAAAGACGCCCAACGAGTCATTGCCGAAGCGATCACCCGCAACAGATTCGCGCCGCTGCTTTATCTGAAAACATGGTTCTGGAAAATTGATCGAAAGACGAAAACAGCGTTCGCCCTGGCGGCGTTGGCTCTGGTTACGATTCTGGCATTGAAATACACTGCTGTAGGAGATTTAGTTTTCCCCGCCAAAAAGAACATCGCCATCACTGGCAAGGATGATTTCGCGGTAATCCTCACCGGAGCGATTGAAGGGATGACATCGGAACTGGCGCGCGCGGCGTTGATGCCGGGCAGGCAATCGTCGGACGATCTGTTGCAAAGCGAGCAATGGAAAGCCTTGATGGACAAGCCTGAGAGCAGGCAGGCCGTTGAGGACGTGATCAACGCTCTGAAGAGCAGGATCGAGAAAGACGGCGAGACAGCGCAACTATACGCCGTGCTCGCACAAGCTTATCTTTTCAAACTCTACCTGACCAAAGACGCGAAGGATAAAAACGACGCGTTGCAGGCTGTGCAAAAAGCCCTGAGCCTCAATGCCGAAACGCCGGAAACGCTGGTCGCTCAAGGGAACGTGTTGATCGCGCTGGAGAGACACAAGGAAGCTATCGAGGTGTTTAAGGCGGCGCAACAACGATTGCCGAACGACCCTGATATTCTGCTTGGACTGGCGTTAGCGCATGATTTGGGAGGCGATGACGAGAATCTTGCCGAGGGTTTCTACAAAGAAGCAATCAAAGCGCGAGACGGAAAAGATAGACAACGATTCTGGATGGATTATGACGACCTCGGTTGGTATTACTTCGAGCGAGGCGCTTATGAACAGGCCGCGCAGTCCTGGCGCGAGATCATCAAAATAAATCAGTTCAGCCCGACCGGATATATCAATCTTGGAAACGCCTTTCTCTACCTCGGATGTTTCGAAAATGCAGAGCGGCGATATAGAGAGTCCATTGCCAGTGGTGGAGAAACCATTGACGCTCGCATTAATCTGGGCGCCACTTATTTTTATCTGGGTAGATACGAACGTTCGATCAGCGAGCTTAAGATCGTAACTGATGGCGCCGGCGCCAACGAGGATACCAACTTGATCGAAGCCTGGGGAAATCTTGGGGACTCCTATCGTCAGAATGGCCAGATGTTTGAGGCTGAGGGCGCATACAACATAGCACTTAAACTGATTGATAAGCATCGGATGCAATATCGCGGCGATTACCCCAAAATAGCGCTGAAGGCAGAGATCATTGCAAAATTGAGATCACTGAGTCAGATCGCGGGGCAAGACGACCCGGTCGAGATGATTGAAAAGACATTGGATCGCAAGTTGAATTGCCTTGAATGCGTCGCTTCCGCTGTGACCATTTACCATCTTGCCAATCGGGATGGCGAAGCGTCGCGGATGGCGAGGAGAGCTGTTGATGAAGGTTATAGCCCTTTTCTACTGATAAACAACCCTGAACTGGCCGGACTTAGCAGTCACGTTGAGTTCAGACAGATTCAACAAGCCGCGCAAAGCGCGCGCGGGAAGTGCGAAGACAAATAACCGGATAATCACTTAAATGGAGAGACCATCCCATGCCAGACCCAATTGTTATCACTGTCACTGCAATCCCCGATCCAAACACGCAGGACACTCTGATCGTGAGTGTTGATTTGCCAACCGTCTTTTTGTCGCTCGATGATTTAGACCAGGTTCGTTGGGTGTGTCAGGACGGTTCTGTTGAAGTGATTTTCGCGCCAACGACAAACCCATTCGACCCGAACGCCAGTTCAGGTGGGCAGTATCAGACTCAAGCCAACGGATCAATAATCTCAGGAACGCTCGCGCCCGGGCAGTTAAATGCCGACGAAGAACTCTTCAACTCCTATAAATATTCGATTGTGGTCAGAAGCCCTGATGGGAAACGAGCAGGCTCGCTTGATCCGAGGATAAAAGGGAGAAGAAGGCGAGTTTACCATCGTTCGGACATTGATGATTAAAAGGAGGCTTGTGAGATGCTTACCAACATACTGCTTTTGCTGATCATTTTCGTGCTTTTGTGGCTGCTGTTTCAGAAAAAGGCGAGCGCAGGGGTGAATCCCGATGAAGAGCCTCTCCCGCAGTTCCCGATACCTCGTCCAAAGTCCGACTTCGTCGAACCGCCGCGCCAGGAAATCAAAATTCAGTTTGACGAAAAAGCGGGGGAGATACGGATTGAGCCGCCTGCTCTGATCCTTGCTCCGAATAAACAGGCCGCCTGGAGCAGTTCATCGGGCAAGATCGAAATACGTTTCAGCCCGAACGATTCGCCGTTCGGCGGCGCCAGCTTCATCTCCGCCAGCAGCGGCGTCTCGCTCTCTGGCATTCCGCGCGTGGACGCCGCGCACGAGAGGGAGATCAAATATCTCGTGCTCTTTACTACGTCTGATGGCCGGTTGTTCACTGATGCGGCTTCCGTGACCGTATCAAAGCGGGGGGCGCCGGAACAGGCGGGCTGATTTACAACTGCCTCACCCAGATATTCCTGAACCGCACCGGATTGCCGTGATCCTGCAAGACAATCGGGCCTTTGCCGTGCTTGACGTATGCCGGGAAAACCGGTTCGTGCGTGGTCGGGCCGAAGATTTCCGAGTGATCCTGAATCAGCACGCCGTTGTGCAGCACGGTGATCGTGGCTTTCTTCTTGACCCTGCCGTCGTCGCCGAAGATCGGCGCGTGGTAGATGATGTCATACGTTTGCCATTCGCCGGGCTTGCGCGACGCGTTGACCAGCGGCGGGTATTGTTTGTAGACCGAGCCGGCCTGGCCGTGGAAATAGGTCTTGTTGTTGTATGAATCGAGCACCTGGACTTCGTATTTGCCTTGCAGGAAGACGCCGCTGTTGCCGCGCCCCTGGCCTTCGCCCACGACTTCCGCTGGTGTAGCCCATTCAATGTGCAATTGAACGTCGTCGAATTCCTGTTTGGTTCTGATCGCTCCGGTTCCGCGCACGACAACCATCGCGCCGTCTTTCACGTCCCATTTCGCTGGAGCGCCGCCGTTGACGGTGACCCAGTTCGATAAATCTTTGCCGTCGAACAGCACGATGGCGTCTGAAGGCGCGCGCGAGGCGTCGCCGGGATCAATGATCTTCGGCTCGGTTTTGGGTTCGGGGATTTGGAACGCCGCGCCATAGCTCCAAGCGGCCACGGATGAGACAGCTATTGCAAAGCTTGCGAACAAAGCGAATCGAACGGACGTGGTTCGTGTGAGCATTGATTTCTCCTTTTATCAATTCACCGCATCGTAGATCAAACTTTCGACCGGAATGCGGCGCACTCTTCTCTGAATTTGTCGTGAACGGGATGAACCTGAAGCGCGCGGCGTTCATCGGATCGCAATCGTCACGACATTGCTCGTAACGCCGTCGCGCGTGATCTGCGCGTTGTGCGTGCCCGATGAAATGCCCGCAGGCAAAACCAGATTGATTTGATTGAGTCCGGTGAATCCCGGAGCGCGGCCTGCATACTGCACTACGACGGGGGCGCCGTCAATCGTGGCCTGCACGCTCGCGGCGACGTCGCCGTCAACGTCGGTCGCATCCGCGCCGAGGCCGGAACCGAAAAACGCGATGATGTTAGGCTGGCCGTTTAACCGCGTGGCGTTGAACGGCGGAAGCGCGAATGTGAATGCGTCGAGCGCAGCCGCCGCGCCTTTGCCGTCTTGTGAAAACGTGAAGAGCGCGGGAGCCGCTGCGAGGATTTGAATCGCTCCGGTCGAAACGCGGCCATCCGCGCCGGTCACGTAAACAACCGCTGGCCCGGAAGCCGTGTCCGCTGGAATCTGATAATTCGCCTGCTGCGGCGAGACGAAGAAGAGCGGAGCATTGCGCGTGACACCGGCGTTGTCGCTTATTTTGACTGTCGTGCCGCCAAGATCAACAGGCAAGGGCTGTGAGAGCGCTGCGTGCGTCGAGGTTGCCAAGCCTGTTCCGAATGCCGCGACAATCGCTTTGGCTGCCAGTTTATCGTTGAAGCTCGCGGCTGAGATCGCGCTGGCGGTGTTGACCGTAAAGACTTCGTTGATGTTCGTCGCGCCCAGGCCTTGCTGCATAGCTCCCGCGGGAAGGTAGATTTTATTGCCGATCACCGAAGCGAAGATGCCGTGTTTCGGAGTCTGCATCGGCGCGAGTTGCGTCCACGTGTTGTTGAGCGGATTGTAAACCTCGACGTTGTCGAATTGGCGAGGGATTTCGCCGCCGAAGACATAAAGCTCGCCGTTGACAACCGCCGCCCCAACGCCAGAACGTCCTGTAGGCATATTGGCCAGCCTCGTCCACGCGTTCGTCGCGGGATCGTAAACCTCAAGCGCGCTTGCCGCAGTGTCGCCCGGGCGGCCGCCGACGACATAAAACTTGCCGTTGATCGCGCCGCCCGCAGTATGATTGCGCGGCACATTCATAGAAGCCAGTTGAGTCCATGTGTTCAACGTCGAATCGTAAACCTCCAACTCTGTCTGATTCATGTTCGGCCCGTTGCCGCCTGCGACGTAAATCTTGTCGTTGATCACGCAGACCGCCGGAGTGTTGGCGTGTTGAAACCGCATCGGCGCTACGTCAGACCATGAATTGGTTTGCGGGTTGTAAACGAAAGCCCGGTTCGACGTGCCGCCAAAGGCATAGAGTTTTCCAGCCGCGACCGCCGCCGCGTTGTGGTTCGTGGCGATGGGTAGCGGCGCGGCGGAAGTCCAGGTGTTGGTCTGCGGGTCGTAAACATCAACGGTGTTGGTGTTGCCACCCGTGCTGTTGAACCCGGCGATGACGTAAATTTTGCCGTTGAGCACGGCGGTCGAAATCTCCTGCCGCACGGAAGGCACAGGCGCGAGCGCCGTCCAGGCGCCGCGATTGCCCGCTTGCAGCGCGGCTCGAACAACTTCGGCAAACAGCGCCAGAGAGAGCAGGCCAAAAGCGATTTGCTTCATGAGCGATTCTCCATCGCGCGCCGGATCAGTCCGCGCTGATCATCGCTCAGGCCATCGGGCAGCGAGTCAGGCGCGAACCACTCGGCGCAATTGACTTCAGAACCTTGTGGCAGGGGAGTTCCTTTTGGAGCGCAGCGGAAGATTATCTCGACCTGGCGGTATTTTTGAAGCGTGCGGACGAAGGCGATGCTTGTGTCATCAATCTCCAGACCTATCTCCTCGCGTAACTCGCGGCGGATGGCTTCTTCGGGCTGTTCGCGCGGATGGATGAAACCGCCGGGAATGCCCCAACCGCTGCCGGGGCGAAAGCGATGTTGGAGCAGAAGGATTCGGTTGCGCGAATCAATCACCACCGCGCCCACGGTCACGGTGAAGCGCGATTCGGTAAGCAGCACACCGAAGCGGCGCGTCCATTTCGGCGCGCGCCGCCACGCCCAGACAATAAACTTTCTCAGCATGCCCGCAAGCTTACATCAACACGCCTGAGAAGTTTCAGTCGGCCGAAATCACTTCGGCCTTCAACACGCTCAGCGGTTTGTGCGGCTTCCATCCATCGGGCAGGTCGCCGCAATCTTCGCGCAGGTGTTGCAACTGATTCGGGCGGATCGTCGCCAGCAGTTCCTTGCGCGATTTCGTCTTCAACGGTTTGCCCAGATAAATCTTGCCCATCTTCGCCATCATCTCTTCCGGTAACGCCGAGGCGAACATAAACAGCGGCCAGGTGAAATTCGGCCCGTTGATCTTGCGCAGCTTCCACGCCCACAACGCCAGCGCGCCCGTGCGCCACGCCAGCGGCCCCCACCAACTGTACAGGCCCGGACGCAAATTCAGCTTCCAGCATTTCATCAGCAATTGCCATTGCAGCGGCGTCAATTGGCGCGTCTCGGCGACGCCTTTCGCCTTCTCCATCCGCGTGTCGTGCAGCGGCGTGAAGATCGAAGGCACCAGGAAGGCGAACAGGTTGCGCCGCTCCATCTCGTAAACCAGATCGAGCGTCGCCATCACGTCTTCGTCGGTTTCGTCCGGGCTGCCGACGATCAATGTCATCACCGGGAACCAGTTGTTGCTGTTGAGCACACGCAAGCCTTCGAGCACCACGCTCGGCCAATCTTCGATTGAAAAAGGCACGCCTTTGCTCGGCATCAGCGTCTTCGCCAATCGCACCGAGCCGGTTTCCAAACCGATCAGCGGCGACAGAGCTTTCTTCTGCGGATGATTGCTCAGATAAGGCAGGTGGATCGGGCTTTTCGGCAGCAAAAGCTCCGACAGCTTTTTGATCATGATCGGGTCAACGACCGCCGGCGCGATGGTCGAATGGCTCAGGACGTGCTGTTCGACGCCTGGCGTGTTGACCACCGATGAATAAAGGTCAAGCAGCGCCTCACGGTTCGGGAAATAGAACGGCGTCTCGGTGTGAACCTGTCCCCAGATGAACATATCTTCCGTGGCCAGGCTGATCTGTTTGTTGCCTTCGCGCACGTTGGCGGCGACGGCGGTCATAATTTTCTCTTTCGGAAAATCTATCTGCGGGTTCAGATCGGGCACGCAGAATTTGCAGCGGCGCCCGCAGCCGGTGGTCATCTCGACCACGCCGAAGGTGGTTCGTTTGTCTGGCACGAGCAGCGCCTCGCGCTCTTTCGGATGGCCGACTTCGATCTCGCGCGGCAATTCTTCGCCGTTGATTGCTTTGTGGAAGAGCGCCATCGTGTCCTCAGATTCGCTGCGGCCTTCGACCACGCAATCAACGCTCAATTCGTCAAAGGTGTTGGTCTGCGTGATTTGCCAACCGCCTGAGCCGCCGACGATGACTTTGAAATTTTTGCGGTAGGGATTCTCTTTGATTTTGGCGAACATCAACCGCGCGTAATGCGAATTGATGGGCATCTTCGACGTGCCGAAAATCGAAGTGTAAACGCCCGCGGCGAAAGTCACGCCGAGCGGGTTGTGCGTCGAAACGCCGATGACGCGCGTGTTCGGGCCGACAAATTTTTCCAGGTCATCGGGATAACAGCAGGCGATGTCCTCCGGTTTGAATTCGCGCAACAGCGCGGCCTCGACCAGCCGCACCCCCGCCGGCATGTAGCGCGCCGATCCGTCCGGGTTGTATTCAACCTCGCGCCATTTCGGGTATTTCTTGGTCATCACGCCTTCCATCCAGATCGGCATCGAAGCCATTCCCATCTGGATGAAATATCCGGCGTGGTCAATCGTTTCGGTGAGAGGCGCGGTGAGCACAATTAGTTTTCCGCCGTCGGCTGGGGAAGTGCGCTGTTGGGGGTGACTGTGGTCAGTGTGCGTGCCGTTTGTAGCTCCGTCGGTTTGAGGGGTCATAGGGAATTCTCCTTGAATGATCTCAAATTTGAGATTCAAGATTTGAGATTGATATTTAGATCGGTGTCTGTCAGACCGGCAAATCACGGTTGCTCGCCGGATCGCCTCATTGCTTTATGCTATTTCTGTTCCACTTCCAAGTTCGAGATTTAGTTGTTCTTCGTTGAACCTCCGACTTTCAACAACGCCAATATCTCATCTCTCACTCTCGCCCACGCGAACGATTTCGGATCAATCACTTCAAAATGCGCGGCCTTCTCGATCACCACCAGCTTCACATCATCGCCTCGCTTCTTCGCGGCTTCGGCGTATTCGGCGCCCATCGAGACCGGCACGATTTTATCCAATTCGCCGTGAACGATTATCTGTTTTACTCCGAGCGGCAGCAGGTCAATGGGCGAAGCCTGACTGTAGCGCGCCGCTTGATCATCCGGCGCGCCGCCCATCAGCTTTTCGATTGCGCCGCCACAGGCCGCGATCTTCTTTCGCAGATCGGCGACCCCGGCGATTGGAACCACGCCGGAAAGCTTCAACGGATTCTTCGGATGAAGCGGATGATCGAGGGGCAGATTTTTCCGCGCAGTGATCCACAAAGCAAGATGGGCGCCAGCGGAATGGCCGGCGACTACGACGCGATTCAGGTCGAGCGGATAGGTCTTTGCCAGCGTTTGCGCGTAATCAACGCCGCGCGCGACATCTTCAAA
>JAJVID010000128.1:48100-72847 GCA_022072205.1 Acidobacteriota bacterium
ACCTGTTGATGGCAGAACCGCCGGATGCCCTCGGCGCCGTGTCGTTTGCCGATGCCGCTTTCTTTCAACCCGCCCGAAGGCGCGTCGGTGACGCCGAAGCCCGCGATCACGTCGTTGACGCAGGTGACGCCGGCGGCGACTTGCGCGGCAATCTGTTCGCCTCTGGTCTTGTCGCGCGTGAAGACGCTGGCGTTCAAGCCGTAGCGCGAATCGTTGGCCAGGCGCAGAGCTTCATCTTCGTCTCTGACGCGCATAATCGGCAGCACGGGACCGAAAGTCTCTTCGGTCATGATCTTCATCGAGTGATTCACGTTGGTCAAAACAGTCGGCTCGAAATAACGTCCAGGCAGGTCTGAATTGCGCTGGCCGCCGGTCAACACTTGCGCGCCGCGCGAACGGGCGTCGGCGATGTGGTCTTCGACGGTTTCAACCTGTTTCGGAAAAGTCATTGCGCCGATGTCTACGCGGTTTTCGACCTCGTTCACGTCGCTGCCCTGTCGCAGCGCGCGCGTCTTTTCGACAATGCGGTTGGTGAATTCATCGGCGATGGAGTCTTCGACGTAAACGCGTTCGACCGAAATGCAAACCTGGCCGGAGTTGGTGAACGCGCCCCAGACCGCCGCGTTCGCCGCGCGTTCGATGTCGGCGTCGCGCAAAACGATCATCGGGTCTTTGCCGCCTAGTTCCAGGCTGACGGGAACCAGACGCTTCGCCGCGCGTTCGGCGATCAGCTTGCCCGTGCGCACGCTGCCTGTGAACGCGATCATGTCGGCTTCATCAACCAGCGCGCCTCCGGTTTCGCCGTAGCCGTTGACGATTTGCAGAATGTCAGCAGGCGCGCCGGCAGCCGTGAAAGCTTCGCGCAGGATTTCAGCCCCGCGCGCGGCGATCAGCGGAGTCCATTCCGACGGCTTGATCACGACGGCGTTGCCCGCCGCCAACGCGGGAACCGCTTCGCCGATGGTCAGAATCAACGGGAAATTCCACGGCGTGATCATCCCGATGACGCCGCGCGGCTGGTAATGCACCGTGACTTTTTTGTTGCGCAGCAGGTGCGGCGTGACGCGATGCGATTTCAGAAAGCGCCGCGCCTGTTTTGAATAAAACGTCAGCACGTCGCAAACGTAGGTGATTTCGACCAGAGCTTCGAGCCTCGGCTTGCCGTTTTCACGGCAGATCAATTCGATCAACTCTTCGCTGTGCGCGAGCAGATGGCCGCGCGCCGAGAGCAGAACTTTCGCGCGCCGTTTGAAATCCATCGCGCTCCAAACGCGAAAGGCTTCGCGGGCGCGATGGACGGCGGCGCGGACTTCGAGCGGAGAATTGACCTCGACCTCGCCGATCTTTTCGAGCGTCGCCGGGCTGTGAACTTCGATGATCTGATGCGGTTCGATGCTTAGTCGCTGAGCCATAAACGCCTCAATGATTCGTTGCTATGACGCCTTTGCCACGATGTTAAAGTTGACCACGACCTCGTTCTTCACTTTTATCGTACCACCAGCCGCCGAATAAGGCTTGATGCCGTAATCGGTTTGCTTGAGCGTGTATTTGCCGATGGCGCGAAGCTGTTGCGGCGTGATCGTCGCCGCAACCGAAACCGCGATTCGCTTCGTTACACCGTGCAAAGTCAGATCGCCGTTCACGACGAAACTGTAAGCGTCATTGCCGGTCTGCTTCACATCGCTGACCGAAACCGATTTGAATGTGATCTTCGGATGCTTCGATGATTCGAGAACCTCGTTATGCATCGAGTTGAAAATCTTCTTCTTGTCTTCCTCGCTCGGCTTTTTGTCGAGCACGACCAGAGATTGCGCGTCAATTTCCAGCTCCAGCGAGCCTCCTGTCGCTCCTGCTTCAGACACGACGACGCGGCCACTGAACGATTTCACGCCGATCTCGTGGTCGTGCGCCAGGCCGCTGAACAGACCCGTTTTGCCCGCGAAGACCCAGAAGCTGCTCTCAGCCGGAACTATCGTGTAAGTTCGCGTTTTGGTTTGCGCGGCTGCGATGAACGCCACAAGCGTCAAAAACAGCGGAATCGCGGACAATCTCTTCATCCTTGTCTCCTCGCGCTCATTGCCGCTTCGCAACGATGGTGAAGCTCACCTTCACTTCATCGCCGGTCTTGATCATCCCAAGTTTGCCCGAATAGGGCGTTATTCCGAAGTCGGTCTGCTTCAGTTTGGCCTCGCCCGTTGCGCGAAGCTGTTCTTTGGTCATCGTCACGTTGACCGGGAACGAAACCCGCCTGGTCGCGCCGCGCAGCGTCAGATCGCCGTTGAGCATGAAGTCGCGCGACTCGCCCGATTTCCGCGAGTCGCTGATCGAAGTAGAAACGAATTTGATCTTCGGGTATTTGTCCGATTCGAGCACGGCGCTGTTGAGGATGCCGTGAAACTCTTTGCGCTCGAAATCGCTCATCTCCTGATCAACATTGGTGAGCGATTTTGTTTCCGCCTCGACCTCGACGGCGACCTGCGTCTCGTCCTTCTCCGATACCTCGACCTTACCAGAGAAGTTTTTGACCTCGACGCGGTGAGTCGGGTAGCGGCGGGCGATGAATCCCTCCTGCGTGAGCGTCACTGCGACCTGACTCTGCGGAAGATCAATCGCGTAGACGCGAGTTTTGCTTTTCGGTTTCGGTCGTTGCGCTGAAGAAGTTTGATCGAATGAGAAGAGGAGCAGGAAGGCGATGGTGGCGATGCGCCGTAGACTGCCCGGTCTGCGGCTGCTCCGGCGAACAGCCGTACGGATTCCCATTCGCTCTTTGGGTGAAGCCCTCCGCAGACTCGACAGTCTACGGTACATTTCTACGGTCATTGCCCATTTCCTGTCGCGGCCTGCGTGTCTTTCTTCCCGTCTTTCTCTTCGACGCCGAGCACGTATTTTGCGAAGTGAGCGTATTCGCGTTTCATCTTGTCCAGTTGATGGCGCGGCTCGCCCAGTCCGTGACCTTCGCGCGGGAAGAAGACGAGTTGGACGGGCACGCCGTTTTTCTTCAGTCCCATGTAAAGCTCCTGCGCCTGACCGATGGGCACGCGTTGATCGTTCCCGCCGTGCAAAATCAAAGTCGGCGTTTTGGCATTTTTGATGTGAGCCATCGCGGAAGCTTTCGTCCAGTAAGCTTGCAGATCGTCCCACGGCTGCGCGCCGAAATAACCTTCGAGCACGCGCTGCAAATCGTTGGTCGAATACATCGAGAACATGTTGGTCAATCCCGCGCCGACCATCACGGCCTTGAAGCGGTTGGTTTGAGTCAGCGTCCACGCGGTCATGTAACCGCCGTAACTCCACCCGGCCTGCCCCAGCTTGTCCGGATCGGAGACGCCGCGTTTGACCAGTTCGTCGAGGCCGGTTTGGATGTCCTGGAAATCGCCGCCGCCCCAATCGCGATAATTGGCCATCAGGAATTTCTCGCCGTAAGCGGAACTGCCGCGAACGTTCGGCAGAAAGACCGCCCAGCCTTTGCCCGCCCAGACGTGAGCGTAGTTGCCGTACGATCCGGGAAAAGCCTGCGTCCACACGCCCGATGGACCGCCGTGAATGTTGGCGATGGTCGGATAGCGTTTGCCCGCTTCATAACCGACGGGATAAACGAGCACGCCTTCGATCTCCATCCCGTCTTTGCTCTTCCAGCGAATGACTTCGCCGCGCCCGAGCGCGATGTCGTTGATTTGCGGATTGTGGTCGGTGAGCTTCGCCGGATTGAAATTGGTGAGCGACGAAACATAAACGTCCGCCGGATGCCCGATGTCGGCGCGCGTGAAAGCGATTTTGTCCGTGTTGCGCGCGAACGATACTCCGCCGATCACGGCCTCGCCCGAAGAGATCATCTTCACCTCGCCGCCGCTTGCGGGAACGCTGAAGATTTGCGCGGTCGTGCGATGCGTGGACGCGAAATAGAGCGTTGATCCGTCGCGCGACCAGACGACCGGCGGAACGTTGTTGTCGTAATTCGGCGCGACGGCGCGCGGAGCGCCGCCTTCAGCGGAGATGATGTACAGGCGCTGGAAACCGAGCGTTCCCATTTTGGCATCACGGCTGCTGAAGGAAATCCATTTGCCGTCGGGCGACCATCGCGCGCCCGCGTCCGGCCCGGCGTTTTCGTAAAGTTTGCGCGGCGAGCCTGAGCCATCAGCGTTGGCGATGTAAATGTCGCTCATACTGCCGTCGTCGGCTTTCGGCGTCGGATTCGTGGTGAACGAAACGCGCTTGCCGTCGGGCGAAAATTGCGGATCGCTGACGACCCAATCGCTCTTGACGATCTCCGTCGCCTTAGCCCGTTCGCTGCCGTTCGCGGCGCTGTTGGCGTCAATCACCCAGAGATGCGAGAAGCGGAAGTTGGCGTCAACGACCTGAGCGTCGTCCTTGTCCTTCTGCTTTTTCTCTTCGGCTTCGGTGAGCGCGCGCTGGGCGACGTATGCGATGCGCTTTGAATCCTGCGACCAGACGAATGAATTCACGCCGGTTTTGGAATCGGTCAGCTTCTCGGCCTCGCCGCCGAAGGGCGAAATCAGATAAATCTGCGGCTTCGCGGCTTCGCCGGTTCCGCGCGTCGAGATGAACGCGATCATCTGTCCGTCGGGCGACCATTGCGGCGAGCCGTCATTCTTGCCCGAAGTGAAACGACGAGGTTTGCCGCCGGAACCCTCTTTCTCTGTGGACACGATCCAAATCTCTGTGCGGCGCTCGTTCTCTTTCATGTCCGCGTAGCTGAGCGTGTAGAGCGCGTGTTTGCCGTCGGGCGAGATGGCGGTTCCGCCGACGGTCTTGAGCGCCATGATGTCGTCGTAAGTCATCGCGCGTTTGGTTTGCGCAATGGCCGGCGCAGCCAGGAGCAAACAGAAACAGATTGCGATTGCAAAAGTCAGTTTTTTCATGACCGTCCTCACTTCAGGCTTCGATTCAAGCCTGACGATAAGCTGATTGTTCAATCGGCTCGACGATGACCGCCGTACCGTAAGCCAGCACTTCGGTGACGCCGCTCATCACCTCGTTGGCGTCGTACCGCGCGCCGATAATCGCGTTCGCTCCGATCTCCGACGCGTGCTGGATCATGATTTCAAAAGCCTCGCCGCGCGCTTTCTCGCAAAGCTGCGTGAAGAGCGTGATGTTGCCGCCGACCAATGTTTGCAGGCTTCCGCCGATGGTCCCGAAAACCGAACGCGAGCGCACGGTGATGCCGCGCACTACGCCCAGATTGCGCACGATGCGGAATCCCGGCAGTTCAAACGCGGTCGTGACCATGTGATGCGACACTGAATAACGCGGCGCCGTAACCTGATAAGGCGCTTGGTTGATCATGTTGTTGTCCATAATTTCGATTCTCTACGAAGGCAGTTGCGCCAGCCAGCGGTCGGCTTCCTCCGGCGAACGGAGCGTGATTGCCCGCACGCCTTCCCGTTCCAACGATCTGAGCAGCGGCGGGTAATTCGCTCGATTCCGTTTGTAAGTTTGCAAAGCCCACAGGATGATCGAGTCGCGCGAAAACGCCATGCTCCATCTTTCCCTGTTTCCGTTGCAGCATTCCTCGCCGGAGACGAGCCGGCGAAAAGTTCGCCCCACAACACGAGAGAAGATCACCGGAAAAGAATAATCGAGCCAGACGACAGTATCGGCGCGCTCCCAGACCAGGTCGCGCGCTCTGCTGCTGTAATTGCCGTCAATGACCCAGCGATCCGCGCGGACGGCTTCACGCACGCGCGAGCGGAAGACTTCATTCGCCGCCTCAACCCAATCGGCCTCCCAATGCAGCGCGTCAAGCTCGATGTGGGGAACGCTGAGTATTTCAGCCAGCTTTCCGGCAAACGTGGTCTTGCCCGATCCGCTTGTCCCGACTACCGAAATGCGCTTCATGCGTGACACCTTTCCGTTGCTCCGCGTGAGCTACGAAAACAGATTGCCCTGATCTTTGTCCTTCGTCTCTTCTTCGTACTCCGGCGGCGTCCAGAGATAGTCCTCGATCTTGCAACGATCTTTTTCGTTGAAGACAACGCCTTCGGCTTCGAGCAGTCGTTGTTGCAAATCGGGCGGAGTGGTCAACCCTGCGGTCGAACACCCGCCCTGCGCGTTGATCACGCGATGCCAGGGAATGCCGCGCCCGTCGTCAGGCGTCGCGTGCATCACATTGCCGATGGCGCGCGCGTCGTAACCCGCGCCGAGCACGCGCGCAACCAGACCGTAGCTCATCACTCGACCGGCGGGGATTCGCAGGACGAGTTCGTAGACGCGTTCGCGGAAACTCAGCTCATCCTGTGGCCGGCCTTTGACGACGTTTGCGATTGGTTTTTGATCTCTTCGTCTCGCCATCGTTAGCCGAACAGCGGCGGAACCTCGCAGCCCGCGATTCGCAGATAGGTGTAAAGCTGGCCGCGATGATGAATTTCGTGCTCGTGCGTCAGATGCAGCAACGCCATCCGCGACATTTTGTGATCTGGGCCGAAAGGCGTGATCTCTTCGCCCAACTGTTCGGGCGTCAGCCTGCGAACTTTCGCTACCGCCTCTTCGTGCGATTTGTCGAAGGCCGCGAGCAGGTCTTTCGTGCTGTTGATCTGCGCGGGCGATTCCGCAGGATAGGCGCCTTCCATCGCGGCTTGAATAAGCCCCGCTTCGGCGATCCAGAGATGGTTGATCAATTCGCCGAGCGACATCGCTGAATCGCAGGGCTTCCAGTCGTATTTGTCGTCAGGAGTGACGGCCATTACGGCCTTGCTCTGTTGGTGAATGCGGTTCCAGCTTTTGATGTATGAGTCGAGATTAGCAGGCATAGCAAAGTCCTTTCGGTTGTTTTTGGATTGTTGGACGCGGATCGCGGACACAGTTCGCAATCCGCCTTCTAGTTGAGTTCTCGCAACACTACGCGAGCAGGGCCGCCGTCGCCGTCCTTGATCTTCAGCGGCAAACAGATCAGTTCGTAATCTCCGGGCGCGATTTCATTCAGGTCTAGTCCTTCGACGATGAAGACGTTATTGCCGAGCAGCGTCCAATGCGTCGTCGGCTTGTCGAATCCAAATTTTTCGATGGAGAGGTAATCAATGCCGACCAGTTTCACGCCGCGCGCGACCAGCGCCTCAGCCGCGTCGGTTTCAAGGTAGACGAAATCTTTCTGGAATTCGCTTGTCTCGCGCCAGAGCCGCGAGTTGCGGGTTTTGAAGATGACGCGCGACGCGCCTTCCAGGTCGAACGTCGCAAGCAGCGCGGCGTCAATCGAGGCGGCGGCGCCGACATCAACGACGCGAGCCGGGCCGATGAAAATATCGAGCGGCGCCTGATCGAGCGGGACGCCATCTTTTATAAAATGGTACGGCGGATCAATGTGCGTGCCGATGTGAGTGCTGAAACTGAGATGAGAGACGCGCGCGATGTCACCTTTTTCCAGAGATTGAATGCGTTCGATATGAATTGCGGGATCGCCGGGATAAACAGGAAGGGCGTTCGAGATGGGAACAGTGATGTCGTAGATCTTCATCGCGCGTCTTCCAGACTTTGAGATTTGAACGCAGGAGGCGCGATGCGCTCAAGGTAGCGGCGGTTTGCGCCTTTGCGGTAACTGTCTTTTGTTGGTTGCCACTGGTTGAAAAGATATTTTTATAAACGGCGCGAGTATAGGAACCGCCATCAGGGTTGTCAAATTTCGGCCTGTCCGGTGTAAGCTTGGCCTTAAATCAAACGAAAGAAAGAGAGCGAACGAAGTTATGGAAAAAGAATTGGAAGTTGCCTTAAATCTGGCGCGTGACGCGGGCCGCATTCTGATGGAGTTTTATGCGAGCGATACGAAGGTGCAGTGGAAAGGTTACGACGATCCGGTGACCGCCGCCGACCACGCCGCGAATGAAATGCTGGTGCGCGAATTGAACCGCCATTTCCCCGATGACGCCGTCTTGTCGGAAGAGTTTCCCGACGACCCCGTGCGGCTCGGCAAGGACCGAGTCTGGATGGTTGATCCGATGGACGGCACCAAGCAGTTCATCGAACGCATCGGCGAATTCGCCGTGATGATCGGGCTGGCGATAGAAGGCGAAGCGAAACTCGGCGTGGTTTATCACCCAACGGCGGATAAAATGTATTACGCCGCGCCCGGCCCCGGCGCGTTCATCCAGGAGAAATGGTCAACTAAACGGTTGCGCGTCGCGCCAGTCAGCGATCCATCGCAGATGGTCATGGCCATGAGCCGCTCACACCACAGCCCGAAAGTTGATCTGGTCTGCGAAAAGCTGGGCGTGACCCAGCGCATTCAGCACGGCAGCGTGGGATTGAAATTCGGCCTGATCGCCGAAGGCCGCGCGCATCTTTACGTCCACACCAGCAATCGCACCAACCAGTGGGACACCTGCGGCCCCGAAGCCATCCTGCGCGAGGCGGGCGGCGTGATCACCGATTGGAACGGCGATCCGATGCGGTACAACCGGCCTGAGATTCGCAATCTGCACGGCATCGTAGCGACCAATGGCGTGATTCACGAACGGATTCTCGAAGCGACCGCCGCCGCGCTGGCTGAATACAAACAGAAATGACAGTATGCCCGAAAACGTTTTACGTCATTTGCCTTCGATTGATCAGTTGTTGCGTCGCGACAGTTTGCGCGATTTGATCGCCGCCGCTGGGCGCGACACAGTGCGCAACCGCTTACGCGAAGTCATCGCGGAGATCAGGTTGGAGATCGTAAGCGCGAACGGGAAGTTGTCCGCGCCTGCTGATTCAGAGGAACTCAGCGGTGAGATTGAGCGGCGTTTAAACGCGCGATTCGCCCGGCGCCGACAATCGCGGACACAACGCGTGATCAACGCCACAGGCGTCGTGCTGCACACGAACCTGGGCCGCTCTCCGTTGAGTCGCCACGCGCTCGAAGCCATCAACGAAGTCGCCGCCGGTTATTGCAACCTCGAATACGATCTGGAAACCGGGCAGCGCGGCAAACGCGGATCGGGGCTTGAAGCGATGCTGCGCGAGCTTACAGGCTGCGAATCCGCCGCAGTGGTCAACAACTGCGCGGCGGCGGTGCTGATCACGCTCAACACGCTGGCCGAAGGCGGCGAGGTTCTGGTCTCGCGCGGCGAATTGATCGAGATCGGCGGCAGCTTCCGCATTCCCGACGTAATTGCCAAGTCTGGCGCGCGCATCCGCGAAGTCGGCACGACCAACCGCACGCGGCTCGGCGATTACGAAAAAGCCATCAATGAAAACACCCGCGTCATCCTGCGAGCGCATCCGTCCAACTACCGCATCATCGGCTTCACTGAAAAACCGGCGTTCGAAGACCTCGCCAATCTCGCGCGTGAACGCAATCTGCCGCTGTTTGAAGACCTGGGCAGCGGGTGTCTGGTTGATCTGAACCCCATCGGCGTGCGCGACGAGCCGACTGTCGCCTATTCGCTCAAGGCCGGATGTTCGGTGGTGAGTTTCAGCGGCGATAAATTGCTGGGAGGCCCGCAGGCCGGAATCATCCTGGGCGAGGCCGAGGCGATCAAACGTATCAAGTCCAATCCGCTGATGCGCGCGCTGCGCGTGGACAAGCTGACGTATGCGGCGCTCGAAGCGACACTGGATTCTTACCTCAGAGAGCGCGCAATCGAAGAGATTCCGTCTCTCGCCGCGCTCCACGCGACCAAAGAGGCGATCACGCGCCGCGCCCGCGCCTTCGTCCGCCGCGCCCGTTCAATCGGTAGTTTGAGTTTCAAAATCATGGACGGCCATTCGGTTGTCGGGGGCGGCTCGGCTCCCGAAACGCAACTGCCGACCACACTGATCGCCCTCACCAGCGAGCGAAAGAACGCGGATGAGATCGAAAAGAAGCTCCGGCGCAATTCGCCGCCCGTCATCGTTCGCATCGTCGAAGATCAGGCCGTCCTGGATTTGCGAACTGTCGCGCCAGGCGCTGAGAAGGAGTTGATAGAGGCGTTGTGCGCTCTCGCCGGCAATTGAGACCTGCTCAAAAAGTTCCAGCCTTAGCCGAAATCAAGTAGAACTACGCATAGACAAGCAATCCCCGGAACAGTAACTTTTGCGCTGATGATGGCCAGTCTTTGACGCGTGAAGAACGCCTTCGGACATTGGCCCACGTTTTCAATTGGCGTCATTGTCGCCTCGGCTGCGGCGATGACGACTCAGGACGGTGGAGGATTTGTGGGGAATCCTCCACCGCTGTTTTTTTGATAATCGCCTCGACGCCCTTGCCTGTTACTGATCGTAAAGTTTGCGGCGCCGCTGTTCGACCAGATCGGCAATCTCTTCAATCGTATAGAGTCCCGGCTGTGTGCCTTCCGCCGCCATTGTTTCGACGATGTTGAAGAGAGTGGAATTGTAAGGGGTCAGGATGTTGTATTTTTCCCCCAGCAGAATTATCTCGCCGTTGAAATACCCCGCTTCCGTCTCGCCCCGCTTCTGTTTCAAGTCCATCCAGGTCGAAGGATATGTGCGTGTCTCCACAGGCGAATTGGTCTCCGCATATATCTTTTCCGGGTCTTCGACAACCCCGCGCAAGTCGGACAGTTGTTTCTTCAAGTCATAAGGATTGTTCGGGTCTTCCAGCGAAATGCCTGCTACCTCCAACACGTGCAGCCCTTCTTCCTGAACATCGGCCATGAAATTGCTGATCTCGGGCGTGACCAGGCCGAGTTGAAGGTGTTTGTCAATGATGGCGAAAGTGGCGTTGTTCAGATTCAGAATCAGCTTGCTCCATTTGACCGCCATGATTGATTCGTGAGTCGTCACTTTGAACCCCGCCTTCTTCAACTGCCCGGCGATTTGCAATCCCGTCTCGTCGCAACCCAGCGGGTAATTGCCGATTGAAAGCACGTCGCCGCGAGTGTGAGCGATCACGCGAGGTTCCAGAAGCGTCGCGCTGACGCCGAGCATCCCGCCGTAAACGCGCAGGAATCGCCGCGCGGCGATTTCTTCGTTGCGCACGCCGTTCTGCATGCAAACGATCGTGGTGTCTTCGGGGAAGGCTTCGCGCAGCGATTGAACCGACGCGGCGGTCTGAGCCGATTTGACCGTGATGACGATGACGTCGCCGATGCGCGGGGAGATGTCAGCGGGAGCGGTTACGGCGTTCAACGGCTTCACGACGCGGTCGCCGTCGCGCGATTTGATCAGCAGCCCGTTTTTATTGATCGCCGAGGCGTTAGCGTCTCTGGCGATTAAGACGACCTCGGCGCCGCTTTCGGCCAGATGAGCGCCGATAAGACTGCCGATAGCTCCTGCTCCGTGGATGATGAATCTCATCGCATACCTTCAGGTGGTGAGTTGATCGTGTTGTTCGTGATTGCGAAATGAAGGGGCAGTAAAGCAGAACGGGCATCGTTGTGATGCCCGGCGCCGCTCATTTTTCCGATACCCCCGGCAGGACTCGAACCTGCGACCCCCTGCTTAGAAGGCAGATGCTCTATCCAACTGAGCTACGGGAGCGTGTTCGTAAATGTACGCGATTGATGTATCTAAGGCAAGGCGAGTATCCGCCGCCATCCCCTTATTTTTCAAGGTTCAAACGACGGTCGTCGTAAAAGCTAACTTGCCCTTCGGCCAGCCATTTCGCGGCGAAGATTATCTGGCCCGTGTGGCAACTGAAATGCTCGACGACGTGAAAAATGGCGTCGAGGACAGTCGTCTCGTAAGCCTGCGGCTTGCACACTCGCTGCAAAGGCGCGTCGGATTGCGCGGCGGCGCATTCGTTTTCGATCCTCAACAAAACCGCGCTGGCCTCATCGAGCGTCGCCTTCAACAACTCGATCAATTCGCCTTTGCTCACCGAGCCGCGCGCGGCGAATTCGCCGGCTCGGTCGCGCAAGTCTTCGGCTCCGCCCACGCCGGAGACTATCCATTGCCGGACGTTGCCCGACAGGTGCAGGAGCAAATTGCCGATGCTGTTGCTCGATTCGTTCGGACGGCGCCAGACCTGCTCGTCGCTGAGCGTTTCAAGCGCGGCGTTGATTTTGACGAAGTAATCTTCGAGCAGCCGGAAGCGCGCGTGGCGCAGAAACATCAGCGCCGCCGGCAGCGCCGCTGCGGGAGGTTCGAGCAGAAAGGCTTTTCGTGTGTCGGTCATGATCTTGTCCTGATCGTCGCTGAATTGCGATGTGAACTGATTTCAGTGGCGCGCCGTAACATCCTCTGCGCGGGTGTAGATTATCGCCACATCGGTCTCCCTAGCCAAACAGAGAGGCTGAATGCATAATAGCTGCGGCTGTGATTGGTTGCGGTTCGGGTTCGTTAAATGTTTGAACACGAGAGGTAGTCAATGGGCAAGATCCTCGTAGTTGACGACGATCCGGCTTTACATCAGGTGATAGAAGGCGCGCTCGCCGGAGATGGTCATTCGCTGTTGCACGCGACCACCGGCAGTAAGGGGATGGAATTGCTAGCGCGCGAAAAGATTGACCTCGCGATCATTGACTACGTGATGGCTGGAATGGACGGGCTTGAATTCCTGGAACAGGCGCGCGGCGATCATCCCGAATTGAAAGCCATCATGATCACCGCCTTCGGAACTCCCGAAGCTGTCCTCGGGGCTTTGCGCAAAAAAGTCTGCGACTTTCTGGTCAAGCCGTTCGGCGTCGCCGACATCCGCGCGGCGGTCAGCGGCGTGCTGGTTGAAAATTCGGTGGTCGAGATTGATGTCATTTCAGCCGAGCCGCACTGGGTTCAATTGCGAGTGCCTTGCGATCTGGCTGCGGTTCCGATCCTGCAAAAACTGCTCATACAGCTCAAAGCCGACCTGCCCGAAGACACGCGCGAGGCCATCGCTTACGCCTTCCGCGAGATGCTCAACAACGCCATCGAACACGGCGGCAAACTCGATCCGGCGAAATATGTCGAAGTGCTCTGCGTCCGGCTCAAACACGCGATCATTTACTGGATCAAGGACCCCGGCGAAGGCTTCGACCCCAGCAAGCTCGAACACGCGGCGGTCAACAATCCGGCGGGCGACCCGTTCCGCCACGTCTCGGTGCGCGACGAAAAGGGTTTGCGCGCGGGAGGCTTCGGCATTCTGATGACCGACCAACTGGTTGACGAACTGGTTTACAACGAACGCCGCAACGAGGTGATGTTCATCAAATACCTGTGATCGCCCACCATCCCGCCCGATTGCTATGTCACTCGAAACATTCATTCGCCGCATGCCGAAGGTCGAGCTTCACGTCCACCTGGAAGGCTCGATTCAGCCTGAAACATTGCTGCTATTGGCCGAGCGCAACAACGTGGAGTTGCCATACAAAACGGTCGAAGGCTTGCGGCAGTGGTACAAGTTCACCAACTTCTCGCATTTCGTCGAAATCTATCTGGCGATTTCAGCCTGCATCCGCACGCCGGAAGACATCGAATTCATCGCACGCGAATTCCTGCGCGGGCAGGCGGCGCAACGCATCGCGCACAGCGAAGTCACTTTCACACCTTACACGCATTACGCCGCGAACAGCCGCATCCCGTTTGAAGATCAACTCGCCGCGCTCAGCCGGGCGCGCCAGTGGGCGTCGAGCGAATTGGGAGTGAGCGTCGGCTGGGTTCTGGACATCGCGCGCAGCGTGCGCCCGCTCGAACACGGTTTGACCGTAGCCGATTGGGCGATCAGCGGAATGGAGCATGGAGTCGTCGCGCTGGGCCTGGGCGGGATAGAGGCCGGGCATCCGCCGGAGTTGTTTGAAGACGCTTTCTCCCGCGCGCGCGCCGCGGGATTGCCAGCCGTCCCGCACGCGGGCGAAACGGTCGGGCCTGAAAGCATCCGGGGCGCGCTGCGATCATCGCAAGCGACCCGCATCGGTCACGGTGTGCGTTGTCTGGACGATCCTGAACTGGTCGCCGAATTGCGCGACCGTCAAATCCCGCTCGAAGTCTGCCCGACCAGCAACGTCTGCCTGGGTGTCGCTCCATCGCTGGATGAGCACCCTCTGCCGCGCCTGATTGATGAGGGGCTGTACGTCACGATCAATTCAGACGACCCGCCGATGTTCAACACAACGCTGACCGATGAATACCTGCGAGCCGCGCAAATGTTGGAATGCGGCGCCGATGAGATCGAAGAGTTTGCGATCAACGCCGTGCGCGCCAGCCTGCTGCCCGGCGCGACGCGCGCCGCGATGGAGCGGCAATTCCACGCGGAGTTCGCGCAACTCCGCGCGGAGTTGTCCGTGTAGCTCAAAGTCAGTCCGCCGCTACACCGCATCCGACTGTGAACTGAAGTTGAAGCGTTTGATTTTTAGCGGCGGCATCAGCATCGGAAAGGCGTTGTTCTCGCTCTCGCTCACGCGCTCCGGCGCGCCGATGGCGTCAATCGCGCCCGGCGCGAGCATTTCGATCAGGCTTTGATTGAAACGGAAGTTGCGCGCCGCGCGTTTGATCTTGCCGCCCTCGATCAGCCACAGCCCGTCGCGCGTCAAGCCCGTGAAAGTCAGCGTTCGCATGTCAACCGGGCGGTAATACCAGAAGCGGCTGACCAGCAAACCGCGTTCGGTCGAAGCGATCATTTCATCAAGCTTCACGGGCGCCGCCGAACTTGTCAGGATCGTATTCAACACCGGCCCTAGCGTCGGCGCTTTGCCTTTCTGCTGCGCCCAATAGCGGCTGTAAGCGAGGCTTTCAAGCACGCCGTTGCGGACGATCCATAATTTTTCCGCCGGAACGTCTTCGGCGGTGGCCGGCGCGTCAGGGGCATCAGGATGCGCCGGATCGCTGATGATGTTCACGCGCTCATCAAACATCTTCTCCCCCAAACGAGTCTTGCCGCCGGGCGCTGAAAAAGCGCTGCGGCCTTCTTCGGCTCCGCGCGCGTCAAGAACGAAGCGCAGAATTCGCAGCAGATCGGCCACCGCCTGCGCTTCGAGAATGACTGTGTAAGCGCCGGCATCGAGCGTTTGCGGCGAACGCGATGCCAGGGCTTTCTGAATCGCCGTGCGCGCGATCATTGCGGTGTCGAGCTTCGCGGCGTCGAAGTGGCTGCGCGAAAAATAACCGGAGCCGTCGCCCGTTTGCGTGCGCGCGGTGGCCGAGAGCGTGACGCGGCTTTTGCGATCATAAAAAAAGTTGCCGTTCTTCGTGACCGATGCCGTCGCCGTGTCAATCGCCTGATGCAGACCGGCGAGTTGCATCGAATCTTTCCCGCCTGCGGCGATGATTTCAGCGATGGCTTTGGCGCGATTGGCTGGCGCGGCTTGTTCGGTCGCCGCAGTGTAGCCGCCCGTCGCGCGGTAGGCTTGCGCGCCGAGCGTCGGCAGGTATTCACGATCCACCGGCGAGATGCGCGCAATCCGTTCGGCTTCTTCAGCCATCGCCCGCAACGCGCCGTCGCTCAAATCATTCGTCGTGGCCAGTCCTTTCTTTTTGGCGATCCAGACGGTGAGCGCAACGCTCGTGTTTTCGCTCGCGCCGCCAGTGGTGAAAGAGTTGGCCGCGAAGCGTTGATGCGTCTGCGCGCCGCTGATGACGCGGACCTGCGCGTCGTCGGCTTTCGTCAAACCGAGAATCTTCTGGCACAAGGCTTTTGCTTCTTTTTCAGTAATCAACATGGAAAGCTCCTTCAGGAAAGGTAGGGCAAACTGTCAGTTTGCCCTGCGTCATTTGCTCGCTCATCGGGGAACCAGGACGTCTTCATCGGGTCGGCGTAATTTGCTCGCTCTTCGGAAACCCAAGATGTCTTCACCAAACCGGCGCAAACTGGCAGTTTGCGCTACTCCGGCTGCTTGCTCGCCGTGTTCAGTACATTGATCTGCCGGAAGCGCGCCGCCGGGCAGCCGTGACTGACGGCGTTGCTCTGCGATGGCCGTCCTTTGCCGTCGCTGAAACTTCCGCCGAGATAAACCGTGGACGAGCCGCCCAGCCCGTCGCAGGCGTTCCAGAAATCGGGCGTGCGCGATTGATAAACCACATCGCGCAGCATCGCGCCGCGCTTGCCGTTCTTGATCTCGTAACAGGTCTGGCTACCGAACTGGAAGTTGTAACGTTGCTGATCAATCGAAAAGCTCGCGTCGCCGCTCATCAACACGCCGTCTTTCACGTCGGCGATCAAATCATCAATCGTAACGTTCTCCTTCGCGGCTTCGAGCGAGACATTCGGCATGCGCGGGAACGCCGGACTGGCCCAGTTGTCCGCGTGCAAACAGCCGTAGGAAGTTTTGCGGCCAATCATCGGCGCCAACTCGCGCGTCGTCTGCCAGTCAACGAAGACGCCGTCTTTGACGAGATGCCAGCGTTGCCCCGGCACGCCCTCGTCGTCGTAACCGACCGTCGCCAATCCGTGCGGTTCGTTGCGGTCGGCGTAAAAGTTGACGATCTTCGAACCGAACTGAAATTTGCCGAGCTTGTCCGGCGTCAGAAAACTCGTTCCCGCGTAATCGGCCTCCCAGCCGAGCGCGCGGTCGAGTTCGGTCGAATGCCCGACGCTCTCGTGAATGGTCAGCCACAGATGCGACGGCGCGAGCACGAGATCATACTTGCCGGAACTGATCGTCTTCGCTTTCAGTTTTTCGACGGCGTCATTGCCCGCGGCTTCGGCGTCTTCCAGCCAGGGGTAATTGCTCAGATATTCCAGCCCGATGCCGAGCGGCGCGCCGAGCGAATCGCGCGTCTGAAAATCGCCTTTCGTCTGGTCAACGGCGGTGACCGTAAAGCGAGGCCAGGTGCGGACGATGTTCTGCTCGATGCGCGAGCCGTCGGTCGAGGCGAAGTATTTCTGCTCGTTGACGAGATAGAGAAGCGAATTGACGAAGCGCACGCCTTTGACCGACAACGCGCGTTCGTTGAGCTTCATCAGGAATTGAATCTTGTCGTCGAGCGGCGCGTCGAACGGGTCTCGCTCGCAGGCGTTGCGCCACGTCGTAACGACTTTTTCGACGGGCGCGAGCGTCACCGCGCGCGGCTGAAACTGCGCGTTGGCGCGGGCGATTTCAACGGCCTGCCGAGCTACGCGCGCAGCCTCCTGCGGCGTGACGATGCGGCTCGCGGCAAAGCCCCACGCGCCTTTGTACAAAACGCGCACGCCGAAGCCGAAGCTGTAACTGCGCGCCACGTTCTGCGCCTGCCGCTCGCGCGTGGCGATGGCTTCGTTGCGATAACGATTGATGCGGATGTCAGCGTAAGCCGCGCCCGCCTTGCGCGCGGCGGCGATGGCGGCGCCGGCGATGGCCGCGCGATCAACCGGCGGCGCCTCTTCGGCCTGCGCGTCGCGCATCCACGAAGGAATTGCCAATGCGCCGGCGGCGGCGCCGGTCGAAAGCAAAAAGTCACGTCTTGATTGGGTCATCAAACACCTCCTGTTTTGGTTGTGGTTCTGAGTTATAGCGGTTTGCAGATGCGTGTGGCGTGGCAGTAGCCCGACCGTGAGGGAGGGCTTGCGAATCAAGCCTCCCTCACGGTCGGGCTACTGCCACAGGGTCGCATCCAAGCGCAAACCGCTATAATTCACGTTGCGGTGAATCATCCGTCAATTCAAAATCTCAGCGGCGGCTCAGGAGAGGCTCGAAGCCTTGCTCGATAAAAATCGGGAAGCCCAATTGACCGTCGCCGAGCAGCGCGAATTGGACCAATACCTGCAATACCGCCACGTCACGACCTCAGTGGTTCCGGGCGTACATAACTCCGGCCTCTACCTCATAAATGGCCTGCTCGATCAGCCTGATCGCCTCCATGCGATGGCCGCCTTTATTCGGCGTGGCTTGCTCCAACTGCTCCCTGGCGTGTTGCAGCGCTTCGAGCGCGACTCGCATGCGCGGCTGGTCGGTGATGGAAGCCCATCGCGAGCGTTGATTGGGATGGTTTGGCATGAGCTTTCTCCTTGTAGAGGGTTGTTCGTTGCGGAGGCCGCTTGCGTTGGCCGCCGCTGTGAGTCGGATTGATGGCGGTGAGCGCGCCTCGCCGCAGGCGATTCAATTGCCCGATCCGGCGGCGGGCTTCGCCGGATGGATCGTCATCTCGTGCAACACGTAGCCGCGCACGAGATCGCGGGTGGCTCGAAATTGTTCGCCGGCTTTCTGCGCGTTCTCTATCGAGCCGTAGTGCTTGATCACGATGTCCCGCAGCTTCTGCTGTCGCTCTTCATTGCTGCCGGAATCGAGCGCGTCGTTGTAATTGCGGTAGCAGACGGCCTCCACGAACTGTGTTTCGTTCGGCCCGGAGGTCGCGTCGTTGTGGAAGAACTTGAAATCGAGGATCAGTCCCTGCTGCTTCTGCTCCGCGAGAACCTGCACGCGATGCTCGCGGAGGAATTTCATGTGTTCCTGCGCCTTGTCCGGTTTGATGCGATATTCGCTGATGCGGCAGACAGCGCCGTGGGTCACGGCGCGATCCTGCGCCTGCACGGCGATGGCGAAGAGCGAAAGGGTGATGGTGAGCAATACGAGTCTTTTCATGGTGGTTCTCCTTGTGAAAGCCTGGAAGCGATGAACGCCCAGGATTGATGGTTTTTCCGCTTACATTTTTACTATCGTCAAGCGCGGCTGAATTCCCTCACCATCGGCGAAAAAATTGTGATGATCGAGCCGGTTTGTTAAACTGCCGCCCGCTCGGCATTCATTACTCATCTTTTTATCGAATACCTTCCGAGGCGGAGACGATGGCGGGAGAGATCACGCAGTTACTCTTGCAATGGAGCGGCGGCGACGCCGGGGCGCTCGACCGATTGACGCCGCTGGTTTACGACGAGTTGCGCAAACTGGCGCGGCGTTATCTGCGGCGGCAGGGGCCGCATCGCACGTTGCAGCCGACGGCGATTGTTCACGAAGCCTGGCTGCGCCTGGTCAATTATCAACAGATGGAATGGCAGAGCCGCGCGCAATTTTACGGGCTGGCGGCCACGCTGATCCGCAACCTGCTGGTGGACGACACGCGCCGGCGGCAAAGGCGCAAGCGGGGCGGCGAGGTTGAACGGGTTTCATTGACCGGCGCCGAACCGCTCGTCCTGCGCCCGGAAGTTGATCTGCTCGCGCTCGATGAAGCTCTGCGCCGGCTGGCGGAGCGCAAACCGCAGCACAGCCGGATCGTTGAGTTGCGATTCTTCGGCGGGTTGACGATTGAGGAAACAGCGGCGGCGCTGGGCATCTCGCACGCGACGGTGGAGCGCGATTGGAAGCTGGCGCGCGCCTGGCTCTACGTTGAACTTGCGGGCTAGTCTCGATTGGCCATGACGCCTGAACAGGAAGAACAAGTCGAGCGGCTCTTTCACACCGCCATTGCGCTTCAGCCATCGGAGCGTCGCGCGTTTCTCGCCGAAGCCTGCGGCGCGGATGAAGCTGTGTGTCGCGCTGTCGAACGATTGCTCGGCGGGCACGAGCGGGCCGAAGGTTTTCTCGACGCGCCGGTCTGGGAAGCGGCGGCGACGATTGCCGCTGAGTCTGACGGGGCGATGATCGGCGAGCGGCTCAGCCATTATCATTTGCTTTCGTTGCTGGGCCGGGGCGGAATGGGCGAAGTTTATCTGGCCCGCGACGAGCGGTTGGAGCGGCAGGTGGCGATCAAGCTCCTGCCTGCGGAATTCATCGCCGACGCTGAGTGGACGCGCCGCTTCGAGCGTGAAGCGAGGACCGCCTCCGCGCTCAATCATCCGAACATCATCACGATTTACGAAATCGGCGAAACAGTGACCGAGGCGGGAGAGTTACGCTTCATCGTCGCCGAGTTCATCGAAGGCCGCACGTTGCGCGAGCGGATGAAAGAATCGCGCCTCGATTGCGCCGCCGCGCTCGAGGTGGCCGTTCAAGTCGCGGGCGCGCTCAAAGCGGCGCACTCCGCCGGCATCGTCCATCGAGACATCAAGCCGGAGAACGTGATGCTGCGGCCTGATGGATTGGTGAAGGTTCTCGATTTCGGCATCGCCAAGCTGGGAACGGGAAATAGGGAGTGGGGAGTGGGGAGTAGGAAAAATACACTACTTCCCGCTTCCGATTCCTATTCTCTCTTTCCCACTCCCCACTCCCCACTCCCCACTCCCCACCCCTCGTTATCCACTCTTCCCGGCACGGTGATGGGCACGATCAGCTACATGTCGCCGGAGCAGGCGCGCGGCGAAGAGGTGGACGCGCGAACGGACATCTTCAGCTTCGGCGCGATGCTTTATGAGATGCTCGCCGGGCGATTGCCGTTCGAGGGCGCGAGCGCGAGCGCCGTGATCGCGCGGATTTTGAAGGCCGAGCCTGCTCCGCTCGCTGAAGGCGCAAGGGAAATCCCTCGCGAATTGGAACGCATCGTCAATCGGGCGCTGCGCAAAGACCGCGATGAACGTTACGCAAACGGCGCGGAGCTTTTGGCCGACCTCCAAACGCTCAAACGCGGGATGGAAAAGAAAACCGGCTCGCGCAAATGGCAATGGCTGGGAGCGAGTGCGGCGTTCATCCTGTTGACGCTGGCGGGCGCGGCTTACTTTTTCAGACCGGGGCCGGGCGGCGAGACGGCGATCAATTCAGTTGCCGTGCTGCCTTTCGCCGGTTCGGGCGAGGCCGAGTATCTCGCGGACGGCGTCACCGAAAGCCTCATCAACAGCCTTTCGCAATCGCCCGGCCTGAAGGTCATCGCGCGCGGTTCGTCATTCAAGTACAAAAACAGTCAGGCCGATCCGCGCGAAATCGCCAAAGCTCTGGATGTCGAAGCGCTGCTCACGGGCAGCGTTCGGCAAAACGGAGACCGGCTCGCGATCAATATCGAATTGATCAATGCGCGCGATCTGAAGCGCGTCTGGGGCGAGCAATACGAGCGGCAGGCGGCTGAGCTTCCGCTGTTGCAAACGGAAATGGCCGCGCAGGCGGCCAGACAATTGCGCGCGCCGCTGACAGCCGCAGCCGAACGGCAATTGGCCAAACGCCAGGCGGGCAATCAGGCGGCTTACGAGTTGGTGCTGCGCGGGCGTTTTTTTCGCGGCAAGGGAACGACCGAAGGCCGGCGGAAGGCGCTCGAATGTTTGCAACAGGCCGTCGCCATTGATCCGAACTACGCGCTGGCCTGGGCCGACCTGTCGAACGTCTGGCACAACCTGGCCAACGCGGGCGAACTCGATCCGCAACAGGCGCTGCCGCGCGCGCTGGACGCTGCCGAACGCGCGCTGCGATTGGACGCCGACCTGCCCGAAGCGCGCTACTCGCTGGCTTACTACAAACTTTATCGCTGGGAGTGGGCGGCGGCGGCGCGCGAATTCCAGCGCGCCTTTGAATTGAACCCGAACATGGCGCGGGCCTATTTCGGCTACGCTTATTTGCTGGTGGTGACCGGGAGGGCGGAGGCGGCCATCGCCGCAGCTTTGCGCGCGCGTGAATTGGATCCGGTCTCCCTGTCCGGCGCCATCGGCGTGGGCGAGGTGTCGTACTATGCCCATCAGTACGACCGCGCCATCACCTCTTGCCGCCGGACGCTCGAACTGGATCAGGAATACTCCGGCGCGCACTTTTACATTGGGCTGAGCCTCGCGGCGCAAGGCCGCTATCAGGAAGCCATCGCCGCTTATCAGCAGGCGGTCAAACTGGCCGGCAATCCGCCTTACCTGCAAATCTACCTGGGCGCGGCTTATGCCAAATCGGGCGCGCGAGCCAAAGCCGAGGCCATCCGCCGGCGTTTGCAAACTTCCGGGGAGTACGTCTCGCCCGCCGAGTTCGCCATTTTGCTGGCGGCGATGGGCGAGAAGGAAGCCGCGTTTCAATCGCTCAGCCGGGCCTACGCCGCGCACGACTTCCAACTGCAATACCTCAAGGTTGATCCGGGCTTCGATCCGCTGCGCTCCGACCCGCGCTTTCAGGATTTGCTGCGCAAGATCGGGCTGGCGCCATGAAACAGGTGGACTGGCGCTCACAGCTCCGGACCTCCGGCGTTAGGGCTTGCCCGCCGGAAGCCATTCGCTCGACGCGGTGATCCGAAATCTCGAATGGTCGAATCATCAGTTGAGCGCGACCCGAGCCGCGCTCAGCCGCTCGTTGCAATGCGTTGCGATTGGGGCGCATAATGAGCCGCAACTTAAGCTCCTCGCAAGAACGGGTTGAATGTGGGGACGCGCGCTGGTCTTCATCTTCAACTGACGCTCTGAAACCGAATAACTCTGGCGTTGTATCCAACCCCATCGAAAAGGTGTTTAACGATGAAGACCAAAGCTCCATTTCCGGGTATCCGAGTCACTGCCAACGGGAATCAGTTGGTTTCTTATCACACCGAAACGCGCATTGCCGAGGTGGGAGTCTTCTATCCCATCACGCCTTCAACCGAGGGCGGTGAGTTGTATCATCAGGCGTTTGCCGAAGGTAAACTCGATGTCTTCGGCCACAGCACACTCGCCATCGAGACCGAAGGCGAGCACGCGGCCCAGGGTGGGGCCATCGCCCACTCGGTCTGCGGCAAACGCGTGGTCAATTACACTTCGGGGCAGGGTGTTGTTTACGGCGTCGAACAGTATTATCACGCTCCCGGCAAATGTTCGACGATGGTCTTGGAAGTCGGCGCGCGCGCGCTGACCAAACACGCCTTGAATGTGCATTGCGGCCACGATGACGTTTACGGCGCGCTCGACACGGGTTGGATCATCGTCTTTGGCAAGGACGCGCAACAGGCCGCCGACCAGGCGTTGATCTTGCGTCGCGTGACCGAACTCAGCCTGACGCCCGGTATGAACGTGATGGACGGCTTCCTGACCACGCATCTGGAGCGCACGTTCTACAAGCGCGAGGCCGAACTCATACGCCAGTTCCTCGGCGCGCCCGACGACATCATTGATTGCCCGACCGAAAGCCAGCGGCGACTCTTTGGCCCGCGCCGCCGCCGCGTGCCGGCGATGATTGATCTGAAGAATCCTGTGCTGCTCGGTCCGGTTCAGAACCAGGAGCATTACATGCAGGGCGTTGTCGCCCGGCGCAATAACTTCACCGAACCGATTCTGGATTTTCTGGAAGAGGCTTACCACGAATTCGGCAAGCTCACGGGCCGTTATTATGGCCTGATCAGCCCTTATCTGTGCGAAGACGCTGACACGATTTTCGTCTCGCTTGGCTCAGCCGCTGAAAACATCGAAGCCGCTGTTGATTACCTGCGCGAACGGCGAGGCGCAAAGGTCGGCTCGCTGCACCTTAATGTGATCCGTCCGTTCCCGGAAGCGGCGGTTGTGCAGGCGCTGGCCGGAAAGAAGAACGTCATCATTCTGGAACGAACCGACGAACCGATGGCGGGCGACAATCCCATGGGCCGCGATATTCGCACGGCTTTGAATAAGGCTTTGCAGCACGAGGCCGGGCTGCCGCGCCTCTCCATCGAGCGCGCGCCGCGACTTTTCGCCGGCGTCTATGGCCTGGGGTCGCGCGATTTTCGGCCGGAGCACATCATTGGCGCGTATGAGTTCGCCACGGGCGCGCGCGCGCGCAAGGACGGCAAGCGGGCGCAGGACGGCGCGTCTTTTATGGTTTTGGGCGTAGATCATCCTTACGAGGTGAAGTCGGATGACGCGCCGTCGTTGCTGCCCGAAGGCGCCATCGCCGTGCGCTTCCATTCCATTGGCGGCTGGGGCGCGATCACTACGGGCAAAAACCTCGGCGCGATCATCGGCGATTTCAACGACTTTATTTACGAACGCGATGGCGTGACGGACGAATTCGGCAATCCCAAAGAGGTCATCCACATCAGCGCTAATCCGAAATACGGCTCCGAGAAAAAAGGCGCGCCGACTCAGTATTTCCTGGTTGCGGCGCCTGCGCGGGTGCGCGTGAATTGCGATCTGCGCCACGTCAATGTCGTGCTCTGCTGCGATCCCAAAGCCTTCACTCATACCAACCCGCTCGACGGCATGGCCGAAGGCGGCTGCCTGGTGTGGGAATCCGAAGAGGAGGGCGAACGGGCGTGGGAGCGGCTGCCGCTGTGGGCGCGCAAGCAAATCATCGAGCATAAAATCCGCGTCTTCACGTTGCCCGGCTTCCAGATTGCGCGCAAAGCGACCGACCGCGCCGATCTGCAACTGCGCATGCAGGGCAACGCTTTCCTCGGCGCGTTCTTCGCCGTTTCGGGGCTGCTCGAAGAGTTCGGCATCAGCCACGAGCAATTCCGCGAGGTCGTTCATAAACAATACGTCAGGAAATTCAGCCGCATGGGCGAGGCGGTCGTGGCCTCGAACATGGAGGTTATGACGCAGGGCTTCGAGCGCGTGCGCGAAATCAACATCGGCGCTTTGGAGGCGCCCGACCGTTCCAGTCTGCGTGGGCAGGCGTTGCTGCCGACGCTCGATGAGTCAGCGCCGGGATCGGCGGCGACCGGATGTGGCGTGGGCTGCCGCTCGCACGCGCGGCCTGCGGGACAGATGGAGCGCACGCCTTACGCGCAGGTCGCGGCTTTCGACGGTCTGTTCCGCGCCGGCTTCGGCTATGATCAACCCGCATCGCCTCTGGCGGCGCTGGGCGTGATGGCGGCGGCCAGCGGCGACGCGGCGTCGAAGTATGTGGCCCGGCGCGAAACCCCGCTCTTCATTCCCGAAAACTGCACGCAATGCATGGAATGCATCGCGGTTTGCCCCGACACAGCGCTGCCCAACTGTTCGCAAGACCTCGAAACGCTGCTGCGGACGGCCATCACCCATTACGTCACCGACGCAAGCGAACGCCAGAAGATGTTGAAACTCCTGCCCGAAATCGAAAGCCGCACGCGCGCGCTGATGCGCGAGGGCTTGAAGACGGGCGGGCCGCCGTTGCCGCAACTCATCCAGCAGGTGATCAACGATGTGGATGGTTTTTCCGTCGCAGCCAGGCAGGAGCTATTCGATGTCATCGCCAAAATCCCGATGGCTTATCAGAAGGTGAACGCGATCTTCGCCAC
>JAJVID010000128.1:72947-82103 GCA_022072205.1 Acidobacteriota bacterium
TGCCGCAACTCATCCAGCAGGTGATCAACGATGTGGATGGTTTTTCCGTCGCAGCCAGGCAGGAGCTATTCGATGTCATCGCCAAAATCCCGATGGCTTATCAGAAGGTGAACGCGATCTTCGCCACGCCGGAGAGGAAACAACCCGGCGGCGGCGGCGTGTTTTCGATCTTCGTCTCGGATTTGTGCAAGGGCTGCGCGGCCTGTGTGACGGCCTGCGGCGAGCATCAGGCTTTGCGCATGGTTCAGGAGACCGAAGAGGTCAACGCCGAACACGAGACCGGCACCGCATTCCTGAACCTGTTGCCCGACACGCCGCAAAAGTATCTGGGCCTTTACAACGACGCAAGCCCGCAGGATTCAAAGACCGCGACCTTGCGCAACATGCTGATGGTGCGCCGCAACTACGACGCGCTGGTGTCGGGCGACGGCGCCTGCGCCGGTTGCGGCGAAAAGAGCATCCTGCGTTCAATCGTCGCCGTGACCGAGGCGTATATGCGTCCGATTTATCACGCCAAAGCCGATCGTTTTATCGCCAAGGCTGCGCAGCTTGAACAACTCGGAACGCGGAAGTTGGCCGAACTGAAAGAGCGCAATCAATCGGAGTACGAACTCTTCCACCAGGCCGTCGCTCATATCGTGATGGGTCTCGGCGGCGAAGATGAAAAGGACACTCGCGCCCGCATCGCCGCGCACGGGCCGATTTCAGACGCCGACATCGTGGCGGCCTTGAGCGCGGTTCTGCGACAGGAAGCGTTCAACCACAAACAATTGCAATCGGTGGATGGACGCCTCGCCAACGGCCAGGCGGTGATGGCGATGGCGGCTCATACGGGCTGCAACACGGTTTACGGTTCGACGCCGCCGAACAATCCGCATCCTTATCCGTGGATGAATTCGCTCTTCCAGGACGGCATCACGGTGGGCTGGCTGCTCGGCGAGAGCTTCATCGTGGATCATGGCCGTCGCTCGGTGATACCCGAACGGCTGACGGACGCCCTGCTCGGATTGCGGATTGTGGATTGCGGATTGCGGAATGAAGAGGACGGAAACGCGCGAGATGCGGAGACTGGAGGACAGAGCAAATCCGCAATCCGCAATCCGCAATCCGCAATCGGGTCCGTCATCACTGCGCGCGAATACTATGAATACGCGCATTTCAGCGACACACTGATGACCGACCAGGAGATTTTGGAATTGCCGAAGGTCTGGGTAGTGGGCGGCGACGGCGGCATGGGCGACATCGGCTATCAAAATATGTCGAAGGTCATGTTGCAGAACCGTCCCAACGTCAAATCGGTGATGCTCGACACGCAGGTCTACTCCAACACCGGCGGACAGAATTCCGATTCGACGCCGATGCTGGGCGGCAACGACATGAACGTGTTCGGCGCGGCTTCGCAGGGCAAGAACACCGAGAAGAAGACAGTCGCCGAAACCTTCCTGGCTGGCCACGGCTCGCCTTTCGTCGCGCAGATTTCCATCGCCAACGCGCCGCGTCTTTACAAGGCGATCCTGGATGGTCTGGAATATCGCGGCACGGCCTTCCTGCAATGCTTCACGACCTGCCAACCGGAACACGGCGTGGCTGACGATATGGCTCTGACAGAGGCCCAGCGCGTGCGCGATTCGCGCGGCGCGCCGGAGTTTGTCTTCAACCCGCGACTCGGCGAGACGTATCAGGAAGCCCTCGATCTCAAGGGCAATCCTTCCATCGAACTCGACTGGTACGAGGCCAAGATCAAAGGCAGCAACGAGCCTTACCGCTACACCGTGGCCCACTGGTGCGCGACCGAAGCGCGCTTCCGCAACCATTTGAAGAAGATCAGCGCCGAAGACGCGGCCAAGCTGATCTCGCTCGATAACATGCTGGCGCGCATCACGCAGCAGGACGTGGTCTATCGCCGCTACCTGCGCGCGGATCATCGCTCCTACGTGCCCGACTTCGGCGTTTACATCAAGCTGCCCGGGCCGAACGGCGAGATTGAGTACCGCTCGATCTCGCGGCAACTGACGCTCTTCTGCGTCGAACGCCGCAAGGCCTGGCGAATGTTACAGAGCAAAGCCGGCATTCGGAACAAGGAATACCTGGCCCAACGGTCCATCCTGGCCGACTTCGACGCGGGGAAACTTTCCCAGGAAGAACTGTTCGCGCACGGGGAAGAACTGTTGAAGGAGCGGGTGAAAAGCATGTGAAGCATGCGGTTACCTGTGGAGCGCGGCGAGACCGTCGCGCTCCACATCACTTCTTTGCCTCCGCCATCCAATTCAGCGCGACCGTGAATGGCGGCGCGGTTGCGTCTGTCGAACACTCCCAGCATAAAAATTCTCCGCGCGTGGCAGTTTCCGCCAGCCAATTTCGTTTTTCCTGACAGCCACGCGATTTCACCCCGAAGACGCTTCGCGAGCGGCTCCCGTGCGTGAGCCTCGGGGAAAGGTCTGTCCGGTTGGGGAAGAAGCGATGGCGGAAAGGAATCTGCCGCCATGAAAAAACGGAAAGCAGTTTCGTGTTTGTTGGCCGTTGGATTGTTGCTTGGCCTGGCTGCCAGCGGAGTTGCTCAAAGCTCTCGCCGTGAATCGGCTAATTCGTATCTCGAACGCGGCAATCAATGGCTCAAGAAGGGCGAGATTGAAAAAGCCATTGAGGATTACTCCTTCGCGCTCTCGTTCGACCCACAGCTTGATCAGGCGTATTTCAATCGCGGCATAGCGCGCGAACGCAAGGGGGATGATGATGGCGCGCTCAGCGATTACAACAAAGCATTGCAACTCAGCCCACGAAACATCGAGGCATATCTCAACCGGGGCGCTTTGTTTATCAGGCAGGAAAAGTACGGCGCGGCCATCCGGGACTTCGATCAAATCATCGCCCTCAATTCGCTGGATGTCAGAGCCTGGTTCAATCGCGCCATCGCGCAGCATTACAACCGCAATTACGAGGCGGCGCTGAGCGATTATTCTCGCGCCATCAGCCTGGATTCGCGCGATGCCGAGTCGTGGGCAGGCCGCTGTGACGTGCGAATGTTGCAGAAGGATTTCGACGGCGCCCTGGGCGATTGTCAACAAGCCTTGAAAATTGATCCGCGAAACATCGTCGCGCTGAATACGCGCGGCAATATCTGGTTGCGAAAGGGAGACACAACCAGGGCGCTAGCCGATTTCAACCAGGCCATTGCTCTTGCTCCGCAACAAACGTATCTGCTGTGCAGCCGTAGCGCGGTCTGGTTGGCAGAAGGAAAACTCGAACGCGCGCTGGCAGATTTGAACCAAGCGGTTCAACTCGATCCACAACTCGCCGAAGCGTGGTGCAAACGCGGCTTTGTCCATCTGAGCTTAAATCGGCTGGAAGCGGCGGAAGGAGATTTTACCCGCTGCCGCGAATTGGGCGGACAGCTCCAGGCAGAAGCCGAGCGCCTTTTGCAAGAGATTCGGCGACGGCGCAGCGCGAAGCAATAACCATTCGATTACAGCATCTCCCGTTCCTAGTGTGCACGCTCTTCCTCATCGGCAGTCACATTCGCGCGCAAATGACGATTCCCGGCTTTGGCGCGAACCTGCACTTCCCGTTCCGTCGCAGCAGGCCAGATCGTGAGATTGTTTCCGCAAGCTGATAGCAATTGCCTACCATCTGGCGAGAAGTGTACAGAGCAACCTCCGCCCTCCTTGAATGTGAGCATTTCCTGCCCTGTTGTCAGGTCCCATAGTTTCACGGTGTAATCATTACTGGAGGTGGCCAGTCGGTTGCCGTCAGGTGAAAAACTAACCCTATTGATCTTGGACGAATGTCCTTTCAGCAGCCAGACCCGATTTCCTGTCTGAACGTCCCATATCGCAGCCGTGTTATCCAGTGATCCGGTCGCAAGGTACTGATCGCGAGCAGAGAGGGTCATGGTGAAAAGTTGATCCTGACCAGATTGAATCCTTCGTAGTTCCAGTCCGGTTGCAATTTTCCAGAAGTGAATAATGCCGTCACGACCTGCTGTCACCAGAGTTTTGCCATCAGAAAGAAAACAAAGCGCATTCACCCCCTGAGGAACAGGTATCGTAATTGCCACGCGCCACTGCGCAAGGTCATAGATGCGAGCCGCTTGGTCAGTTCCTACGGCAAGGAAATGATTGTCTAGTGAGAACGCAAGTGCTGTTGAGCGATCCGGCAGATCGCTGAGCATGATGATTTCACGTCCTGTTTCCGCATCCCAAATTTTCACCAGACTATCCGCACCACCAGTTGCAATGAATCGGCTATCTGAAGAAACAGCCAATTCAAGGGAAAAGTTGCTGACGTTCGCAGGTTTCGTATGCCCCCTGAGGTCAAACAGTTTGCGACCAGAAATACTGTCCCAGATCGAAGCCAGACCTGCACGTGATTTCGCAGAAATGATTTTTTGCCCGTCGGGAGTGAAGAGCGCTTTAGAAAAACCTGACGGGGTATCAGGGTCTGTCAACTTAATTACATCGTTCATGTTACGGCTCAGATTCCAGATGCGGGCAGTCTGATCCAGACTCCCTGATGCCAAGTGCATTCCATCAGGACTGAAAGCCAATGACCGAACGACGTTACCGTGACCTTTAATTGCTGCTTTTTCCGCCCAGGTTTGTGTGTCCCATAGCCGGATCACAGGTTGGACATCCACCGTTGCCAGCGTTTTGCCGTCCGGCGAAAGAGCTAACACAGGCCGACCCGGGGCAATGGAACGGCTGGCGATTTCTTTGCCTGTTGCCGTTTCCCAGGCTTTCAATTCTGAATTGCAGACCGCGATAACCGTTTTATCATCTGGCGTAAACGTTACAGAATTCGGAACCGATCTGCTTTGTTTCAGCGATCTGCTTTCCTTTCCTGTCCGCACGTCCCAAAGCCGAACCGTTTCGTCAAAACTTCCCGAGGCTAACGTTTGTTCGTCTGATGAAAAGGCAAGCGTGGTCAGATATTGCTGATGCCCAGCCAGTATGCGAATCTCCTTTCCGGTTTCCGCATCCAAAAGCTGAACCTTGCCGCTCCCGAAACCCGCCGCGATCATTTTGCCGGAAGGAGAAATTGCGACATTACTCACGAACGTCAACCCACGAATCTGTAAACGCTCTTTGTAATCTGAAAAAGAGAAAACTCGGATGCCTTCCAAGCCAAGACCAACAACAACTTTGTCGGCATTGCGTGAGACAGCCACCGCACCGTGGCTGGTCGTGTATCGCTGCGAGGATAAGACCTGCCAGGAGGTAGCGTCACGAAAAACAACTTCAGCGACATTCGCGCCGTTGCTGCGAGTAATTGCGAGCGTCAGCAGCGACTTTCCATCAGGCGAATACGCTACCCCCCGGAAATCTCCTCCCGTGATTGTTTTTTCTTCCCGATGACACAGCCGCCAGAGGTAATACCACTCAAACCTGCGAAAATCCGGCTCGTTTGCTTGCGGCAAGTAAAAATCCAGTAATTCACGCATCCGTTCAATATTGCTATTTTCCCACGCCTGATGTGCCAAACCGATGCGTGAAGTGTACAGCAATTGGCGATTTGATAGCTCCTGAGTTTCAGCGCGCTGACGCTGGCTGTCGGCAAAGGCGCGTTGCTCATTTGCCAATTCGCGTTGAGCTTCGGCTTCCCCGCGTTGCTGGTCAGCTTCGCTGCGCGAGGCTTCGGCTTGTTGGCGGCGGTCTTCGGCGGACAGCAAAGCAGCTTCGGCTCGCTGGCGTTGAGTTTCCGCGTGATGTTGGGCGGCGACGGCGATGCGGGCTTGGCGCAATGTCGCAAAGATACCAGCAAGCAATGACAACAGAATCAACACCGTAGCCGCAACCTGGATTCGGTTGCGGCGCAGGTATTTCGCCGCGCGATAGCTGAACGTGCCTTTGCGCGCGATCGTCGGCAGCCCTTCGAGGTAACGCCGAATGTCTTCGCTGAACTGTTCGACCGAACTGTAGCGGGCGTTCGGCTCTTTGCGCAGCGCCATCAGCGCAATGCTGTCCACGTCGCCTTTCAGATTGCGGGGGGCGGATTGCGGATTGCGGATTGACGGGGTTTGCGCCTCGTCGTGGGACGGATGGCTTTGCGTGACGGCGATACTGGGCTTGATGGGTTCCTGTTCGCAGATGGCTTTGACCAGTTCGCCGAAGGTGTTGTCTTTGAGTTGATAGGGCGTGTGGCCGGTCAGCAGTTCGTAAAGCACGACGCCCAGGCTGTAAACATCGCTCGCCGTCGTCAGCTTCTCGCCGCGCGTCTGTTCGGGGCTGGCGTAAGCGGGCGTCATCGGATGCATGCCGGTCAGCGTGCTGCCCATAATCGAATCCTGCGTGAGGTCGGGCTGCAACACTTTGGCGATGCCGAAATCGAGCAGCTTCGGCTCGCCTTCGGCGGTGACCAGAATGTTGCCGGGTTTGAGGTCGCGGTGAATCACCAGGTTCTGA
Source organism: Acidobacteriota bacterium (assembly GCA_022072205.1). Lineage (GTDB taxonomy): Bacteria > Acidobacteriota > Blastocatellia > RBC074 > RBC074 > JAJVID01. The sequence continues at coordinate 79,346 of JAJVID010000128.1, forward strand.
TGCGCGTAATGGACGGCGGCGCAGACCTGCCGGAAGAGTTGCAAGCGTTCGTTGAGCGAAAGCTGGAGCCGCGCGCAGTATTCGTCCAGCGGCTCCCCTTCGATATATTCCATCACGAAGTAAGGCCGCCCATCTTCGGTCGCGCCGCCGTCGAGCAGCCGCGCAATCTGCGGGTGATTCAGTCCGGCCAGCACCTGCCGTTCGTGGCGGAAACGGTTCAGCAGCTCCTCGCTCGCGGCCTCGGCTTTGAGCAGCTTGATGGCGACCTGTTGGTGGAATTGATCGTCGGCGCGTTCGGCCAGCCAGACCGCGCCCATGCCTCCGCGCGCGATTTCGCGGATCAACCGGTACGAGCCGATCCGCTGCGCCGATTCCGCGACCGTGGTGGCGGAGAGGAGAACGCGCGCTTGTTCGGGCCGGACCAGGCGCGCCGCCGCTGCGTCGAGAAAGCCCTGCGCCTTGTTATCCACGGCCAGCAACGATTCGACCTCGCGGCGCAGCGCTTCGTCGCCCGCGCAGGCGCCGGCCAGAAATGCTGCGCGTCCGGCGTCGTCCACTTCGAGCGCCGCGTCGAATATCCTTTCAACTTCTCGCCAACGTCCGTTGTCCATTTTGCCTCCGTTCATTTTTCGCCATCCTCCTTGCCGCTCAATTCCCGGTACAACCACGCCTGCGCCAGCCGCCACTCGCGCGCGACGGTGCGTGGCGAGACCTGGAGCGCCTCGGCGGTTTCATCCACGCTCAATCCGCCAAAGAAGCGCAACTCGACGATTCGACAGCGGCGTTCGTCAAACTCGGCCAGCGCCTTCAACGCGTCATCCAGCGCCAGTAACTCATGATCTTTTCGCTTCGCCAACGATTCAGCGGCGCCCATTGAAACCCGCACCGCATTGCCGCCGTGTTTCCCGGCTCGGCGGCGACGGGCTTCGTCAACCAGAATCTGCCGCATCAACTGCGCCGCGATTCCGAAAAAGTGCGCGCGGTTTTGCCAGCCTGTGTTTTGCCAGTCAATCAGCTTCAACCAGGCTTCGTTGACCAGCGCGGTGGTTTGCAGGGCGTGGCCGGGAGCCTGACCGCGCATGTAATGCCCGGCTAGGCCGCGCAACTCTGCGTCCACCAGCGGGACCAGGCGTTCGAGCGCCGCACGGTCTCCTGCGCCCCACGCGCGCAGCAGTTGCGTAACTTCGGCAATGGAAAGCGATTCGGTAGCCATCGCAAACAACTCTCCAAATATGGGCCGCCCGCGCGCCGGCGGTTTTGACGAATCAAAAAAAGGCGCGCAGGCGTGGCAGTTTTTCAGACGATTTTTCGTTTTACCGGGCAGGCCGCTGCGCGCGAAGCGATTTCACGGCGCGGTCAGGGGGGCGGATTGAGTCTCAGGTTCAATCCGATTGCGCTTCGCTCACGGGCGGCGCAACACGGGGAAGAGACCGGCCAAGTCTCTTGCTCGATGCTCCCCTCTCTTGCGTTACGACGGCGGCGCAAGAGGTATGGCAAATTCAGCGACAACAAAATGACGAATGAATAAAGGACGGCGGATTTTACTGTGTTCGCGCGAGCGCTGTCATGCAAAAGAGGCGGCCTGACGACCGCCCCTCTTTGTTTCGTGATTGATATTTGACCGCCCGATTATTGATCGTCGCCGTTTTGACCAGCTTGCGGTTGCCCGCGACGTGGAGTCGCAGCGCGCCCGACGCTCAGATGGTCGTAGTTCAGCGCCGCGTTGAACAGCAGCGAGAAACTGCCATGCGTTTGATGCCGCCACATCGGGTTGTTGGCGAACATCACGACGTGGCCTTTGCCGACGGGCACGTCAATCACGGCGGGCTTGCCGGCCAGTTCCGATCCGCCCGCGAGCATTCCGCTCACCAGCAGATTTTTTTCATCGGTGGCGAATCGCAAAACGATCCGCGGGCGCATTTCAGCCGAAGGCAATTGTCCGGCGAGTTGCGTGCGGAATTCTTCTGGAATGCCGTCGGGGCTGGGTTGAGCCGGAGGCGCAATAAACGGCGGACGGCCTTGCGGAATATCGGGGTCGTTCAAACCGCCGCGACCGCTGGGACGCCCCTGCTGCTGGCCAAACGGATTGAATCCGCCGCCACCGCCGCCGAATCCGCCACCCCCGCCGGCCTGAATCAACGGCGCCTGATTGAAATAGACCGCAAGCTTTTCGTCGTAGCCGTAAGCTATCGGACTCTTTCGATCAGCGAACGTGGCGTTGAAGATCGAACCGCGCGCCATCAATTGCCGCGACTCCTGAATCGAAACGCCTTCGGTGATTCCGAAATCAATCGGGATTGAAGCGTTGCCGCCGATGGTTACGAACAGCCCGCCCGATTCGATGAAGCGTTGCAGGTTGGCCACGCCCGTGACGCCCATCCCGCCGCGCATATCGGCGGTGGTGTCGGGCGATTGGCCCATATTCGGCGTGATGTCGGATTTCTGCCACGGGATCGGCGCTTCGGTGTCGCTGCGTTTCGGCACGCCGCGCACGATTGATTGCGCCGAGCCGCCGACCGGCCCCCAGATGATCACGTCGTATTTCTCGCGCAGGTTCGCCGTGTCGCGGATGACGTGGTCTGAAATGTAGCTGTAGGGAATGCCCAGCCGATCAAATTCGATTCGATACCAGCCTTCGTTCTGCGTGTTCGTCCACGTGTGGACCAGCGCGATGCGCGGCACGGACAGCGCGTGTTGCGCGACTTCGGGCAGCTTATCAACCGCGTGAGCGGCGACGCCAAGCTCAGTCGCTTCTTTT
>JAJVID010000004.1 GCA_022072205.1 Acidobacteriota bacterium
CTCAACAAAGAAAGATAATTTTCAAACCGCTCTTCGCGGGTCAAAAGCGATGGAGGGTGATTTTTCATCACCCTATACCATCGGATTTCCTAGGAAATTGAAAGATTTTGTGACACAGCAGCAGTAGTGAGACTATGCGATTGATCAAAAAGGAGAGAAGCAAATGGAGATAGAACAGAAGCCTCATCTCTTGGGACGTTACATCGTGGCTGATCCAAAAATCTGTCACGGCAAACCGACATTTCGTGGCACGCGGGTGCTGGTCGCTGATGTGCTCGAACAAGTCGCCAGCGGTATGGCGTGGGAGATGATCGTAGAAGAATGGAATGAGAGCGTGAGCTTTGAGGCCATCAAAGAGGCTGTGCAGTTGGCCAGCCAGGCGTTGCTCAGACACGCTGACGAATTTGTTCTGGAGCAGACCGCAGCTTGAATATTCTTGATGAAAACATTCCGAGGAGCCAAAGACTGCTGCTGGAGAGTTGGGGCATCCGCGTAAAACAGATTGGGGTTGACATCGGCCACAAAGGTTTGCAGGACGAAGAGATCATTCCTCTGTTGCATAGCCTGCGCCAGCCAACCTTCCTGACGCGTGATGAAGATTTCTACGACCGCCAGTTGGGGCATGCTGGATACTGCCTGGCCTATTTGGCAGTAGATAAATACGAAGCGGCATTCTTTGCGCGCCGGTTATTACGGCATCGCGCATTAAAAACGAAAGCCCAGCGAATGGGGGCGGTCATTCGCGGTTCCAGCGCTGGGATCTGGTTATGGCGGCTGCACGCTAAGAAAGAGGAATTTTTGAGTTGGATTTGAAGGCCGCCCGACAGCATCAGCCTAGCTTGAATGGCCATCATTTCGCGAAAAAGATTCCAAGCAATTTTTGCAAAGGCAGTCTTTGTACCGCTCCCGCAGTATTTGGCGAACTTCCAAGCTGAGTTTGATGCTGGAACACCAGCAGCCGGTGAGCGATGCGCCGCAGATAAACGCTTCTCCACAAGCTTCACAGGTTTGTGGCGCACGCCGTTGAGGCATAATGAGGTTGGTCAGGTCTCGAAGCTTCATCGCGCGCAATCATATTACGCGGCATCACTTCTCACCATTGATTTTGGCAACTTGATCTGGCCCATTTCGGCGCCTTGATTTGGCCCACCTCAACATTGACACCTGTTTCAACTTCGGTTGTCTGTTTCTTGCTTCGTACTATTCTTTGGCCTTCTTTTTCCCTGCCACCGTTCGCTTGAAGCGGTAGCTTTCCGTTCCGGTCTCGATGATGTGGGCGCGGTCGGTGATCCGATCCAGCAGCGCTTTGCATAGTCGCGCGCTCGGGAAGACTTGCGTCCATTCCGAGAACGGCAGGTTCGTCGTGATGATCAGCGTCGCCCGTTCCGCTCGCTCGCTGATCACTTGAAAGAGCAGTTCGGCTCCGACTTGCGCGAACGGCACATAGCCCACCTCGTCCAGCACGATCAGGTCGTAACGCGTCCACCTCTGCAACGCCCGGCTCAGCAGGTTGTGCTGTTGCGCTTCCACCAACTCGTTGATCAGACCCGTCGCCGTCACGAATCGCGCCCGCCTCTTCTGCTTGCAGGCCGCCAGGCACAGCCCGCTCGCGAGGTGAGTTTTTCCCGTGCCCGAATCCCCGATCAGGATCACCGGTTCGGCGCGCTCCAGATACGAGCCTTCGGCCAGCGCGTGAATCTGCCTGGCCGAAATGTGCGAGGCCGCTGAGAAATCGAACTCCTCCAGCGTCTTCATTCGCGGCAGCCGCGCCTCTTTGATCCGGCGCTCGATCGTGTGGCGTTCGCGTTCCTCCAACTCGACGCCGAGCAGCTCCACCAGGTAGTTCAAATGCGATTGATTGGTCCGCGCCGCCTCCGCCGCCAGCCTCTCGCTTTGCGCCGCGACGGTCGGCAACCGCAAGCCACGGCAATGCTCTTGAATCGTCGCCACGGTCAGGTTGTGAGCTTTACTCATTGCGCCGCCTCCTTCGCGAATGGCTGCGCCGACAAGCTCAGCAGCTGATCATAGGCAGCAAGCGCCGGCAGCGGGCGCGTCGAGAACTCACTCCGCTTGATCTCACCCGGATCCAGTGGTGGCGATTGCGACGTCGGTTTCGCCGTCAGCAGATACCGAACCACCGCGGCGTCGCTCGATCCGATTCGGATCGCTTCCTCCAAAGCTGCTCTCAATCGCTCGTAGCCACATTGCCGGCCGAGTTGCAGCAACTCGATCATCATTCGCGTGCAGTCCTGCTCGCCGTGACGCGATTGCAATCCGCTCCAGAACTGGTCGTAAGCGGCGCTCCATCGGCCGTCCTCGCGCCATTGCCGCAAGGGCTTGGAACCGGAGAACGCTCCAGGCTTGCGTTCGAGCGCGTCCAGGTAATGCTCCAACTCCAGAATCTGTTTGCGGCGGCCGTAACAGCGCTGATGCTCGGCCACCAGTCGGCCCTGATGATGAATCTCGACTCTCGAGGGCAGAACACGCACGCGAGCTTCAACTCCCGCTCGCAGTGGCGTCGAGTAGAAGTTGGTCCCCGCCTGCACGCAGCCCTTGTCGTTCACTCTTCGGAAATGATCTTCCGCCAATTCGAAGTCTTCGCTCTGTAATGGCAACAACCGCGGCTGTTCAATCGCCAGCATCTCTCCGGCCGTCTTCTCGCGTTCGCCGATCACGCGCGAGAGGTCTTTGCGGCAACCTTCCAGCAGCGACTCATTTAACGCCGCGAGCGAAGAGGCTTGTGGCACGGGCACGAGATGATTGCGGCGAAAGTATCCGACCTCGCCTTCAACGCCGCCCTTCTCGTGCCCTTTGCCCGGCGTGCAGAAGGAGGCGTCGAACTGCCAATGCGAGCGGAAGGCGATGAACCGATCTGTCTCTTCGCGCCGTCTCCCGCGCAGGATTTTCTTGACGGCGGTCGTCAGGTTGTCGTACCGCAACTCGTGAAAGACGCCCCCGAAATAATGGAATGCCTCCTGATGCGCGGCGAGAAAGGCCTGCTGCGTCGCGTGCAGGTAGGCCTGATGAAAGGCCGCCCCGCTCCACATACTGCGCAGTGAGAAGACCTGGAGCTTGAGCCGCTCCCCGTTGATTTCAGCCACAGCCTCATACCAATCAACCTGCGCCTGGAGCCCGGGATCATAGGCTTGCGGAATGAAAATCTCGCCGCGAGCCTTGCCGTGAGCGAGCTTCCAGAACTGTACATACTCACGAACAGTGCGCTCGGCGATGGGATGGCCGGAGCGCTCCTTTTCCAACCGCGCGTAGATGCGATGCGCAGTATGCCGCTGTTTGCGCGGAGCCTTCTGATCCTCGGTCAAAATCTGATCAATGAAGTCGCGCACCGGGTCGAGCGCAGGACTGTTTCGCTGCGGCGATTTACGAGAAGGCGGAAGGGCGTTCTCAATGGCCTGCCGCACCATCCGCCGATGCACGCCGAACTTCTTTGCGACGCCGGCGATCGTGCCGACGCCGAATTCATACTCTCGTCTGATCTGTTCAAAGAGCTCCACCTTGTTTCTCCTCGTCATTAGGGCGCCTCCTTGACTGAGGATTCTTGAGTCAAGTGGGCGCAGATTCCAGGGACAAGGTGGGCCAAATCAGGGCGCCGAAATGGGCCAAATCAGAGTGCCAGAATCACTCACCATATCCGCGCATCATCATTTCTCTCGCTGTCCGCAATCCGAGTGCGGATTCATCAATCGCAGCAGAGGGGGGAATTCATCATCGGCCTCTTCGGGAGAATCGTCATCGCTGACAACGCCAATCTCCCTGGCGGCGAGTGTGAGCCGGTTGCAGTACTCCTGCCGGTCGTAGTTGATCGTTGCGTTTCGGTTAGTGGTGGTGACTCTTTCAGCTTTCTTTTTCGCCTTTGAATTCGTGATGACGTAACCGATCTTTTCACCGGGATGCACATTTACGCCGTCGGCGATCAATTCGCGCGCGGCCAATGACGCGCGCGTTTCGACCGAATAGTCTTCAATCTCGCGGCTCATTACCTGTTCGATGATCAGAAGCCTGGGATCAACCTTTCCGCTTTTGAGCCTGGCAAGATAATCACCATAGAGTCGTTTCGCTTCCTGTCGTTGTCGTTGCAATTCTTCAAGGCTGTGGGCCTTTGCTAAGACGGCGAGCATCTGCTCCTGAGCCTGTTTGATAAATTCCGGCGTGTCGTGTCGCCGACAGGCCAGACCGCGAATCTTCATCTGTCCGTCGGTGAACACGCCGTAAAATCTCGCTGCGACCGGGCGTGAGGATTTTATCTTCGACGGCGTGAATACCAGCCAGTGGTAAACTCCTTCCAGGCTCATCTCGATTCCGGTTTCGCGCGTGATCATTTCGCAGAGATTGAGCAACTCTTCTTCACTCGCGCCGGCTTTCCTGATCCACAAACTGTCAGTCAGCGCATGAAGCATCTCGTAACCTGCGTCTTCTGCAATCTCTTTCGCCCGCAACAGCGTTTCTCGCCCCCAGGAGGTCACCCCTTCGTGCGCTTCGATGCGGCCGAAACGGGCGCCCTTGTAGCCCATGTACCCGAAGGCCGTCACCAGCATCCATTTGATTGCGCCGCGCCGCGCGTCGTAAATCGCGTGCGTCCGCTCATCGGCGCTTTTCATAAGTTGTTTGAGCCGGTTTCGCCGCTCGATCAGCGGTTCGAGCGTGAGCGGGATCAAGCCGCGCCGCTTCTCGCAGATGTTGTATCCGGCTTCGGGCACCGCGATGTTTTCACAGCAAGAGCACAGCACGGTTTCAGGCGATATGTTGCGCGTAACCATCAAAGATGGATACATTGAGACGAAATCTATCTCGATAACGTCTTCGTGCTCGCCAACTGGCGGTTGGTAGGTCAATCCGCCCTTATCCACGGTCAATAGTTGCAACGCGGTCTTGGGCTTTTCCGGCTCGCTCTTGCGCCAGGGGACCAGAATGCCGTCAGTGATCGCGCGGTACATTTGCATCGAGGTCATGGCGGCTCCCGGGCTAATGCGACTCATTTTTTGCAAAGGTACCCGGCTGAGCCGGGCCAGTTCCAGCAATCCTTCCATTCCGGTTTCGTGATGCGTGAATGAATTCTCGCGGTCAATGTGCCAGCGGCCGAAGAGCGGATAACTCGGCGGTTTGTAAACGATATTGCCGTAGCTGAAATATGTGCGGCCTTCAGTTTCAATCTTGCGCTCGGTGAGTACCCGGTCACGATCAAGCCGCAGTTGCAGCTTCTCGCGTCTGGCCACGTTCAGCAGCGCGGGAAACAGGGTCGAATCGCCGCGCTCGCTCAGGATTAGATCGGGATCGTACCGTTCGATGATTTCGTTGAAGGCGTTGATCGCTTCCGCTCCCGCGATGGGACGAAGGATGAACTCATCGGCTCCCGCCGCAATGAGGATTTTGCTGTCACCGGTCAGGGGGCGCATCAGTTCACCGCGCATCCGCATAACGCTGAGTGGCAACGGGGCATGGTCAATATCCCACGGCGAGTTGGTCGCGGCGACTCCAATCAAGTTACCGTGCCGATCAAGCTCTGCGGCCAGTTGGCACAGTGGGAAAAGGTGTTTGAGATAGAGGTAGTGTTGCGGCGCCGGAATATCGAGGTTGTAAAACGTGACCTCGCGGTCGAGTTTTGTGGCGACTTCGCGTAGCTTCAGCAGGTTTGATGAGTCGGCTACGTTGAACTGCATCACCTCAATTGCTTTGCCGCTCCAGAATTCAATCTTCTCGGCCCAGCGCGCGCCTGCGACCAGATCGCGCCGGCGCAGATCGGTCGCGAGTTGCCTGAGTTTCGCCTTGTCCCCAGAGGCGTAGATTGGTTGGCGAAGCTCATCGGTCACGCGATGTAATCGCCCGTCGCCGTCATAAATCCAGAGAGTTATCGCCGAGCCAAGCTCGTCAACATCGAACAACCAGCCCTCCAGGCGATTGCGGATCGGGAGTTGTGGATCACGGATCGTTGGAATCTCACTTCTTTGCATTGCGCAGCTCTTTTTCAAGCTCGTCCACTCGGGCTTTCAAATGCCGAGCGTCTTTGAGCATCTCGATCAAAACGGAGATGAAGATTGACTCCATCGGATCGGGGTTGGACGATTGCACCCCGGCCTGCACGTGCAATCGAGCGCGCTCGAAGATGTCGTCGAAGAGTTCCTGATCCTGCCGTCGCAGCGTGCGGCGAAATTTGCTCAACCGCTTCTGCTGATCGGCCAGAACTATGCTGTATGGAGAGACAGTCCGCCCCATTCCACCTCCAATCGAGATGCAAAGAAGTTCACGGGGGTCGGGGCACAAAGCTTAAAGAGTCTTTGTCGAGAGTTTGACGATAACGCCCATTCACTCCGCCAGCTTCAAATGATCGCGGCGTCGTTCGAGCGTGAAGGAATGCTCGTCTTCCAGCCGCATCACCACGTTCGAGGCGCGGCAAAGGTCGGTCAGAAAGTAAGCGCGTTTGGCGCCTTTCGGCGCCACGCTCTCGGTGAGCAGCAAAGTCAGGCCTCCCCGCGAGAGATCGCCGAGCCGCCGCAGCGAGCGATAAAACAACCGCGCCGCATCGCTGTGCGCAATATCCTCGTCGTAGAAGGCCGTGCAGACGCCGGAGATGATGACGACCCCGAAAGCCTCTTCGGGGCTAAGGCGATGAATCAGTTCATCGAGTTGGTAGGCCGTAAACGCGCGGGCAACGAGTATACGGCTTAAAGCCTCTTCCTGGTTCTCGTCGAGCGATCTGACCAGTCTTGCGACCGCGTAAACGTCGAACCGGTTATCGCCGCACAAATAGAGAACCCGTTTGTATTCGCAGGCCATCTGCGCTGCCAGATGCACGCCCAATGTCCACGCGTGATCGCCGCAGACAACGACCATTCGCGCCGGGGACAAAGAGGCGCGCGCCACGAGCGGCGCGGAGCTTGTCGGCAGAGTTCGCATAACAATACCTCCCACGATATCGAACTTCTCGCGCCCGCGCGCCCACTTGAACCGTATACCCGAATTTTTGACGCGTGTTGGAGCGTCAATGACAACTTGTGTGAATCCCGTTTGATGGCCACAAACGATAAGGTAGCTGAAAGTTAACGAAACGTGACTGAAATTGCAAATGATCTTAATCTCCGTTGCGGAAAGGTGGGTGAGGGATTGAGCAAGCGTTGACAAAATCAGCAGAAAGATATCCAAACCGCCAGGGAGGCGGTTATGGAACCAATAAAACTATGGGGGCGCAATGGCGAGGCCGTGCGCCGTGGAATTGAGGCGGGCAAGATTTTTCATCTCGATACGGCAAGCGAAGAAATCACTGATGAGTTCCTGCTCTTTGCCATCAACAGCGGCCTGCTTCGGCAGTGGAGTGATGGCTTCCCAGACCCGCGCCGTTGGCCACAGATAAAAATGGAAGCGCTTCTGAAGAGCGGCGGCTGGCTGCTGCAAAAGCTCACTTCGACGCGTTACAGCGAGACCGTCTTCTATTTGCTAACGGTGTTGCTCAGTTACAGTCTCTATCATTTGTTTGCAAACACGTACGCCGGGGCGCGTTTCGCTGAAAAAACGCGCGCCGCTATCGCCTTGGAGCAGTTGCGCTCACACCGCACCCACGTCATCGCTTACGCGGGCGGTTACTTTGAAATCTTTGAGACCTTCGATTTCGTTCGTTTGGCGCTGCAACTGTCCCAAACCGCGCGAGAGCGATTAAGCGACTGGCTAGAGCAGCGCCTGGGTCGGGTGGGAAAAACGCAATCCTGACCCTTCTATGGCAATCCCTAACCTTTCCGCAACGGAGATTGAGGAAAGGCATTTCGCTCGGTTTGGGACCGAAGCGTGTGGGGCTTCCGGCTTCACCGCGAAGACTTTCACGCTCGCCGCGTAATCGTTGGCGTTGTGGCGGGTCAGTAAAGCTTTCAGGCTGCTCGTCAAGTCTCCTTTCGCTCCATCGCCACGACAGGAACAGCGTTCGCTATGGAAAGGGTTGAAGCTTCCGGCTGTGAAGTCTCGTTCACCGCTATGTTGTGCGACTCACAGATCCACCGAGGCTACGGAATATTTCCCAGTGATTGCGGAAACATCCCAACCGCGAGAGTAAGAATGCTTATCTGGTTTGGTTCGGGGATTGAAAAATAGGCTTTTCCCGCCGAGGCACACTCGTTGCCTGTCTTCCCATAGAAGGACGTCGCCAGATCAGCGACGTAAAGCGCGATGATTACTATCAAACGCATTCTTTGTCCGACTGACCTCTCTGCGGAATCTGACGCGGCGCTGCGTTACGCCATTGCGCTGGCCGGCGCCTATGAGGCGAAGCTGTTGGTCTGTCACTGCGCCGCCAACTCAACGTCGGTTGAGGGTCTGGCGCGTGAAGAGCTTAAAGAACGAGTCGAAGCTTCCGTCAGAGAATGGGCTGGCGCCGGAGATGGCCTGCCGTCCGGCTGCGAAAGCATCATCCTCCGGGGCGATGCTGATGAGGCGATCAACAAAGCGGCGGCAGAGTGGCCCGCGGACTTGATCGTGATGCGTTCACGCCGCCGCCCCGTAGCCGCAGCGTTGCTCGGTTCCACCGCCGAAGCCGTCTGTCGCACAGCGCCCTGTCCTGTGCTCATCACTCACCCGGACGAACGCGAATGGGCGGGATTGACATCGCGCGAAATCGCCTTGCGGAAGATTCTCGTCGCCAGCGATTTCTCGATTGATTCCGAACTGGCGCTGCAACTGGCGCTCTCTTTCGCGCAGGAATATCAAGCCGAGTTGCATCTGCTGCATGCCTTGCCGGTCACGCTGGCGCAGGCAGTTCTCGACCTGCCGCCGGAGATGGAGAGCGATTTCCAGCGCGCGGCCAGGCTATTGAAGCAATCCGTCCCGGACGAAGCCTACCTGTGGTGTAATGTCTTTCATGCGGTCAAGAGCGGACAGCCTTACCGCGAGATTCTGAGCTATGCCGAAGAGAATGAGATTGACTTGATCTGCATAGGCGCGCACGGCGCGGGCTTTGCGATGCGCGCTTTGTTCGGTTCAAACACCGACCGGGTGCTCAGGCAGGCTCCCTGCCCGGTGCTGGTCGCGCGTCCGCTCAAACCGGTGTCGAACGCTTCGCCGAAACTCATCAACTTGCCCTGACACAAAGCCGCATCCAACTGCAAACCGCTATAAGCCTTCGATCGCTCATCGGCGGCTTGAACTCCGGCGAACTGACGAAGTAGGCCTGCCCGCCTCTGGCCCATTGCCGCGCGTCACGGCCCGCGCCAGTATTGGCCGGACACACCGCCTGGCAGGGCGCCATGCCTTTCCAGAATTCGACATCGGGGATGATGGTTTTGTACTTGAAGTCGCATTGCTGGAGATTGAGGAATGTTACGTAGCGGCTCGGGAGGATTTACACAGTGGCGAGAAATTGAATGTGGCTTCTTCGATCTCCGCTCGGAAAAACTCGAAGTAGCGATCAGTATCGAACCACCATCCAGCGCTGATCTGCGACGGAATGGTATAACCGCCAAAGCTGCGTTCCGCCTTCATCTCGCCGCCGAAAGGCGCATAGCCGAAGGCGCCGCCTTCTGTCTGGTCTCCCCAGCGCAACAGCCTGACCTTTCGCAACCGGCCATCGGGCGCAACCCAAAAAGTGATGCGGGTTGTCTCTCCGCCCACCAGCATTTCCGCTTCCGCCGACTCATCCTCTCCTCTTTTACCAACCTCAGATTTTATCGTCGCCACATGCGTTACCGGCGCGAAACTTTCTTTCAATGTCAGGCTGCATTCTCCCGCGCGTGATGCGATGAGAGCGCGATGCGGCTGTAAATTTCAGCCGCGCCCCAGGTCAGCAGTACCGCTCCCGCGACCAGCGTCAGCAGTTCCAGCGTGAGCGGCTCCAGACCGAGCAGCGTGCGCAAACCCGGCAGCAACACCGTCAACAGTTGCAGTCCGATCCCCAGAACGACGGCCAGATGCAGCGCGCCGTTGAATTGCGGCGGCGCGTTGATCCGGCGCGCCGGATAGGCATAAAACAATTGCCCGATGGTCGCATGCAGAAAGATGGCCGTGCGCGTTTCGAGCAGCGTGAAGCCGATGAGCGGCATGGCGACGAGCAGCGCGCCGCCAATCGCCGCCTTGATGCAACCGGTCGTCAGGATGAACCGGAGCGATTCGCGGTCGAGCAGCGGCGCTTGCGGGTCGCGGGGCCGCTCACGCATCACGCCCGGATCCTGATCCAGCCCCAAGGCCAGCGCTGGCGGGCCGTCCGTGACGATATTGACCCAGAGCAGTTGGACGGCGGTCAGCGGCAGCAGGATCGCGCCCGTCTCGTCACGCAATCCCATCAGCGCCGCGCCGAACGCGCCGCCGACCACGATCAATACCTCGGCCAGGTTGGTCGAGAAGAGAAAGCGGATGAACTTCTGGATGTTCTCGTAGATGTTGCGGCCTTCCTCGATGGCCGCGACGATGGTGGCGAAGTTGTCATCCATCAGCGCCAGGTCGGCGACCTCTCGCGAGACGTCGCTGCCACGCTCGCCCATCGCCACGCCGACGTCCGAGCGTTTGAGCGCGGGCGCGTCGTTCACGCCGTCGCCGGTCATCGCCACGATCTCGCCGCTGGTTTTGAGGGCTTCGACCAGCCGCAGCTTATGCTCCGGCGCGACGCGGGCGAAGACATTCACCTCTTTGACCGCATCGCGCAGCGCTTCGGGCGGCATCGTCTCCAACTCCAAACCGGTCAGCACACGGCTCGGCGGTATTCCCACTTCGCGGGCGACGGCCAGCGCCGTGGCCGGGTGATCGCCCGTGACCATCACCACGCGGATGCCTGCATCCTGCGCGCGGCTGATCGCCTCTGGAACTTCCGGTCGCGGCGGATCCCAGAGCAGCGCGAGGCCGAGGAACTCGATCTCTTCGTCGCCCTCACCCTCGCGGCTCCCGAACGCCAGTACGCGGAAACCTTCTCTGGCGTAACCCTCCGCCTTCTCTTCCCAATTTTTACGCTCTTCGGCTAAGAGGCGACTGCGCGCGATCAGCGTTTCCGGCGCGCCCTTGAGGTAGCTCACCGGCGCGCCGTTTTCCTCGACAGTCGCGCGCATGAACTTGTACGAACTGTCAAAGGGCAAAGAGCTGAGACGCGGGCGCTCGCGCCTCAGCAAATCAGGATCAACATCCCGCTGCTTCGCGTATTCGAGCAGAGCCAGTTCGAGCGGGTCGCCCGCGCCCGCCGCGTCTTCGGCGTCGTTGGCCAGCGCCATCGCTCGCAGCGCGCGGTCAGCGTCGGGGCTATCGAGGTCTCTGACAAACATGCGGTTTTCGGTCAGCGTGCCGGTCTTGTCCGTCGCAATCACCGTCACCGAGCCTAGAGCTTCGACTGCGCTCAAGCGGCGCACGACGGCTCGTCGCTTCGCCATCCGTTCAACCCCGAGCGCCAGCGTCAGCGTCAACACCGCAGGCAAGCCTTCAGGCACAGCCGCGACGGCCAGCGCGACAGCGAAAAGGAGAACGTGGCCGATGCGCTCCAGCCCTTCGACGAGCAAGCCGCCAATCGCGATCAGCACGGTCAGCGCGAGCACAGCGCGCGCGATCTGTCCGCCGAATTTTTCCAGCCGGCGTTCGAGCGGCGTCTGGTCAGCTTTGATCTCGCCGATCATCACCGCCAGTCGCCCCATCGCGCTCCGCTCGCCGGTGCGGCTGACCTCGAGATAACCTTTGCCGCGCACGAGCAGCGTCCCGCTGAAGACTTCGCGGTCGCGCTCTTTTTCAATCGGCACAGACTCGCCGGTCAGCGCCGATTCATCCACCATCACGCCTTCGGCTTCGACCAGGGCGCCGTCGGCGGGAATCCGGTCGCCGGCCTCGATGCGCACGATGTCGCCCGGGACCAAATCCGCGCTCGGCAGATGAACGAGCCTTCCCTCGCGCAGCGCCCAGACCAGCGGCGCGGCCATCTCCTTCAGCATTGCGAGCGCCGCTTCGGATTTGCTCTCCTGGTAAACGCCCAGCCCGGCGTTGAGCAACAGAATGATCGCGATGGCAATGGATTCGACTGGCAATCCCGCCGCGCCTTCGCTGAACCAGATGGCGGCGTCCGCCACCAGCGCAAAGAGCAGGATGTAGATGAGCGGGCTTTGGAACTGTCGCGCGAAACGCCGCCACAGCGGGGTAGGCGGCTGCTCCGGCAAAGCGTTCGGCCCATGTTGTTGCAGAAGAGCCTGAGCCGCCGCATTCGATATTCCGTGATGCGTCATTGATCCATCCGGTTAATTGTCGCCCGACGCCGTCAGCCGCGCCCGGTCACTTGCGGCAATGGGAAATCCCTGTTCCCAATGCCGGAGGTTCGTGGTTGGAAAAAGTTTCATCGCTCCTTGCCAATCGCCTCGCCGATCACACCACCAATCGCCTTCAGCAATCTCTCGGCGTTGTAAGGCTTCGGCAGAAATGTCTTGACGCCCAACTCGGCGGCTTCCGCGGCCCGCTCGCCTTCAGCCAGCCCGCTGCTGGCGATGATCCTGACCTGCGGGTTGATCTTCTGCAACTCGCGAATCATTGCCGGGCCGTCCATCTGCGGCATCATCATATCGGTCAGCACCGCCTCGATCTCGTCCTGATGCGCAGTGTAAAGCGTTACGGCCTCGGCCCCTTCGCGCGCCACGAGCACGCGGTAGCCGAATGCTTCCAGAGTCGTTCTGGTGATTTCACGAACAGACGCTTCATCGTCCACCACCAGAATCGTCTCGCCGTGACCGGCGGGCAGATTGGAAAGGGCTGCGGCGGCTTGCGCCGTTTGCGCCGAGGCGATGGCCGGAAGGTAGATTCTGAATTGGGTCCCCCGGCCTGGCTCGCTGTAGACGTTGACGAACCCGCCGTGGCTTTTCACTATGCCTTGCACGGTCGAAAGCCCAAGCCCCGTGCCCTTGCCCTGTTCTTTCGTGGTGAAGAACGGGTCGAAGATTCGATCCAGAACTCCCGGCGGGATTCCCGTGCCCGTGTCCGTGACGCTGATGAGCGCATACGGCCCCGGCCTGGCTTCGTGATTCATTCGCGCGTAATGCTCGTCGAAGAAGACGGTCTCCGCCGCGATGGTCAGCGCGCCGCCCTCTGGCATCGCGTCGCGGGCGTTGACGCAGAGGTTCATCAGCGCCTGGTGCAACTGCGTTGGGTCGCCGCTGATGGTCGCCAGGTCGGGCGGCAGCGAGTGTTTGATCGTTATGTTTTTGGGAAAGGTTTCGGCGAGAAGTTTGGCGATCTCCTTGATCAGATGTTTGGGTTGAAGCGTGATCCGCTGGCCTTCGACTCCGCCTCTGGCGAACGAAAGCACCTGTTTGATCAGATCGCCGCCGCGTTCCGCGCTCTGCCGGATGACTTCGAGCATCCGCTGGCTGCTCTCGTCCGTGAGTCTCATCTGCAACAATTGAACTCCCGTGGTGATCGGCGAGAGGATGTTATTGAGGTCGTGCGCGATGCCGCTGGCCAGCGTGCCGATGCTCTCCAGCCGCTGCGCGCGCAGGAACTGGGCTTCGAGCCTTTTTCGCTCCGTGATGTCGGTGTTGATGGCGAGGTAGGATTTTGGCTGCCCGTTCGCGTCGCGCACCAGCGTCCAGCGGCATTCAGCGACTACTTCCTTGCCACCCTTTGTGGCTTGCCGCAATTCACCGCTCCATTCCCCTTGCTCGATCGCCGCGCGCTTCGCATCTTCAAACTGTGAAAAGTCGCCGCGATAGATCAGGTCTTTGATGTCGCGCCCGGCCGCCTCTTCCGCCGTCCAGCCATAGATGCGTTCGGCGCCCTGGTTCCAGAAGAGGATGCGGTCGTCCAGGCCGCGGACGAGGATGGCGTCCCGCGCGTAATTGAGCAAAGCGGCTTGTTCGATCAATTTCTCTTCCGCTCGTTTGCGTTCAGTGATGTCGCGCAGGATCACGGTGAAGAGCTTCTGCCCGTTCGCTTCGATTTGCGAGATCGAAGCCTCGATCGGAAACTCTTCGCCGTTGGCCCGCAAGCCATACACAGCTCCCAATGATCCCATCGTGCGTTTGGTAACTTGCGTTTGGCCGAATTCCCTGATGCGGCGCCGGTGAGCGTGGCGGAATCTTTCGGGAATAAAGTGATCGAGCGGTAGTCCTAAAGCCTCTTCGGCGGAGCAGCCGAACATCTTTTCGGCCGCCGCATTGAAAAGCACGATGCGTTGCGCGCCGTCAACCGTGACGATGGCGTCCATCGCCGATTCGATGATCCAGGCTAGAGCTTCCTTGTCGAATGCCTGCTGCATCTGACAGTCTCCTTGGATAATGGCCACGTAACGTAACGAATTTATTCGCTACGTCACGTAACGAATAAATTCGTTACTACGTGGCGCGCGATAATGATCCGAATCTCATTCTGTAGCTGTGTCGAGTCTCTTGAGGAAGGAATAATCTACCAGACCGCCCGCAAATTGTAGAGGTTTGAAGGCGAGGGCGCGGTTGGCGCGCACAATGCGTGAATCGAGCGATTCACGCAGATGCCGTCTTCAATCGCGTCGAGGAGCGCCTCCCAGGCCGGAGGCGGCGCATCCTCGCCCGCTTGCGGTGACGGCGGTACAGGCAGCGGGTCTTTCTCGTTCATGGCCGTTTTCAACCAGGCGCATCAGCGCCACTTCCTTCGAGTTTCTTCAAACGATAGCGCAACTGGTCCCGCGAAATGCCGAGCAGTTCCGCCGCCCGCGTTTGGTTGCCGCTGCTGCGCTTCATCGCCTGCTCCACCAGGCTCATCTCCACCGATTCTAGCTGAACTCCTTCGGGCGGTAGACGGAAAAGTTCGACCAGAGTAGCTCTCGTGACTGCCTGACCGCGCTCGGTCGCAGCCGGCGCTTTGGCCGGCTCTTTCGTCTGTGGCCCGAACTGCGCTCCGGGCGTGACGCCGCGCGGCAGCCAGGCGCCGGTGATCAGGTCGTAGTCTTCGAGGGTCATCGCCCGCTCGATCACATTTCGCAACTCGCGGACATTGCCCGGCCACGGATACTGCCGGAAAATCTCGGCCACCTCCGGCGACAGCCCGGCAATGCGTTTTCTCAGTTTTTCATTGAAGTTGTTGATGTAGTAATCGGCGAGCAGCAACACGTCATCGCCGCGTTCGCGCAGCGGGGGCAGATCAATCTGAATCACCGAAAGGCGGTAGTAAAGATCGAGCCTGAATTTTCCGGCTTCGCTTTCGCTTTTGAGGTCGCGGTTGGAGGCGGCGATTATCCGCACGTCGAGCGGAATGTCTTTCAACCCGCCGACGCGCCGGAACGCGCCCTCTTCGAGCACGCGCAGCAATTTTGCCTGCAAGCCGATCTCCAACTCGCCGATTTCGTCCAGAAAGACGGTCCCCCCTTCGGCCTGCTCGAACAATCCTTCTTTGCGCCCCTTGGCGTCGGTGAAGGCGCCTTTTTCATAGCCGAACAATTCGCTCTCGATCAGCGTCGCGGGGATCGCCGCGCAGTTGATGGCGACGAACGGACGGTCGGCGCGCCGCGAGCCGTAGTGAACGGCTTTGGCGACCAGGTCTTTGCCCGTCCCGCTCTCGCCCTGCAGCAGCACCGACGAGGCTTCGCTCTCGGCGACTTTGCGTGCGAGTTGAATCATCTTCTTCATCGCCGGAGACTGGCCGATGATCTGGTCGAAGCTGAATTCACGCGCCCGCTCGCGGCGCATCTGGTGGACCTCTTTACGCAGCCTGCCGGCCTCGATGCCGTTGCGGATCGTGACCTGAAGCTCGTTGAGGTTGATCGGCTTGCCGATGAAATCGTAAGCGCCGCCGCGCAAGGCCGCGAGCGTGTCTTCGACGAGCACATTGGCTGTGATCATAATCACCACGGCCTGCGGCTGGCGGTTCTTGATCTCCTTGAGCGCATCCAGACCCGAACCGTCGGGCAGATTGATGTCCAACAACACTGCCACCGGGTGATCCGACTCGAACGAATCGAGCGCGCCAGCGACTGTGCCCGCCTCGATCGGCTCGTAGTCCCATCCGCGCAAGGCCTCATTGAGCGTCCAGCGGATCATCGGCTCGTCATCAACGATCAGAATCTTTTCCTTTGCCATAACGTCAGGATCTCACCTCACTCACTTACGTTGCGGTGATTCGATTCCTAATAAGCAATTATCTTGCCGCGTAGGCAAAATGGGAAATTTGAAAAGAGTCGTTCGGGTTGCAAGCGATGTCCTGAAACGATGAAGCCCCCACGTAGCAACGACTTTAGTCGTCACGTCATGACTAACGTCGTCACTACGTGGGGAGACGCAGAGATGGCAGACCAGTCAGAAAAATGTGATTTTCCGCAATCGTCGGGAAGTATTCCGCAGCTGAGAGGCTTAGCTGAGAGTTCGATCCGGCGTGATCCCGTTGAATTCGATGAACGCCAGCGAGATTCGTTGAGTCTCTTCGACGAAGACCTCTATCGGACTGCGCGGAACAACGATTGCATTGATGTTAGATGGCTGCGCGGAATGGCGCTGGCTCTGCCGGTTGGCTGTGCGCTGGATCACGGTTACGCGTGTTGCGCATCACGGTCTGTTCGCAACCTCTCAGTCAGGATTGAATAGCAACTCTTTTGCAGCAGTAACACAGTTTGGTTTGTCCGTAACCAGCGGCGAAACATTCCGCAATCAACCTGAAAGTTACGCTAACACGCTGTAATTTTTCGCAATCAAAAGGAGCAGCTTATGCGAACTCTGAAGGTAGGTCTGGTGATAGTTTTCTGTCTGGCGGCGCTGACGCCTGCAATCTCGACGCGAGTCGCGGCGTTGACCACGACGCTGGCTCAGGGCAAAGCGTCGCAGGAAAAGTCCGGCAAGGCTAAAGACGCCGGGCAATCGAAGCAAACTCCGCCGGCGCCAGCCAGCCAGTTCGTCGGCAGCGAATCCTGCGCCGAATGCCACGGCGCCGAAGCGACGCATTACGCGCTGACGGCGCACAGCAAAACCAGGCTCGGCAACGGCCCGGTTGACCAGCGCGGCTGCGAAGCCTGCCACGGCCCGGCTAAAGGTCACGTGGACTTTTACCTGCAAATCCAAAAATTGAACGAAGCCGGCAAGGAAGACGAGGCCACGACGCTGATGAACGACGCAGCCAAAGCCGCCGCCGCCAAAATGCTTTCGTTCAAGGAAATGGCGCCGGCTGAAGCTTCGGCGACCTGTCTGAAATGCCACGAAGGCTCGCAAGGCCGCAGCGAGGAGCGGTTCAATTTCCGCCGCAGCGAACATTTCCGTCACGGCCTGTCGTGCAACGATTGCCATTCTTCGCACGAGCCGAAGCGGACGGAATTTTTGCTGAAGGCGACCGAGCCGAACATGTGCTACCAGTGCCACGCCGACCAGAAGGCGTCGTTCGCCAAACCGTTCCACCACAAAGTTCCCGAAGGCGGAATGAAGTGTTCCGATTGCCACAACCAGCACGGCAGTTTTACGAGCAAGTCGCTGCGCAATTCGGCGGGCGGCGATTCGGCCTGCGTCAAATGCCACGCCGACAAACAGGGGCCGTTCATTTACGAGCACGCGCCAGTCAAAGTCGAAGGCTGCCAGGCGTGCCACACGCCGCACGGTTCGACCAATGCGAAATTGCTGACACGCAACATCGTCAAATTCCTCTGTCTCGAATGCCACTCGAACACGCCTGGCATTCCCGACACGGACGGCACGGGCGTGGGCGTGGGCACGCCCAGCTTTCACGACATCAACAACCCGCGCTACGCCAACTGCACTACGTGCCACTTTGAAATTCACGGGTCGAACAAAGACCCGTTCTTCCGCTAAACGAGTCAGTACCGCGAGCGGTAGCGAGCGCCGCTCTAAGAGCAAACCCGCTCGCTACCGCTCGCGGTACTGACTCGAAAAAGGAGGCTGAAGATGAAAAACAGCAATCAATCAACGCTTGCGCGGCTCTCCCGGACTTTGGCGAGAGCGGCGATGTCAGCCTTGCTGATGACGTTCGGTTCGGTCGTGTTCGCCCAAAGCAGCGTCGAGAAGAGCGAAACCAGCCAACAGGCCAGAGCGCCTGAAAGCGAACTGGAACGCGCCAAAGCCATTGTTACCAAACCGAATGAAAACAAACCCGCCAAGCCGGAGACAGGTCGGACGTGGGGCGTTTACTCGACCACAACTACGCTTGAGATTGGCCATCGCTTCGTTGACACGGATGGCAGCCGCGACCGCTATCTTTCGGACGTGAACGTGCGCGACGGTTTCCGCGTGCTCGAATATTCGACGGACATGCGCGCTCAACCCGGCGCGGGGTTGCTCTTTGATTTCATGAAAGCCGACGTGTCGAACGCCGGCGGAGATCAAAGCCAGACTTTCTCGCTGCGGATGGACAAAACTCGCGCGTACCGATTCGATGGCAATGTGCGGCGCTTTAATTACTACCGCTCGCCGGGTCCGAACTTCGCGCTCAACTTCCGCAACCACGATCTGCGCCAGCAAATTTCTGACTTCCACCTGAAGCTCTTCCCGCAACGCGCCGTGCGGATCAACGCCGGTTACGGACGCAGCCTGGCCAAAGGACGTTTCAATCCCAGCTACAGTTTTGAGCGCGACTTGTTCCAGTTGCTGGGCGAATCGCGCTGGGAGGCGAACGACTACCGGCTCGGACTTGACGCGACTTATCGCCGGTGGGATTTTGGCGTCGAGCAGCTTTACCGCAATTTCCGCAACGACCCGCAGATCACTTCCACGACGGGCGTCAACCTCGGTCTCAACCCGACCGACGCTGGCCGGATCAGCTTTCTGGATCGTGACACGCCGTTGCGCGCGCGCTCGCTGGTCACGCGGGCGAGCGTTCGCGGCTCGATTGCCGAACGGCTGCACGTTGTGCTGCGCGGTTTGCACGACGATGAGAGGATGCGCGCGCCTTACCTGGAAACGACCAGAGGCACGGCCAGCAACAACGCCAACATCATTTCGCGCGCGCTGACTGGCGATGGCGTCGTCGAAAGGCCAGGCGCGGTCGTTGACGCCGGCCTCACTTTCGACATCAACAGGAATTTCTCGCTGAGCGACACATTCCGTTACACGTCTTTCCGCATCGCCGGAGACGTGGCCACGCTTCAAACCAGCGTTCAGCAGACGGGAACAGCCGCGCCTCAAACGATCATCACGACGACCGCCGGCGACCGGTTGACGAAGTGGAATTCCTATTGGAACACGCTCTCGCTGGACATGAACTTCGGGCGGAAGTTTTCTGCCAATCTGGGCTGGCGCGCGATGCAGCGCGAGATCACGCTGGATGGCTTGTACACATCGCGGACATCTACTTCGACCACAGTCACTACTCTGGCTGATGATGAAAGCGAATCGGTAGACACGCATGCCTTCGTCGGCGGATTCCGCGTGCGCCCAACCGACCGGTTCAGCTTCATCTTCGACGTGGAGCACGGGACGAACAACAACGCCTTCGTGCGCATCAACCCGCTCGAATTCACCCGCTTCCGCGCGCGGGCGCAGGCGCAGATCACCGACAAACTCGCCTTCATCGGCGCGTTCACCTCGACCGACCGTCTCAACCCGACGCCGCAGGTCGAAAACGAATCGGACGCCAGAAGCTACACGGTGGCGGTCAACTGGGAGCCGAAATCGAGGGTTTACGTTGACGTCGGTTACGATTACCACGACCTGTTTTCGACGGCCAACATTCGCTACTTTCTGGCCAGCAATCAGGAGCGGCGCGGCAATTCGCTTTATTACGCGCGGCTGAATTCGGTCTTCGCCAACACGCGGTTCGGGCTGACCAACCGGCTCGACCTGCTGATGGTTTACTACTACGTGATGGATCGCGGCGCGCCGTCGGTCACAATCGGAGCGAACGATTTTGTTTCGGCGTATCCGCTGCGCAGGCATAACCCGGAAGTCCGGCTGGCCTATCGCTTCAGCAATCACGTAACCGGCAACCTGAGCTATCGGCATTACAGTTACAACGAGCGTGAATTCGCCGTGCAGGATTACCGAGCGAACATTCTGACGACCAGTTTGCGCTTCACTTTCTAAACAGTACCGCGCGCGTCAGCAAGCGGCTGATCGATGAGACATCCGCTTGCTGACGCGCGCGGTACTTCATCGAAGGAGAAAACATCCATGAATTCGTTTGCCAAAAGAACAGTGGCCGCCATCGTCGCCACGACGGTTTTGACATTCTCGCTTTCTGCGTTGATGTCCTCGCCCGCCGCCCTCGCTTTTCAAAGCGTGAAGAGTCTTTACCAATCGAAATGCGCTGTCTGCCACGGAAATGACGGCGCCGCCAACACTGCCAAAGGAAAAGAACTGAAAGTCCGCAGCTTCCGCTCGGAAGAGTTCAAGAAGATGACGGACGCCAAAGCGATGGAAGTCCTGATGAAAGGCAAGGGCAAGATGGAAGGATACGAAAAGACAATTGGCAAGGAGAAATTGGAGCAATTGCTCGCTTACTGCCGCGAGTTATCGAATAAGTAGTGCCCAAGCGGAGGAAATACAATGACGGGGAATACTACAATCCTGGTAGCTGTGATCCTGTTCAGCATAGCTCTGATCGCCTGGCTGGTTTTGCGCCCGTCAATCACCGCCACGCGCGCCGGCAAGATGCTGGCGTTCGTGGCGCTGCTGATCTTTCCGGTCCTGGCCGGAGGGATGGGCGTGAGCATGCAGCTTGAACATTCCAAGACGACCCAGTTTTGCCTCTCCTGCCACGTGATGGAGGATTACGGCAAAAGCCTGCGTGTGGACGACCGGAGCTTCATTCCGGCGACCCATTTCCAATACAACCTCGTACCGCGCGACCAGGCCTGCTTCACCTGCCACACCGATTACACAATGTTCGGCGACTTCAACGCCAAGCTGCGCGGGTTGAAGCACGTTTACGCTTACTACGTGGGAACTCCGTCGCAGCCGATCAAACTCTACCAGCCGTATAACAACCGCGAATGCCTGCATTGCCATCTCGGCGCGCGCGGTTTTGAAGAATCGGAAGCGCACAACAAAGACCCGCAGGCGATGTCACGGATGAAGCTGAACCAACTGAGCTGCTCGACCAGCGAGTGCCACAACATCGTGCATAACGTCCAGCAGTTGAAAGAAGCTACATTCTGGAAGGAGCCGTCCAAATGAAATCGCAGCTAACGAAGATCGAGAAACGAATACGCCTGGCGGGAATCCTGCTGATCGCCGGGTTGCTGGTCGAGCTTGTAACTTTGCGCTGGTCGCACCCGACGGCGTTCCTGTTCTTTCTGCTGCTGGGCGGAACGCTGATGGCGCTGGGAATCATCATTTACCTCTTCTCGCTCGTCTCAGCCGAAAGCAAACCGGCGCCGGAATGAGCGGAGTAACGGGTTGACGATTTCTTCCAGCGCGGTCGCTCAACCTATTCTACTTCTGGCGACAGCCCACTTGAGCGGTTGCTGATGATTCCGAACGTCGTTTCTGCTGTCATTGAGAAATACCGGATTCACAAAATCCCTTTCGCCAGCCCGTGGCTGGCGATGAAGGTGATGCGGCGGCGCGCGAGCCTGATCAATTCGTCGTGGCTGCATGGCATCGCGCGGTACTTGGGCAACAGGCCTGCTGGGCTGCCCGCAGCCGTCCTACCGCTTTCCACCAGCACTGGAATCTCCGCGTGTTCCTGGCTCGCGCGAAGGTTTTTGAGCAGCGATTCCAGCAGCGCCGGACCGACATCAACCACCGCCAGATCGTGCGCGTCGCGGCTAACGTAGTTCCATTCTTCGGGAAACAGGGCGCAGGTGATCTCGGCCTCCTGCGGATCGAAGGCCGCCTGCCATTGCGAAATCCGCTCCGCCGAGTCGCTGAGGATGAGCGCGCGCGGCCGGCTGATTGCGGCCGGCTCGCGGCCTTGCCGCTTCAAGTTGATGGCCTGATCGAGCGCGAAATGCAACTCATCCAGGTTGATCGGCTTGCCGATGAAATCGTCGGCGCCGCCGCGCAAAGCCGAGACCGCATTCTCAAACAACGTCTCCGCCGTCACCATAATCACGGCTGTCTGCGGCTGGCGGCGCTTGATCTCGCGCAGCAGATCGAGGCCGTAACTGTCGGGCAGGTTAATATCAAGCAACACCGCCGCGGGGCAGGTGGCATCGAGGGTTGCCAGCGCCTCCGCGCCCGTCCCGGCTTCAATCGTCTCGTAGCCCGAGCCGCGCAACGCCTCCCCCACCACCAACCGGATCGCCGGCTCATCATCTACGATCAACACTTTGTTCCACGAACGACTGCTCATCTTTACCACCTTCTCTCCGAAATTCATTTCCGTTCGCGCGCCACTTCGACCGAACAATGCGCGCGCGCGGCTACAGCGGAGGAAACGCTGCCGATCAGAAAGCGTTCGAGCCGGCCCATTCCTTTCGCGCCGGCGAAGATGCAATCGGCGCCCCAGCTTTCAGCTTCGGCCACCAGCAATCGCTTCGGGTCTTCTTCTTTCACCACTACGGCGGTCTTCAACCCGGCGGCGTTGAGCCGGCTGACGGCTTCGTCAATCATCTTTTGGACTCTGGCCTTTTCTTCGGTGATCCATTGGGTGATCGGGCCGACCATGTGTTGTGAAGTGAGTTGAGGCATCGCCCACGTGGCGTTGACGATGCGGACTTCGCTTCCCGCCGGCCATTTGCGCGCGGCGACGGTGGCCACCGCCGCTTCAGCGCCTTTCGATCCATCAACGCCGACGATCAACCGGACTGGCGTATCGGGTTCTTCGACGCGGCCACGCGCCACGCGCACCGAACAATGCGCCTCGTGCAACACTCTCTGCGAGACGCTGCCGAAAAAGAACTGTCCGAGCGCCGTTCGCCCGTGCGATCCGACGACGATCAGATCGGCTCCCCACTCATCGGCCTTCTCGATGATCACCGTAGCCGGAGAGCCTGCGCCCAATTCGGACTTCACGTCCCAGCCCGGCTCCATCGAACCCAAACGCAGGCCGCCACGCCGCGACAGCGCCAGAAACTCCTCATCTCTGCCAATGTGTTCGACAAGCTCAAGCCCGGACGGCGGCGGCAGCCAGTTTTCGAGAACCGACAGAACTTTGATCTGCGCATTTGCAGGCAGCCCCGCTCTTCGCAAATCGTCCAGCGCGGCGTCGGCGCATTCCGAGCCATCGTAAGCAACCAGGATTTTCATACCAGCCCCCCTTGTTGTTGCAGCCGCCAAATCGGTTGCGATTCGGCTCGCTCAATCTCCGGCTTTGCCTTCGCAGACCACACAACGTGCGGCGTAGGGCAACGCCTCAAGACGTTTGGGCGAGATCGGACCGCCGCAGACTTCGCAGACGCCGTATTCGCCTTTGTCCAGCCGCGCCAGCGTTTTTTCGATCTGCGCCATCTCGGCGCGGATCGAACGGTCGAGAGCGGCGAGCACTTCATCGTTTTCGCGCTCCACCGCCTGCTCTTCAAAATCGGCGTCGAGCGGTTTGTTGGCGCGACGAGAGTCGCTGGTGATTTTTTCCAGACGGCCTCGTATCTCCGCGTATCGCTCCGCCAGTTTCTGTCGAACAGCCAATTGTTGTTTCACAACTGCCTCCATCAACACTTTGAAGCCCGGATGATCAGACCGCCGGTCGCCAAACGACCGATTCCGGCTGCGACGCCTGATGGTCGCTGTAAGCCGGCACGGCCAGAACCGGGCATTTCGCATTTCGGACTATTCGCTCGGTCGTGCTGCCGCGCAGCGCGTCCAGAAAACCTTGATGCCCTTGCGTAGCCATCACGATGAGATCGGCGCGGCATTCGTCCGCCGCATGCAGAATCTGCCGCTCGACGTCCCCTTGTTTGTAGGTCTTGCTCCACCGCCACATCTCGCGTTCGGCCATAATGAAACCAAACCTGTGAGTCTGTTTGCGGCATTGTTTTCACCTCAACCCCAGCGCAGCGATTCTATAGTTGCGATCGAATGAAACGGCAACCTGTGTGCCATTGAGATGATCAACGCCAAACCCCGACTTACGACGCGCAAACCTCCGGGCGTCGCGTAAAGTTCCCCGGTTGGCGGCGCCTGATCGCGCAAAAACACACCGTGCGCGCGCGCTGGCTGGATTTTCATCCGCGTAAGGCGCAAAACCCGTCGGTTGCGCGGCGTCATAGGCAATCCCCATTTTGCCGAGTATGACAAGCCGCAAACGAAGCGCGCTGCGTGAAATTGCGCGAGAGATCGGGCCGGGCGCGGAAAATACCGCGATCAGTGAGCCATGACCGACCGCACATTCGCCACGAAATATGGGTCGTAGGCTGCCTGCTCTGCCTGGCTTGCAAGTTGCAGCGCAGCGACACAGACTCACTCAGGGAGAAAGAGCATGAACGGCAAGAGAGTGGAGATGAAACGCATTGCGGCGCTGACGAGCGGAGGCGACGCTTCGGGGATGAATGCGGCGATCAGAGCCGTTGTGCGCACCGGACTGGATCGCGGCTGGGAAGTTTTCGGCGTCCGGCAGGGTTACGCGGGACTGATCGCTGGCGATTTCGTGTCGCTTGGAGTTCGCGATGTCGGCGGCGTCATCCAGCGTGGCGGCACAATGCTCGGAAGTTCGCGCTGTCCGGAGTTCAAAAACGAAGAGTCGAGAGAGAAGGCGCTCGATCAGCTTCGGCGCCGCGCCATCTCAGGTCTGGTGGTGATCGGCGGCAACGGATCGCAGGCCGGATCGCACGCGCTCTGGCAAATGGGCTTCCCGGTCGTCGGCGTGGCCTCGACGATTGACAACGATCTGTATGGATCGGAGATCACCATCGGCGTTGACACCGCGCTCAACATCGCGCTCGAAGCCATTGACCGTTTGAAAGTCACCGCCTCGTCGCATCAACGCGCCTTCCTGGTCGAGACGATGGGACGCGATTGCGGTTACCTGGCTTTGATGGCGGGAATCGCCGGTGGGGCCGAGGCCGTTGTCATCCCGGAGGTCGAGACGGACCCGGAATTCCTCGCCTCCGAATTGCGCCTGGCTTACGATCGTGGCAAAGCGCACGCGATTGTCGTAGTGGCCGAAGGCGCAAAATACAACGCTGAAGAACTGGCGCGGTACTTCAAAGAGCACCGCGCGCGATTGGGCTTCGACCTGCGGGTGACCACGCTGGGACACGTTCAACGGGGCGGCGCTCCGGGCGCCTTCGACCGGTTGCTGGCTACGAGATTGGCGGCGGCGGCGACCGAACGCCTGGCGCGCGGCGAATACGGCGTACTGGTGGGATTACTCGACGGCAAAATCGCCGCGACCCCGCTCGATGAAGTCGTGGCCAACCGGAAAACGCTCGATCCCGGCCTGCTGGAATTGGCCGGGATATTGGCGAAGTAAAAATTCGAAGCATACTGCGGACGGCCACCATTTGAGCTTCTCTGCAGAGGAAGAAACGAGAGAATACGGAACAGACGGAAATAACGGAACGGACGGAAAGTTCAAAAGAAAGGTTCTTTTCCGTCTGTTCCGTCAGGTCGTGTCCGATGATAAACGGCTGAGATTATCCGGCCGCAGCTTTCACACAAATGCCGCGGCCGGATAAATACGGGAGGCGTATTCCCCCAATACAACTCCCGCAAAACTCCAGCAAAGCTCCGGCCTCAAACCTTATTTCACCTTCACCTCAATCTGCTTCGGCTTCGACTCTTCGCGCTTCGGCATGGTCACGCGCAACATACCGTCCTTGAACTCGGCGTTGATCTTGCTCGTGTCCACGAAGCTCGGCAGCGTGAAGCTGCGGGTGAAATCGCCATAGCGGCGTTCGAGCCGGTGATAGTTCTCGCGCTTGGTCTCTTCGGAGAATTTGCGCTCGCCGTGAATCGTCAGGATATTGTTTTCAACCGAGACCTTCACGTCTTCCTTCTTCACTTCGGGCAATTCGGCCTTGACCACAATCTCGTTGTCGGTCTCGTAGATGTCGCAGGCCGGCGACCACGCCGCGAGCGACCAGTTTTCCTCTCCGAATCTTGCGAAAGGATCGAGGCCTTCTCCGAAAAAGCGCCTCATCTGCTCCCCGAAGTTGCGGAAAGGATCGAAGATCAACCCTTCACGGGAACCCGAAGGAGCCAGCGCTGCGCCTGATTTATTTGCCATAACTTTTACCTCCGTTTCTTGTGATGATATTCATTCCACCAAATGGAAAAGCAAGCTTTGTGCCGCCGGAAATGATTGATCGAAGGCTTTCATTATCAGGGTTTTTCGTAATCGAAGAGGGAATGAGCCGGCTCCGGAGCGGGCGTTTTTCCCCTTCGCTCCGGGTAACTTCACGCAGAGCGATGGTGATCAACTATGTCTGTTTCCCATCTGCGTCTGTTCAACATTGATGGCGCGAGGCGAGATATTCAACGCGCCCACCCAGCGACGAGAGTTTCTGATAATCAGTCTCAGGAACCGCCACGCCCAGCTCCTTATCCAACGCGATCACGAAATTGAGAAAGTCCATTTTAGATATCAGGGCAATCACTACTCCACGCCACACATTGCCGGATTTTCCACTACTGCCTCCTGATCACCATTGACGAAACATTTTGTACAGGCCGCGCGCCAGCAGAAGCCCGGTCAAACCTCCGGCAATCACCAGCGGAACGAAGGTGATAGGGTCTCTGATCGCTCGGAACCTCGATGAACCCTCTTTCAACTCAATATAACCCGCTGGGTGAACGATCATACCGCCGCCACCACCGCCGCCTTCCTCTCCGTTGCGTTTGCCCATGCCACCGCCAAATCCATAACGCAGTTTCGCCACGGGAATGATCACCACGCCATCGTGTTCAATCGGCTCGCCGTAGATCAGCTTCGCGGCGACAATAGTTTTGAACATCTCAGCCAGTCTTTCTGTCAGGGAATTGCTCCCTTCTTTTTGTACTTGAATTTCCTTCTCAAACATCTCAGTCATCTCCTTCGGGCAATCTGTCGAGTTCGCCGCGCGCTTTATCTCAGGTGAAAGCGGCCCGCGCCTGTTCGTAATCAGACATGTTCAGCGTCACGCTGAGGCCATACGACGATTTGACGATTGTCTCCCAAGACATATAACTCTCCTTCAATCACGGCGAGGAGCGCGGCTCAGTCTCCCGCTGGCGCAGCCATCCGGTCACGGCTCTGACCGTAGCCGGTAAACTGCCGCTGGTGTCGAGCGCCAAGCCATTGCCTCCTGATTCGTCGCAAAGTGGGGCGCTCTCTTCGCGCTGTCGCAGGTAGATTTCCCAGTTGGCGTCTGAAACTCCTTCTTTCTTCGCCACACGCTCCTCAAGCCGTTTGTGAACCAGCTCCGGCGGCAGACGGCATTCGATCAGCCGCCACTGGGCCCCGGCGGCCATCGTCATCTCTCGCGCTACAATTCGGTCTTCGTCGCGCAAGAAAGTCGCGTCGAGAATTACCCCCCGATCTTCACCGAGCAGCTCGCGCCCGCGCTCGATCATCGTCCGGTATGTGAGGCAATCCGCTTCGGCGCCGTAAGCTCCCTCGCCGTAAGGAGCCGGTTGTTTGGCTTCGCCGAAAAGCGACTGGCGGACGACATCGGTCGAGACTACGCGCAAGCCGAGTTCACCAGCGATAGCGCGCGCAAGAGCAGTCTTGCCCGTACCTGAAAGCCCTCCAACCGCAATAACCGTTGGCTTTCGCAATCTCGTTGCATATCGCCGCGCCAGATCGAAAAAGTTTCCAGCCCGCGTGGCCGCGATGCGGCGCTCTTCTTCGCTGAACTCTGGTTCATTCAATCTGAAGCTGAGCGCCTTGCCGCGCACATAGGCGCGATAGCAGCGGTAAAAAGGCAGCAACGTGAAAAAGTCTCTGTCTTCGGTCCGCCGCCGGTACGCTTCAGTGAAGAAGTAACCGAGATCGGGTCTGCCACGCGCGTCCAGGTCCATCGCCAGGAACGCCGCTTCGCTCGCCACGTCGCCGCAGCGGAAGCGGTCATTGAATTCGATGCAATCGTAAATGCAGATCACGTCATCCTTGACGCAGACGCTTTCGCAGCGCACGTCGCCGTGTCCGTCAACGATCCGGCCTTCGCGCGCGCGGCGATCGAATAGCTCGGCTCTCGTTTCAAACCATTCATTCACCCACGAGCGAATCGCCTCATACGCTGAATCGCTGATTGTGCGACCGATGAAGGGCGCGGTCTGCGTGAAGTTCTCTTCCCAGTTGTGGCGAATTTCCGCGAGGCTACCCCACTTCGCGATTTCATCTCCGCGCCCTGCCGTGCGGTGAAATTCACAGAGACGAGCGGCGACGCGGTCAATGATTGTCTCGGTGACAGTGTTGTTTGCGACCATCCGGTCGAGCATTCCCTCTTCGGGGAGCCGTTTCATCCAGACGCAGTAATCAACGATCTTTCCGCGCCGGCCTGAAAACCGAATTTGCCCGTCAACCTCAACACAGGCGCCGAGGCCGAGGTAAGTATCCGGGCACAACCGGCGGTTGAGCCGGATCTCGTCCTCGCAAGCCCTCAATCGCTTCTTCAGCGTGGTGTAATCGAGAAAGCCGAAATCCACGGGCTTTTTCAGCTTGATGACGTAATTGCGACTCAGCAGCAGGACGGAGATGTGCGTCTGCTTCATTTCAATCGGCAGCTCGTCCGCCGGCCATTCCGGCGCGTGGCGCAACTGTCCGACCATCTTCAGCCACGAGGCCAGGTCTGTTTTTTCTTCCGGTTCGACTGCTTTCACCTTGATTGAACTCCGTGCTATTCAGCGCCGAGCCGTTTCCGCAACGCCTCTTTGACCTTCACACCTCTGAAGTAAGCCTCATCGGCCTGTTTGCGCACGCTTTCGAGATTGAACGCGTGCCATTTCACCCGGGCTTCGCCGAGCGTCTCTTCCGCGAGCTTGAGGTCATTCTCTTCCACGCCGAGCGGCCAATTCCGCCTCCGACCTTCGGCCAACAGGAGCCGCGCCCAATTGACCACGGCGTCGGCGCGTTGCAGCGCCAGCATCGTCTCTTTGGCGCGCGCAGGGATTTCAGGCCGCGGCTGGATGAAGTTGATCGAGTCGTGGCACTGGGCGCAGAGGTTGGCGGTTTCGGTCGGCGAGTAGATCACCTTCGTCGCCATATGCTCGTGGCAGGTGTTGCAGCTCGGACCCAGGCCGATGCCTTTCAGCCGCTGGTAATGCGCGCTCTGCACGAACGAACTCACGACGTTTTGATGACAGGCGTTGCAGGTCTCGGGCTGATTCTTCCAGTGAAGGCGGCTCTGCGGATTCGACGAGCGCAGGACGCCGACGTGCGCCTTCTCTTTGTCTTTCGCGGACGGTTCACCGCCATGACATTTCTCGCAACTGACGCCGCGCTCTTCGTGGCTCGAAAGCTGCCATTCCAGGTAACGGCTGCTTACGCCGAGCGGCTCGAGCAACTGCGAATGGCAGTTGACGCAGTTGTTGTTTTTGTACGAGGGCTTGGGCTGCTGCGCCGCGCCGATCTGATTCGCGCTCACAAACCAGAACATTCCAGCGGCCAACAGCAAGGTCAGCAAACATAGTTTTCTTCGGCGGTTCATATTCGCTCCTCACGGAATCGGTTACATCAACCAGAACTGAGCCTCCAATCCTGTGTTTTTCCCTGCGCATCCTTGCGCGGCCGGCGCGGAAATTTTCTCATCACCGGCATTGAAACCCCTAAACTTCAAACTCCAGCCTCGGATTGAGCAAGCTTTGTGCCGCGCTGATCGAGATCTCTTCACGGCACGCTGGTTGCTCCCTCTGAATCAGCGGACAGTTCCTTTATCACTCACAGCCGTTTGCAGATGCGTGCGACGTGGCAGTAGCCCGACCGTGAGGGAGGGCTTGATGATCAAGCCCTCCCTCACGGTCGGGCTACTGCCACGGGTCGCATCCAAGCGCAAACCGCTATAAGACGCAGGGAGGCGACAGATGATCAATCAATTGGGAGAACGAGAATCGCGCGCGCTTTTGGCGCAGGGAGCGTTGGGGCGGCTCGGCTGCTCCGATAAAGGCAAGCCATACGTCGTGCCGGTCTATTATCTCTTCGATGACGATTGCGTCTACGCGCATTCGCTGTCAGGTCACAAGATTGACATCTTGCGCGCGAACCCGAACGCCTGTCTTCAGGTTGATGAGATTGAGGACGATTATCATTGGCGGAGCGTGATTGCCTTCGGATATTACGAAGAGGTCAACGAAGAGGCTGAGCGCGAGCGCGTTCTGGCCAGCCTGTTCAGACGGTTGCCGCATCTGACGCCGGTCGAATCGCGCGCTAAAGACAGCGCGCAGCAGATCATAGTCATCCGGCTTCGGATAACCGAGATCACCGGAGTCTACGAGAGTTGGTGATCGCCGATCCGCACTTTCATCACTTCACATGCCCGCCGGTTCCAGCCCAGACGATCAAGCCAGGCAGGAACGGCGTGATCAAATCGGGATGATGCGGCAGCGCGCGGACGGTGAAGCCGTGCAATCCGCTCCGGCAGCAGGCGACTGAACTGGCCTCGAAACGATAACGACCCGCGCCGCCGCCGTCTACTGGTCGCATCGGGATTGCCCGCGCTTCGGTGATCTCATCGTCGGCGTTGACCAGCCCCAGATAAAGCTCGACGGACACGTCGTCGGGCGTGAGCGCGCCCAGCGACAACTCAGCCTGCGCCTTGATTTCGCCATTGACCTGAACCTCATCGAGCGAATCCGCCGTCACCGACTCGATGCGCACCTTTGGCCATTGATCTCGCACTCGGTTTTTCCAGGCGGCCAGCGATCTGGCGCGCGCCATTCCATCGGCCATCAACTGCTTCCGCCGCTCGGCCGCCGGCAGGTAGAACCGTTCGGCGTATTCGCGCGCCATCCGATGAGTGTTGAAGAAGTGGCAGAGATTGCCGATCGAAGCCTTCATTCGTTCAATCCAGCGGCGCGGCAATTTGTCCGCCCCACGATCGTAGAAGGTCGGGATCACATCGCCTTCGAGCAGATCGTAGAGGGCCTCGGCTTCGACCTGATCCTGGTAATCAGGATCGTCGTAAGTTTCGCCGCGTCCAATCGCCCAGCCGATTGCGGATTGCGGATTGCGGATTGTGGATTGGTCAAAAGCCTGGATCGAGCTTGAGATAAGGGCATTCTCAAATCCGCAATCCGCAATCCGCAATCCGCAATCCCAGGCTTCGTCCCACCAGCCGTCGAGCGTGCTCAGATTCAAGACGCCGTTCGCCGCCGCTTTCATCCCGCTCGTTCCGCTCGCTTCGAGCGGGCGCCGGGGCGTGCTCAGCCAGACGTCGGCGCCCTGCGTCATCGAACGCGCGACGGCCATGTCGTAACCTTCCAGAAAGATCAGGCGATTGCGGAATTCGGGGCGGCGGCTGAGCGCAATGATCTGCTTGATCAATTCCTTCCCGGCGTCGTCGTGCGGATGAGCCTGCCCGGCGAAGATGACCTGTGCGGGACGGCCAGCGTTATTCAAAATGCGCGCCAGGCGTTCGGGATCGCTGAGCAACAGGTTCGCGCGCTTGTAGGTCGCAAAGCGCCGCGCGAAGCCGATGGTCAGCGCGTCAGGGTCGAGCATTTCATCAGCCGCTTCAATCTCCGATTGCGGAGCGCCGCGCCGTTCCAGTTGCTCGCGCAAACGGCGGCGCGCGAAGGCGACCAGGCGTTCGCGCCGCCGCTCGTGCGTCCGCCACAACTCTTCAGCCGAGATGCGGCGGATGCGCGTCCAGAGCGACTGGTCGGCAGGCTCCTCGCGCCAGCGCGGCCCCAGGTGGCGGTCGTAAAGCTCATCCATCTCCTGCGAAATCCACGATTGAAAATGGACGCCGTTGGTGACGTGGCCGATGGGAATCTCTTCTTCGGGCACGCCGGGCCACAGCGACCGCCACATCCGGCGCGTGACCTCGCCGTGCAACCGGCCCACGCCATTACTCGATTGCGCCAATCGCAACGCGAGCACGGTCATGCAGAACGGCTCGGCGTCATCGTTCGGATCCTTTCTCCCCAACGCCAGAAAATCGCGGAACGAAAGGCCGAGACTGTCGGCGTACTCGGCGAAGTATCGTTCCATCAAATCCGGCTGGAAGTAATCGTGGCCCGCGGGCACGGGAGTGTGCGTGGTGAAGATCAATCCGGCGGAAGCCGCCTCGCGCGCTTCGGCGAACGAGAGCTGGCGCGTCTCCATCAACCGCCGGATGCGTTCGAGCGCGAGGAAGGCCGAATGACCTTCGTTCAAATGGTAAACGCTCGGCTGAACTCCCAACGCCTCCAAGGCGCGACAACCGCCGATGCCCAGCGCCATCTCCTGCTGGAGGCGCATCTCCGCGTCGCCGCCGTAAAGCTGATCGGTGATGTCCTGATCGCGACGGCTGTTTTGCGCGATGTTGGTGTCGAGCAGGTAGAGCGCGACGCGGCCCACCTGCGCGCGCCAGATTTGCGCGGCGACCTTGCGGCCCGGATACGCGACTTCGACGATCAACGGCTCGCCGTCATGATTCCGCTCAAGCGTCAAAGGCAGGTTGTGAAAATCGTTGTCCCGGTACTCCTCCTGCTGCCACCCGGCTTCGTTCAGGTATTGGCGGAAATACCCCTGCTGGTAAAGCAATCCGACGGCGACGAGCGGCACGCCCAGGTCGCTCGCCGATTTCAAATGATCGCCGGCAAGAACGCCCAAACCGCCGGCGAAGATCGAGAGGCAATCGGTGATGCCGAATTCAGCCGAGAAGTAAGCGACAAGCGGGCCGCCGGTTTCGCCGTGGCGCTTGCGGAACCAGGTGGATTCCCCCTTCAGATAAGCGTTGAAATCATTCGAGACGCGATTGAGATGCGCCAGGAAGCCTTCGTCAGACGCGGCGGCCCGCAAAGTGTCTTGATCAATCGCGCCGAGCATCAGGGCCGGGTTGTGACCTGATTTCTCCCACAGGTCGCGGTCCCAGCGGAATAACTCGATCGCATCGTGATTCCACGCCCAGCGCAGGTTGTAGACCAGATCGCGCTGCCGCTCCAATTCGGGCGGCAGAAAAGGCGTGACCGTGAATGTGCGGATCGGTTTCACCATCGTTGTCGCCTTACTTCATTCCGCCTTCCAGTCAGTTTGGTTTCTTCCTTGTTGTCTCCTCACCCGCAACGCTCCGCCCTCGAGACGTTGCAACTCTCAAGCCAGTTCAGCTTCTCTTCGTTTAGGCCGGGTTGATGGGCAGGTTTGTGATCTCCTCTGCGCAAAGTTACTCACCCTCCTGTGCAAGAGCACGCAGCCTCGAACCGATTGAGACAGCCAGATGCTCATCCGGCGTGGCTCAGGTCGGCATAGTGATTGCAACCTTTTGTAGCAAGGAGGAAAAAGTCATGCGGATCGAATCAACATGCAGATTGAAATTTATGGTGGCGTGCGCGTTCCTCATCGCAGTTTGCTTTGGAGCGGCGGCGAAATATACCGCCGCGCGGCAGAAAGCGAATGACACGCGCACAGAAAAAGCTTTGCTCGACGCCCGGAAGGTCTCCACCGAACTGACCAACAAAGTGCGCGAGTTGCTGCTCAAGGAGTTGGAAAAGGGCAGTTACGAAGGCGCGATCAGCGTGTGCGCTAACGTCGCGCAGGACATCACCCGGCAATTCAACGAAAAGAGCGGCCATTACGTGCGCCGCGTCAGTCTGGGCTATCGCAACCCGAACGATTCCCCGGACGAATATGAACGACACAAGCTCGAATCCTTCGACCGTCTCAGCCGGGAGAAGAAACTGGAGAGTGAATATTACGAAGTCGTCTCGGAGCAGGGCCGTGAATATCTGCGTTACCTGAAACCGGTCATCGCCGGCAAGATGTGCCTCAACTGTCACGGCCAGCCTGACGAGATTCCGATCGGCGTGCAGCGCATCATTCAGGAGACATATCCCAATGATCATGCCACCGGCTACCGCGAAGGCGACGTGCGCGGCGCAGTGAGCGTCAAGATTGCGTTGCCCTCGAAGACCGCGAAATGAGGGCCGCGAATAAGGAGAGTTTATGAACACGCTTCAAGCAGAGACATTCAACTTCGCGCAGATTCTTCAATGGCTGGCCAGAGCTTTGAGCATCGCCAGCGTTTTCATTCTCGTGCTGTTCTTCATCGGCGAAGGCTTCAATCCGGCTGCGTTGCGGTCGAGAGAGTGGGTATTGATGCTCTTCTTTCCGATCGGGGCCGTGGTTGGGATGGCCGTCGCCTGGCGCAGAGAGGACTGGGGAGGCGCAATCACTATAGTCAGCCTGATTGCCTTCTACCTGGCGCATTTTCTCTTCAGCGGCGGATTTCCGCGAGGCTGGGCATTTGCTGCGTTCGCCCTGCCAGGTTTTCTGTTCCTGGCGCACTGGCTGCTCGCGCGAAATGTCGAACGATAAGCGGTCAGGCAAACCGCATTCATTGAACGTCAATTCTGACGGCGTTGGAAGGTTGTCCCGCTCTTCTTAACCTCATCCTTCTGCGTATGCGCTTCTTCTCTGATCAGGCTGAACAGAGCCTCAGCCAGCGCCAACGCCACCGGCCCGACGAAAAGCCCGATGACGCCAAAGGCTTGAACGCCTCCGAGCAGCGCGAAGAAGACATACAGCGGATGAAAGCGCATCTGCTCGCTGATTACCAGCGGGCGGACAACATTATCCGCCAATCCAACCACTCCGGCTCCCCAGGCCAGCAGGATCAATCCCTTCATCGGATGGCCAGTGAGCATCAGGATGATCGCCGCCGGAAGCCAGATCGCTCCGGAGCCGATGAAAGGCACAAACGAAAAGATCGCGGTCGTCATTCCCCACAGCGCCGGCGATGGCAAACCCAAAACCCAAAAGGCCAATCCCAAAAGCAAGCCTTGCGCAATCGCTACCGCCAGTCCGCCATACATACTCGCCGTGATCGTGCGGCTCACTCCGATGGTCAGTTTTTCAAGCTGAACCGGACTGAGCGGGATAATCGCCGCCAGCCGCCGCCACAACGCGTGGCCATCGCGGAAGAGATAGAACAGCGTGAAGACGCTGATCACCGCCGCGACCACGAATGAAGTGACTCCGCCAGCGACGCCAGCGACTTGCGAGAGGAGGAATGCGCTCAATTGCTGCAGCCGGTCCATCAACTCGGCGCGCAAATCAACCTGGGAAAGATCAATATACCGACCCAACCACATCCGCGTCCGCTCGATCAATTGAAGGAAATTTTGGATGAACCCGCCATTCTGCGCATTGCTCGCGCTGAGCGATTGATAAACCGCGGTCAACTCTCGCCTCAACGCCGCGCCGAGCAGAAACGCCGGAACGGTAATCGTCATAAGCGCGGACAAGGTTGAAAGCAGCGCCGCCGCATTCGCGTTGCGGATGGACTTATGCAGCCGGGCGTGAAGCGGAAGAAAGACGATCGCCAGAACCATTGCAAAAAAGACTGGTTTCAGGAATGGTCTGGCGATCAGATAGCAGAACCACAAGGTCACGGCGCTGAGCGCGACGAGAAAGATGATTGTCGCTCGCCTTTTCTGATTCATCTCACTTGCCGCAATGTCCGTTGCGGGCCAGCAGAACGCCGATCACGGCTCCCAATCCCAACCCGATTCCGAAAGTGACGCCGAGCGCATTCAGCGGATGCCGTTTGACTTGATATTCGGCGTCGTCAACCAAATCTTCCGCCGCGCGGCGGCCTTTTTTAACGGCGCTCCTGGCCGCATTGATTCCATCCTCGAAGGCATCGGTGACCGCTTCCTTCACGCGCCCCATTTCGGCTCCAAACTGAGCCGCCGCGGCGCTGACATCTGTGACTTTATCGAGTACTTCAGATTTCATTGTTGTTCCTCCTTGATTTATAAATTTGCCCGCCGGAATCAACGCAAAACATGCGCCAGATGAGGCGTTGCGCATCCGCGTCGTAGCCGATCTGTTTTCAACGCGAATCGGCTTCAGCAGGGTAAAAGGTCTCCGGCGTTTGGGCAGTTTTCCGCTATTCGTTCTGTAAGATTCCACAGTTTGATCCGCTTATCGGCGAGGCGCGTTCGTTGCTTCTTACGCAAGTCGGACCTGACCGGCACGACGGCGCGCGGCGCAGGAGGCAGGCGCGTTGCGTGGACGTGGGCGAAACTGAGCCGCTGGCTCGTTCATCGGCTCAAACGCGAATCGAAGGTGGCGTGAATGCAGATTGTCAGGAAGATTCTAAAAGCTGGCGCGCTATATTTCGCGCTCGTATTCGGAGCGGGCTTCGCGCTCGGCCCCATTCGCATACTATGGGCGGTCCCGCGTTTCGGCGCGCGAATGGCCGAGTTGATGGAAACGCCTATTATGCTCGTGGTCATCATCGTTGCCGCGCGGTGGATAGTTCGGCGTCTTGCTCTGCCGTCCACGTCTTCCAATCGGCTCGGTATGGGTTGCGTCG
Organism: Acidobacteriota bacterium; assembly: GCA_022072205.1. Lineage (GTDB taxonomy): Bacteria > Acidobacteriota > Blastocatellia > RBC074 > RBC074 > JAJVID01. The sequence continues at coordinate 36,164 of JAJVID010000004.1, forward strand.
CGCTCGCCCTTCTGCTGGTCGCGGAATTCACGCTTGTGTTGTGGCTTCGGGGAATGTCGCTCAGTGAGTATTTTGCAAGCCGCGATCCCGTGTCGGGAACGGTCTACTACGTGATGCTTGGGGTCTTTGCTCTCGTTCCGCTTTTCGTGGTTCGAAGATGAAGTGGCGCTCGGTCTGCGGCATCGCGGTCGTTCGGTTCGCCGGGCACGATCTGCCTGCGCCCTGCGTGTTGGCGATGTGGCACGGATGCGTAAACTCCTGGGTCGCGGCGATGACGGCGAAACGGCCTCGCGCGCCTCTGGCGATTATGATCGCGCGCGACCCGCGGGGAGACAGCCTGGCGCTGCTCTGCCGCTGGCTCGGGATGCGAGTAGTTCGCGGAGAAAGTGGTAAGCGTGGATGGGAGGCGCTGGCTGAACTGGCCCGCGAGATGTCGCGCGGAGCTTCGGCGGTCATCACGGCGGACGGAACCGGCCCAGCGCTGGTCGCAAAGGCGGGCGCGGTCTCTCTGGCCTCGGCGACAGGCGCCCCGCTGATTCCAACCGGCGCCGATTGCCGTCCCGCCATCCGCGCGCGGCGAAAATGGGATCAGGTTCGCACTCCGCTCCCATTCGGACGCGTGGCCGTCGCGCTCGGCCAGTCGCATCAATATCCTGTCTTCGCCGATCTTTTATCTATCGAGCAGGCTCGACGCCGGCTGGAGGATTCGCTTAACGAAGCCGCTTTGGCGGCTCAAGCTAAAGGATGAGAACAGTATGAACGGTGGCGCAATCATTGCGAAGATTCTGGCGAAGCGGGGCGTCAGATTTCTCTTCACGCTCTCTGGCGGACACATCTCGCCGATCTTCGTCGAAGCGAAACGAGCCGGCATCAGGGTTGTTGATGTCCGTCATGAAGCGAACGCCGTCTTCGCGGCGGACGCGGTGGCGCGGCTTTCGGGCGCGCCCGGCGTGGCGGCGGTAACGGCGGGGCCGGGGCTGACTAACACGATCACGGCGGTGAAGAACGCGCAGCTCGCTCAATCGCCAGTGATCGTGCTTGGCGGCGCGACGGCCACCATCTTGAAAGGCCGCGGCGCATTGCAGGACATCGACCAGATGGCGCTGATGAAGCCCCACGTCAAATGGGCTGCTGCCGCCAGGAGGCTGAAGGATTTCGTCCCGCTGCTTGAAGAAGCTTTCACTGCTTGCCGTTCGGGCGTGCCGGGACCGGTCTTCATCGAATGTCCGCTCGATCTTTTGTACGACGAACAGATCGTTCGCCAGTGGATGGTGGGCGGCGACAAGCCGCCGAAAAACCTGCGGGAGCGAATGCTGCATTGGTATCTAGGCCGGCATCTCGACAAAATCTTCAGCGGCCCAGGGGACATCACGATCCGCGATGACCAGAGCGTTGTTCGCCCGCCTTCTCCCTCTCATTCGCAACTCAATCGGGTGGCGGAAATGCTGCGCCAGTCGCAGCAACCGCTTTTCATCATCGGCAGCCAGGCCGTAGCGCAACCCGAACGCGCCAGCAATGTGGCCCAAGCCGTCGAAGCGATTGGCGCGCCGGTCTACCTGTCGGGAATGGCGCGCGGGCTGCTCGGCAAAGATCATCGGTTGCAGATGCGGCACAAACGCCGCGAGGCGTTGCGCGAAGCCGATCTGGCGCTATTGGCCGGTGTGCCGTGCGATTTCCGGCTCGATTACGGCCGGCAGATTCGCGGCGGAACAACGCTCATCTCCGTCAATCGCAGCCGCCACGACCTCTACCTCAACCGCAAGCCTTCGCTGGCGATTGAAGCCGATCCGGGCGACTTCCTGATCGAACTTGGCAAGTTGAGCCAGGACGGCGATGCGCGAACCGGCTGGCTAGCCACGCTCGAAGCCAGGGATGACGAACGCGAACGAGAGATTGACCTCCGGGCCGGTGAAGAGACCGACGGCATCAATCCGCTGAAGCTCTTTCGCGAACTGGACGGGATGCTGGGCGCCAACAGCGTTTTGGTCGCCGATGGCGGCGATTTTGTAGCGACGGCTTCTTACACGCTGAACCCGCGCGGGCCGCTTGCGTGGCTCGACCCTGGCCCCTTCGGCACGCTCGGCATCGGCGGGGGGTTCGCCCTTGGCGCCAAGCTCGTGCGGCCCGACGCAGAGGTCTGGATCATCTGGGGCGATGGTTCGAGCGCCTACTCGCTGGCCGAATTCGACACGTTCACGCGACACCGGATTCCGGTGATCGGCCTGATCGGCAACGACGCCTGCTGGTCGCAAATCGCCCGCGAACAGATCGCCATTCTCCACGATGACACGGCGGCGATGCTCGCCTTTTCGGATTACGACATTGCAGCCAGAGGCTTTGGCGGAGACGGCGTGAGGATTGATCGGATCGAAGAGTTGATTCCGGCAATCGCAAAAGCCAGAGAAGTGACCGCCGAGGGCCGGCCATTTCTGATCAATGCCATCATCGGCAAATCGGATTTCAGGAAAGGCTCTCTGGCAATGTGAGGGTCTGAGCGGGGATAGTAGCGCAAGCGGGCCGAGGTTGCGCAGTCTTCCATTTCGTTGCAGTTGCGCTATGGCCCGGCGCTCTTTCCGATGCCGGGATATATCGCTGAGTTCAGCAGCCCTGAACTTATTGACATAGTCCACGACGAATAAAAAGATAAAGAATGTCCTGAGCTGTAAAATGCATACTACCGCAAAGTGAAGCTTAAGGATTCCGCATTTATTCGATGCGACGTGAATGCATTTCCGACCTCTCTCAAAACCGATCAGGATCGAGGTCGAAGTTTTCCACCAGGTACTCGTAGTAGCGTCCATCGAGCAGGAAGGTCAGAAAGATTTCGTGGACGAGGTGGATGAGTTTGCGCGCGCCGTATTCATCGTCGCCATCAAGCACGCGAAGGCTGAGCGCAACGTTGCCGCCACGGTTGGAAGCCGTGACCTGCGCCTTTCGGGAGTCAATCCGCCGGTGATCAGGCGCCTCCGCCGCGTGACGCGCTTTGATGAATTCTTTCAACTCCCGATACATCTCGGCGGGAACGTTCGGCAGCGCCAGCGGGAAGCGCATGGCATTTCTGCGCGGGTCGAAGACGAACTCGAAAACGCGGTCGCGATGCCACAGCAAGCGGAAAACGGCTTGTCCCTGGCGGGCGTTCTCTGCTGGACTGAACCCGCGGAACACGCCGCGATGAGCGTACACTTCGAGAATCGAGGCGACAGCGTCAATGCGCGCGCGTGTTCCTTTCACTCCGTGTTTCGCTTTCAATCTTGCGGCGGGCATCTCTTTTCGCGGCCTCAATGGGCGAAAGCTCCGACGCCCGGTTCAGGATTCAGCGCCACGCCGGGCGGGTAATGTCGGGCGGAGGTGAACTCCTTGAGCGCCTGAACATTGATGACGGTCGAAAGGCTCTCTTTGGCCGCCGCCTGATAGCTGCGTTTGAGCGCCTCGCGCAACTCTTCGGGCGTCCGGACGTATTCGCCGCGCGCGCCCAGGCCTTCGGCCATCTTGTCGTAGCGCAGGTTTTCCTGGAAGAGGTACATGTGCATCGAACGCGCCGAAGTCGCCGCGCTCGGCCACATCCCCCACGAATTGTTGTTGTAGATCAGTGTAATCGTGGGAATCTTGAACTTGATGGCCGTGTCCAACTCGAACAGGCTGTAGGCCGCGCCGGCATCGCTGGTGATAGTCAGAACCGGAGCGCCTTTCCACGCGGCCTGCGGGCCTACGCCGCGCTGCACGGCTGCGCCTGCGCCGATCATCATCGCCATATCGGGGCCGATGGCGCCGTACTGGTATGCGCAAACCACGCTCTGACCGGGACGAAAGGCGCGCAGCCAGCGGCCTGCGTACAACCCGCTCGTCCAACCGCCGGAACCGGTGACAGTCTGTTTCGGATCAATGTCGCCTTTGTAGAGAAAGTCGTGGACTTCTTTCGCCAGCACAGCCGGGTGAACGGTGTTCGTGTCTTTGCTGTACTTCAATCCGAGTCCATAAACATCCAGGTGTTGTTTCTCGAAGGCTTGTCGAGCCGTGGCCAGTTCGCTGACCCAGGCGTCGCGTTTCTTGCTCGGCAGTTTATTGGCGAGCGCTTCAAGGAACACTTTCTCGTCGCTGACGATGCCCAGATCGAGCGGCCAGTTGCGGCCCAGGTCTTCCTGAACCGGATGCGCGCGGATGCTCTTCACATCGGGATTGAAGCGGTACTCGCCGGGGCTGGGCATGCAGTATTGCCCGACGAAGACGACCAGATCGGCGCTCATCAATGCTTCGGGCGAAAGGCTGGCCGACAAACGATGGTCATCGGGGAAATGGCCGCGCGTTGGCCCGGAGGTGACGACCGCGATGTCGTGCTTGTCGGTGATTTCTTTGAGCGCGTCCCAGGCCTTGCGTTGAAACACGCCTTGCCCGGCGATCAGCGCTGGCCGTTCGGCTTTGACGATCATATCCACAGCCTTCTCGATTTCCTTTGGCGAAGGATGAGCGCGCGATTCGCTGCGGTATTTGGCTTTGCTGTGATAATCGGTCAGCTTCGTTGGCTCGGTAAAACGCGCACGGGCCGTTTCCGCCGGAAAGTCCAGATGCACCGGCGCCGGGATGCCGGATTTCAACATCCGGAACGCATACGCGCCGTATTCGTAGACGCGGTTCGGCGCGATGATGCGTTTGCCGTATTTCTTCATGCCTTCGGTGGTCGGCTGTTGATAGCAAATCTGAATGAACTGCTCGCGGTCTTCGCCGGCGAGTTGCATATTGCTCGCCAGCGCCAGCAGTGGCGTGCGCGCCGCATTGGCCGCCGCGATGTTCATAATCATATGCGTGAAGCCGGGGCCTTCGGTGCCTGAAGTCGCGGTCACTTCGCCGGTCACACGCGAAAAACCATCAGCCGCCGCGCACATCGCGCCTTCGGTTCGCCCGCCGTAAGCAGGCACGCCCGCTGCGGCGATGGCGTTGATGACCGTGTAATTGCCAGGACAGCAAAACAGCGCGGCCAGCTCTTCTTCTTTGCAAAGCCTGGCGAAGACTTCCGCGCCCGTCATTCCGTTGCCTTCAAAAGAGCCGGGCCTGGGGGCTTCGGCCATCGAGTCGGGAATTTCTTTCGGAATGCGAATGGAGGGGATTTCGGGCATGGCGTTGGCCAGCGCGTTGCCGGTCGTTCCGACGGCGGCGACAACGGCGGCGGAGTTCGCCAGAAACCTGCGCCGCGTTGTGTCTACGTGAGCGTTGTTCCGTTTTTTCATAAGCCATCCTTTCCTTGTTTTTCTTCCTGCAATTTAGGGCGTTGGGCTTCCGGCCACAGGCTGCGAATAAAGTTGACCAGATGCCACAGGTCTTCCGATTTTCGAATCTGGTTTTTGTATGGCGGCATGCTGATGCCCGCGCCGTCGCGGATGCTGCGAAAGATTTCGCCTTCGGTCACGCCGCTCTTCCAAAGCTTCGGGTCGGTCAAATCGGTCGCATCGGCGATCACGTCCACTTGCGCTTTGCCGTCGTGGCCGTGACAGCCGGTGCAATCGTTGGTGTAGAGAACGCGACCGCGCGCAATCGAAGATTTGGTGTACGGCACAGGACTTTTGAGCAGCTTGGCCTCGTCGCGGGTGAGCGGTTTGTCCTGGGCTTCCTGGCCTCGTGAAAGTTGCGCGCCGATGACGCAGGCGAGCAGACACAAAACAATAGATCGAACGATTTGTCGTGTCACAACAGGTTCTCCGAGTTGAGAGAGAGATATTACTCGTTGGGCAGAGAAGCTAACGGCCACGATACGACCCGGAACACTGGAAATTGCGCCGACACCTGCTCGAATTCAGAAAGCGGCGCATCCTTGCCGATGGGAAAATGCTGTCGCGCGCCAGGCGCTCGCTTCAAGTAAGCTTTCAGCACGGGGGCGCGCTGGTCCACGGCGACTTCTTCAAGGTGTACCTCCTCGCGGCGTCCGTGAACTAGAGTGACATTGCCACCCGCCGCCTTCATATTTTGCACCCAGGCCGACTCCGTCCCGAGCATAGACACAAGGTAGCGCTCGCCTTCGATGGTAACCATGACGAGCGGCAGACTGATCCTGCGCCCGGATCGCCGGCCCTGCGCCTCCAGAGTGACCAGATAGTTCGGTGCAATCCCGAGCGCGTGGACTGCGGCCCAGAGCCGGTTGAGTATGGATGCCAGCCAATTGGGACGTCCACCGCGATATAGCCATTTCCTCAGATTCATCAGAGGTAGAAAACTGAATGGTCCTTCCGTCGTCTGCTGCAGCGACTGGTTCGGCATCATGAACTCTAAATCGAAACACAAAACATTGGGACACCAGCCACAGAGATCACAGAGGACACAGAGGTGAAAGGCGGGTGTGCATTATCTCTGTGCTCTCTGTGATCTCTGTGGCTAAAAACGTTTGTCCCAATCTTGTATGGTCTGATTTAGCCCAGCGGCTTTAAAAGCTAACGCACGCCGTCCCACAGCGCCCGCTCTGCGGATCGAGGGTCGTCTACGACCTTCGAGGTCGTATCGAAGCGCATCGTCGCCCTGCGGCTCAGATCGTACTTCGGCCAACCGGGGTCTCCGTTGGCGGCAAACGCAACCCAGGCGGCGTGCATCGTGTCCGCGAGCTGTTGCGGAGGGTCGGTTCCACAGAGCGGCTCAGTCCCATTGCCGAGCGTGTCGAAGACGAAGGCGATCTCAAGCGCGTGGCACGCGCCGAGGAGTCCGTTGAATTGCGGCGAGCGCCACGCGAACTCGTACATGTAGGTAGACGCCGTGGCGCTCTTCGCGTGCGCATCGGCCAGGCGGATAGCGGGGATGCGCCAATACCAGTCGGTCTGGATAGCCGCGAGCAGGTCGCCGGCGTTCGCATTGGGATGCGCCGCGCGATAGGCGGCCAGCGTCGTTTCGACCGGGAGCCTGTAGGCCGCTACCATTGCGGCCAGAGCCTCGTTGGTGATGTGCTCGATTGCGCCACCGACCGCCAGGAACAGTCTATGCTCGTTGGCGTTCGTGCCGACTATGAGGTCAATGCCGGCGCCGGCGCCGGCGCCGATGCGGTCAAGCGGAGGCGCAGGGATGACCTCCCCGTCAACCACCGGCTGCCACGGCAGCATGGTGGCCACCACCTCACCACCCCATCGCTCCGGGTCGGGATGCGCGAGGAGATCCTCCCTCAACGCCGCCTGCGCCGCTAACACACGATCAACGGGGACTGCGGCGATCGCCTCTCGGGTCGCTTCGACGCCAAGCTTCCCGGCGAGTTGGCAGGCGACACGCTGCGCGGTCGCGGCAGAGATCACGTTATGAGCGGCCCCGCTCTGAGCGATGGCGCGCCGGAACAACCCCTCGGCGCGAGGCATGGAAAGCAGCGTGCCGACGCTCATGGCTCCAGCCGACTCGCCAAAGATGGTGACATTGCCGGGATCGCCGCCAAAGGCGGCGATATTCTCACGCACCCACTCGAGGGCGGCGATCTGGTCGAGCAGGCCGCGGTTAGCGTCTCCCTCGCCCAAATAAAGAAAGCCGTCGGCGCCGACCCGATAGTTGATCGTCACGCACACGACGCCGTCGCGGGCGAAACGACTGCCGTCATACCAGGGCGAGGCGCCCGTTCCGTGATACTCAAACATGCCGCCAGGAATCCAGACCATGACCGGCAGCCTGGCCGACCCGAGGTCGCTGGACCAGATATTGAGGGTCAGGCAATCCTCACCAGAGCCGGTAAGCTCTGAGAGGAGGATGGCTACCTCCGGGGGATATGACGGCTGAACCGACTTCGGGCCATAGGCGCTGGCGTCTCGCACACCGCTCCAGGGCGCAACCGGCTGTGGGGGCCGAAGCCGATTGGCGCCGACCGGCGGAGCCGCATAGGGAACGCCCTTAAACGTGTTCACGCCATCGGCAACGCCGCCGCGGACCTCGCCATATTGGGTTTTGACAACTACATTCGTGCGCATACTTTCGTCGAATCGCTCGGCCCCTTGGGGAAGATTCTTTCGTAGATCAAAGAAACGTTATTCCTTACTGGCGACCGATGGTTTGGCGCGCTCCTTGTCCGCCGTGTAATCCATCCAACCAATCATCATCTCGTCGTAGGTCGGCTCGCCGTACCGCACCGCTTTGGTGGGGTCGGGGTTGTATCGGTTCTTCGTCGAGTTGTCGAAATATCCGGTCACCATAATCTTCGCGCCCGCCGGGATGGCTTTCGGCTGTTTGAAGTAGTAGACCGTCTGCCACGAGAAATCGTATTCCGGCACGTTGAGCAGGATTTCAGTCCGGCCGTCGGGATAGAAGGCTTTGTATTCGACGGCCTTGCCGCGCAGGTGCAGGTGCGGCATGAAGTTGATGACGTGGATGTCTTCTTTCGCCGTCCAGCAGGCCGTGACGCGGTGGTTGCCGGCGCCGGGCGGGATCAGGAACATGTTGTTGGAGATGCCGAAGGTATGCACGAGCTTTTCGGGCTGCGTCCTGGCCAGTATCAGGCCGATACTCGAACGGTCTTTTTGAACTGAACCGGCGACCTTCGAGTAATGCATTTGGAAGACGATCTTGGAACCGGCTGGAACGCGCTTGACGGTTCCCGGCTCCCAGACCGCCTGATTCATGCCGGGCGCATAGCCGGCCAGCAGTTGCCCGTTCTCCATCTCCTGACCTCCGCCGCGCGTGAACCTGCCGCTGGTCGGCGAGGCGCAGCCATCATCCACCACCGGCGCATCCGGCTTGGTGCGGACGAGGAAGCCTTCGCGGTAACGCGGCGATTCCTTCTCCATTCGCTGCCGCAGCTTCTCCATCTCCTCCCTGCTCAGGTTGGGACGGGGTTTGCCGCCTGTATCGGGAGGCCGCACGAAGGCGATGATGTGATGCACGATCTTGCGGTTGTCGGGACGGGCTTCGGCGCGCTGCACGTAGATGTCTTCCTTGAGGCCGGGATCAACCTCGAAGTATTGATACTCGTCGGGGCCGGAGGCTTCGAGCGTGTAGGCTTCAGGCATCTGGATGATGATGTCGGGCTTGCCTATCGTCCAGCCATCGGGAAATTTCGGCGCGGGCGGCAGGTCTTTCGGGTCGCCTTCCTTCGCGCCGCCATCCACCCAGGCGACAATCGTATCAATCTCTTCCTTTGTCAGCCGGCGGTCGTTGGCCCAGACGCCGTAATGCGGATCGGCGTGCCAGGGCGGCATCGTCTTCCGCGCGACTTTCTCGCGGATGGACTTGGCCCAGGGCCGCACGTCTTTGTAACTGAGCGTGGAAAACGGCGCGCTTTCGCCCGGACGGTGGCACTCGGCGCAGTTTTTATTGAAGATCGGCGCGACGTCTTTGCTGAACGTGATCGCTTTGCTCGAAGTCCCATTGGCATTGCTCACCTGCTGCGAAAGGAAAAAAACCGCCAGCGTCAGGGCGAGCAGAAGAAGAAAAGTATTGTTGTGTTTCGTCATATTCGCTGCCTCCCTAAAGAAATGATCTGCTGAGCCAATAGCGGTGCGGGGGATTTTTCGCAGCGATTGCGAAAATATCCCCCTGGGATTGCTTAAAATTCCCCTTTTCGGCCAGAACTGACTGCGAAATGAATGCGTGTCTGACAATCGTTGCTACCGACGGCAAGCAATATACCGCGCTGCCAGGCGCGAGAATTCATCAATAAGCGTCACGCAGCGCGCCCACGAAGAACAATGATTCGTGCGCGCTCAAATACACGTTCGACCCCCGCTATTTGCGCCAAATCAGTCCGGCATCGCTTTGCTCGGCTGACCCGACCGGAAACGCCCGCTCCCAACGCCGCTTGACGCCTTTCATCATCGAAGGATAGATGATCCATTTCAGCATCGGCGTGATCAGCGCCATATAAATCGGCGTGAACCAGTTGAGCTTCTTCACGTAGACCGCCATCCAGAGTTCGTAGCCGCTGGCGGTTTCCTCCGCCGCCATCACCCAGAAACAATGCACTGTCCGGTTGATGATCTCGGCGAGCATTTCGCGTTCGAAGCAATAGAGCACGCGGCTGATCCCTTCGACCTTGCCCGGCGTCACGAGCGAGCGAGCGCGTTCTTCCGCGCTCAATCGCGTCAACCAGGTATGCGAGACGATCAATTCTTCCGCGTCCTCCCAACGCAGGATGCGTCCGATCATCGAGCGCAACCAGAAGAGCGCCTTCGTGACCGGGCCGACCTCCATCTCGCCTTGATCGCTGAAGCCGGCGATTGCGCTGATCTCCGGCAACGTCATCCCGGCGCGCCCGCCCGGCAATTCCACACAATGCAAGGTTCGCAACGGCACACCTGCCAGAAAGCTGTGAACGCGCAACGGCAGGCTCCCAAATTCGTTTGATCGTTTCATCTCTTCCTCCCCTGGTTAAGTGATTGCAGTCTCTCCTCAATGGCGCAAGACATATGCCATCCCGTGTTGGGCGGGCCTTCTCAACATTTCGGCCTGCCACGCGGGCCGCAATCGCGGGCATTCAGGCGCTGTGCGGGGGAACTTACGCAACGTGGGAACGATTACTCAGCCTCAATAAAACTGCGCTCTCCGGTAGATGAACTTCTTGGTTACTTCCGACGCGATCAGATAGAGCGCGGTGATCACGCCGAACGCCAGCAAATACGACAGCGGCAGCGGAGTGAATCCCAGCAGCCGGTTCAGCGGGAGATAAGGCAGCAGCAGCGTCGCGATCAAAACGATCACCGTCGAGATCAACAGCGGCCTGCCCAGCCTGCTTTTATAAAACGGCCTCCACGTCCGAATGACCGGCACGATCAGCAATTCGGTCATCACGGACTCCAGAAACCAGCCGGTTCGGAACTGATCCGGGGACGCATCGAGCAGGAACCACAGCGCGCCGAAGGTCAGGAAATCGAAGACCGAACTGATGGCGCCAAAGGCGATCATAAAATCGCGGATGAATTTGATGTCCCAGCGCCGGGGCCGCTCGATCCATTCGCGGTCTACGCTGTCGGTCGCAATCGCCATCGCCGGAAAGTCGGTGAGGAAGTTGTTGAGCAGAATCTGCTTCGGCAGCAGCGGCAGGAAGGGCAGAAAGAGCGCGGCTCCGGCCATACTGAACATATTGCCGAAATTGGCGCTCGTCGTCATGAACACGTATTTGAGCGTGTTGGCGAAAGTCGTCCGGCCTTCGCGCACGCCCGCGAGCAGGACGCCCAGGTCTTTTTCGAGCAGCACGATGGCGGCGGCCTCTTTCGCCACGTCCACCGCGTTGTTGACAGAGATGCCGACATCGGCGGCGTGCAGCGCCGGCGCGTCGTTGATGCCGTCGCCGAGGTAGCCCACCACGCGCCCCGACTTCCGCAACGCCAGGATGATGCGCTCCTTCTGATTCGGCTCGACCTCCGCGAAGACATCCACTTCGCCAACGCGCTGGCGCAAGGCGTCATCGCTCAAATGATGAAGCTCTGCGCCGGCCAGGATGCGCGGGCTGAATCCGAAGACCTGCTCGGCGACCTTCGCCGCCACGAGACGGTTGTCGCCCGTAATGACCTTCAGGTTGACGCCAAGTTCTTTCAGATGACCGATAGTTTGGACAATGCCTTCTTTGGGAGGGTCGGCGAATACGAGAAAGCCCAGAAAGGTCATTTCCTGCTCATCCTCTTTGGTCATGCGCGAATCGAAAGCGACTTCGCGATAAGCGATCCCAAGAGTTCGGTAGCCCTGCTGGCTCAATTCGGCGAAGCGGCGTTCAATTCGGTCATGCCATCCGGCCAGATCGGTCGCTTCGCCCTGAATTTCAACCGAATCGCAGACATCGAGGACGTTGCTGAGCGCGCCTTTGGTGATCATCAATCGCCGCCCGTCTCGCTCGATGAGAATGCTCAGCCGTTTCCGCACGAAGTCATACGGCGCTTCGTCCAGCTTGCGATAACCGGAGAGGTCGAACCGCCGCGACTGCCGGATCGCTTCGTCAATGGGATTGGTGAAGCCCGTCTCGTAGCTGGCGTTGAGGTAGGCGTAGAGCCGAGTCTTTTCATTCTCGTTGCCCTGCGCATCCATCGCCGCTTGCAATCGCGCTGCGCCTTCGGTCAGCGTGCCGGTCTTGTCGGAGCAGAGCACGTCCATGCTGCCGAAGTTCTCGATGGAAGCGAGTTGTTTGACGATCACGCGCTGGCGCGCCATCCGCTCGGCGCCGATCGCCAGGTTGATGCTGATGATCGCCGGCAACAACTCCGGGATCATCCCCACCGCCAGCGCCACCGCGAAGAGGAACGAATCGAGCGCCGGACGCTCCATCACGACGCTGAAGCCGAAGATGACGAGCGCCAAAACGAGCGTCATTTCGGTCAGCAGGTATCCGAACTTTCTGACGCCGTGCTCGAACTCGGTCTCTGCGGGCTTGAGCCGCAGCCGCTCGGAAACCTGCCCGAATTCCGTCTCCGCTCCGGTGCGGACGACGACGGCCGTTGCGGCGCCGCTGATGACGTGCGTCCCCATCCAGAGCGCGTTCGCGCGTCTGGCGAGCGGCGTATCAGCATCCAGTTCGCCTGCATTTTTCTCCGCCGGAAAACTTTCTCCGGTCAGCGCGGCTTCATCAACGAAGAGGTCTTTCGATTCCAGCAGCAAACAATCGCCGGGAATGACATCGCCCGCGTCGAGGATCACGATGTCGCCCGGCACGACCTCCTCGACGTGTATCTCTTCGCCCGCGCCGTCGCGCAGAACCCGCGCATTGATTTGAACGATGGACAACAACTTTTCCACCGCATCCGCTGCGCGCTTCTCCTGCCAGAAGCCGAGCAGGCCGCTCAAGCCGACGATGCCAATGATGATCGACGCGTCAATCGGCTCGCGCAGGAAAAAGGAGAGGATGGCCGCCAGAACCAGGATGATGATGAGCGGGCTTTTGAATTGCGCCAGCAACAGGATGAGCGAGTCGGACCTTTTTTGCGGCTTCAAGGTATTGCGCCCGTAGAGCGCGAGCCGCCGTCGCGCCTCTTCCTTCGACAGCCCCTGCCTGCCGGTTTGAAACTCATTGATTATTTCCTCAGCCGGAAAGCTCCAGAATTCCGCGGACAATCGTGTGGCGGAGCGGTTAAGCGGCTCTGGCTTCCTGGAAGATTTCTGTGCGCTTGTCATCATTGATTGCGATCTGAATCGGCAACCGGCGTGCCGGACAAATTTCTCAGCGCCTGCAAAACGCCGTCCGGATTTTCCGCCAAAGATGGCGGAAAGTTACCCACTATCGTTGGACGGGATGCGAAAAAACACTCTGTGTTCACAGCCGGGGAAGCGCAATCCCTATGACCAGCATGAAATCACACGCGAATTTTCTGGCTGTCAAAATCGGAACGCCAATTGCGAAACAACGCGCCGGCATTGTGAATGGGAAACTTATTTGAGATGTTCGATATATGAACGACACAACAAAAAGTATTTCACGCCGCTGGCGCAGGATCGTGATCGCATTCGCCCTCGGCATGGTGGCTGCGCCGAACCAGAGCTTGATCGTTTACGGGCAGGACGCCACCGGCGGTTCAACGCAGGCGACGCGGCAAGCAAGCGCGCCTGAAGCGTTGACGCTGCCCCTGGCCGTGGAGATCGCCCTGCGAACGAATCCGTTGATGCGGGCAACGGCTGCGGGCCGCGAGATCGCAGACGCTCAGGCGCAGGAGGCGAAGGCCGGGCGTTTTCCGTTGGCGCAACTCAGCGAGACCTGGACAAATGGCAACAACCCGGTCTTCGTCTTCGGTTCGCTATTGGAACAGGGGCGCTTCACGCAGCAGAACTTCGACCTGCTATCACTGAACAATCCCGGCCCGCTCAACAATTTTCGCTTTGGCGTGACGATCAAAGCGCCGCTCTTCGACGGGCGGCAGACGGCGATGCGCGTCGCCGTCGCCAAACTCAATCAGAAACAGGCTGACGCGCAAACCGATCAGATGGCGCAGCGGATTCGCTTCGAGACGCTCAAGGCGTATTACGGAGTTTTGCTGGCGCAGATGAAGAAGGAGGTCGCCGACGAAGCGGTCAAGCTGGCTGAGGCCGATGTCAGACGCAGTGGCGACCGCGTCGAGATCGGGACAACTGTTAGCTCGGATTTGCTCTCGGCGGAAGCGCAACTGGCCGAATTTCATCAGCAACAGATTCAGGCCGCCGGCGAGGTCGTCATTGCGCGAGCGGCGTTGAACATTGCGCTCGGCTTGCCGGTGGACGCGCCACAGAACGTCAGCGGGCGGCTCGTCGCTAAAACTTTCAACGTGGCCAGCCAGGACGAGTTGATGCGGACGGCGCTCGAACATCGTCCGGATTATTCGCGCGCCGCATTGGCCAGGGATTCGCGGCGGGAACAATGGAATGGCGCGCGCAATGAATTTCTGCCGCGCGTTGACGTGTTCGCCAACGCTGGCGTAAGCCGCAACAACTGGGCCAGCGGAAGCGGCGATTATCTGATCGGCGCCAGCGTCACGTTCAATCTGTTCGACGCCGGACGCAGCGCCCGCATCGCCGAGACGCGGGCAGCGGCTGAACTGGCCGCGAGCGAACATGAACATCTGGCAAATCAGATTCGCCTCGAAGTCGTGCGCGCCTATCAGGAATACGTCTCCGCGCGCGAACGGCAGGCCGTCGCCGAGCGAGTCATCAGCCACGCCACTGAAGCCTTGCGCATCGTGCAGGATCGTTACCACGAAGGATTGACGACGATCACCGAAGTTCTGCGCGCCGAGACGGCGCTGGCGCGGGCGCGTTTGAACCTGCTCGCGGCTCGCTACGAGCACTACGTCGGTTACGCCAATGTTTTGCTGGCGAGCGGCAGATTGACGGATGTTGAGCCATTTGTTTGAGGTATCACACCACGTAGTAACGAATAATGGTCTTTGAGTAAATAACGCAACACCAGCGTAGGGGCGGGTTTTCCCCGCCCAGGCCCCTCAATAGCGGATCCGGGCGGGGAAAACCCGCCCCTACGCTGGTGTTGTAGTTAATTTTCAAACGCCATTATTCGTTACTACCTGGTTTTTCTGAGGAAGAGATGAAGACGAAATTTGCCATTCTGGCGGCGGTCGGATTGTTGATGATGACGGCCGCGTCGTGCGGAAAAAAGCCGGAAGTCGCGGCGGAGAAACCTCCTGTCGTCAAAGGCGCGCGCGTCGAGCGAGTTTCAATCTCGCCGATTGAGAATTACTACGAAGCGACGGGCACAGTGCGATCAAAGACGACGACCGTCTTGTCGTCAAAGATTATGGGAACGGTCATCAGCTTGCGCGCGCGCGAAGGCGATAAGGTCAGCGCCGGTCAGGTCCTGATCGAGATTGATAATCGCGACGCGAACGCGCAACTGCAGAAAGCCGACGCCGGTTTGCGGCAGGCGCAGGAAGGCCTGGCTGAAGCCGAGCAGGCGACGGGCGCCGCGAAATCGGCGCAGGCCGCCGCCGAGGCCAACAAGCGGTTGGCCGATTCGACCTACGCCCGCTACCAGGCGCTGTTCGAGCGAAAATCCATCAGCCCGCTGGAATTCGATGAAGTGAAAGCCCGACAGGAGATGGCCGAAGCCGAAGCCCGGCGAGCCGCCGATACGCTGAAGATGCTGGCGGCGAAGAGGCGACAGGCGTTGGCGCAGATAGATCAAGCCAGGGCCGAGATCGCCAACGCGCAGGTCCAGGTCAGCTATGCGCGCATCGTTTCTCCGATCAGCGGCGTGGTGGTGGCGAAGCAGACGGAGGTCGGTTCGACGGCGACGCCGGGGACGCCATTGTTGACGATTGAAGACAGCGCGCGTTACCGGCTCGAAGTCGCCGTCGAGGAATCACAACTCGGCAAAATCCGAAGAGGTGAGCGGGCGCGTGTGCGAATTGACGCGCTCGGCGCGGACGATCTGGAAGGTAGCGTTTCTGAAATCACTCCCGCCGCCGATCCGATGAGCCGCAGTTACACGGTAAAGATTGATCTGCCCGCGCGCCAAAGCTTGCGCTCCGGTTTGTATGGCGCAGCCCGTTTCGCCAGCGGTCAGAAGCAGGCGATCCTGATTCCGCAGAAGGCCGTGACGGTGCGCGGTCAGTTGGCCGGCGTTTTCGTGGTTGACGACGCAGGCGTCGCCCGGTTGCGCCTCGTCAAAACCGGCAAGAGTTATGGCGAAAACATCGAGGCGCTGTCGGGTTTGAACGATGGCGAACGGATCGTGGTTGACGGCGTGACGAACGTGAATGACGGAGTGAAAGTTCAATGAAGACCGAAATCGGATTGGCCGGAAAAGTCGCGCGGACCTTTATTGGCTCGAAGCTGACGCCGCTCATCGTCGTGGCCTCGATCCTGCTCGGATTGGGGGCGGTGGTGATGCTGCCGCGCGAAGAAGAGCCGCAGATCATCGTCCCGATGATTGACGTGTTTGTCGAGATGCCCGGCGCTTCGGCGCGAGAAGTCGTCGAGCGCGTCACCAGGCCGATGGAAAAGCTGCTCTGGGAAGTCCCGGGCGTCGAGTACATCTACTCGACTTCATCGCCCGGTATGGCGATGGCGATAGTGCGATTTTACGTCGGCCAGGACGAGGAAGACGCGATTGTCCGGTTGAATCAAAAGATGCTGGCGAATTTCGATTTGATTCCGCCGGGCGCGTCGCAGCCGCTGGTCAAGCCGCGTTCGATTGACGACGTGCCGATCCTGGCGCTGACGCTTTCGAGCGACCGTTACGACCATTTCACTCTGCGGCGCATCGCCGCCCAGGTTCACGACCAGATCAAACAAATCAACGATGTCTCCGAAGTGAAGATCATCGGCGGCGAGCGAAGACAGATTCGCGTCCTGCTGGACGAAGCCCGAATGGCCGCCTACAACGTCGCGCCCGCGGCCATTGTCCCCGCGTTGGAACAATCGAACCGCCAGTCGCAAGCGGGCGGGTTTTCATCCGGCAATCGCGAATTCCTGGTCGAGACCGGCGGGTTTCTGCATTCCGCTGAAGAGATCGGCGCCGTGGTCATCGGCGTCTTCAACGACCGCCCGGTCTATTTGCGTGACGTGGCGAAGATCGAAGACGGCCCTGAAGAGCCGGCTGATTACGTGATGTTCGGCTTGGGCGACGTAGCAAGTAAACACGAGCACAGCAATCCGCAATCCGCAATCCGCAATCCGCAATCCGTCCAGCCGGCCGTGACAATCTCCATCGCCAAACGCAAAGGCGTGAACGCGATTGAGATCGCCGAAAAAGTCCTGGAAAAAGTCGAACATCTCAAAGGCAATTTGATTCCTTCCGAAGTCACCGTCGCCACGACGCGCAATTACGGCGAGACGGCGAGCGAAAAATCGAACGAGTTGCTGCTGCATATGATGATCGCCATTTTGTCGGTGGCTGCGTTGATCTGGCTGACGCTCGGATTGCGCGAATCGGGCATTGTCGCGATTGCGATTCCCGTGACGCTGGCGCTCACCCTGGCGGTCTTTTACTTCTACAGCTACACGCTCAACCGGATCACGCTCTTCGCGCTGATCTTTTCCATCGGCATTCTGGTGGACGACGCCATCGTTGTGGTTGAGAACATCGCGCGCCATTACCGCTTGCCTGAAAACAAGGGGCGTCCGCTCGGCGAAATTGCGGTCGAAGCCGTGGATGAAGTCGGCAATCCGACGATCCTGGCCACCTTCGCCGTCGTCGCGGCGATTCTGCCGATGGCTTTTGTCGGCGGTTTGATGGGGCCATACATGAAGCCGATCCCGGTTGGCGCGACGGCGGCGATGCTCTTTTCCTTGCTGGTGGCTTTTATCGTCACGCCGTGGGCGAGCCTGCGGTTGATCAGGAAAGGCCAGGGGAGCGAAGGCGGGCACGAAGAGGGCGAAGAAGGCAGGCTGACAAGACTCTACCGCCGCGTGATGGGCAAACTCATTCGCGCGCCGAAATGGCGCTACGGTTTTTTGCTCGGCGTCGTGCTGTTGTTGCTCGCTTCGCTGTCGCTGGTTGGTTTGAAACTCGTGCGCGTGAAGATGCTGCCGTTCGATAACAAGAGCGAGTTCCAGGTTATCATTGACATGCCCGAAGGCGCTCCGCTGGAACAGACCGCCGCCGTCACGCGCGAGATCGGCGATTACATTCGGACGGTTCCCGAAGTGACCGATTACCAGATGTACGTGGGCGCGGCCTCGCCTTACAACTTCAACGGTCTGGTGCGACATTATTTTCTGCGGCGCGGCCCGAACGTCGCCGACATCCAGGTCAATCTGGTTTCCAAAGACGAACGCGCCGCGCAGAGCCACGACATCGCCAGGCGGGTGCGCCCGACGATTCAACAGATTGCCGTGAAGTACGGCGCTCGGGTGAAAGTCGCTGAAGTCCCGCCAGGGCCGCCCGTGCTGCAAACGCTCGTCGCGGAAATTTACGGGCCTGACTACCAGCGGCAGATCGAAATCGCCAGGCAGATTCGGGACATCTTCGACCGAACGCCCGGCGTGGTGGATGTGGATTCTTACGTCGAAGACGATCAGCCGAAATACCGGTTCGTTGTGGACAAAGAGAAAGCCGCGCTCAATGGTGTATCAGCCGAACAGGTCGCCTCCACGTTGCGCATCGCGGTCGGCGGGATGAACGCCGGTCTGCTACACCAGCCGCAGGAAAAAGAGGACGTGCCAATTATGTTTCGACTGGCGCGCGCCGAACGTTCCAGCGTGGACGATCTCAAGCGGATCAAGGTGATAGGTGAGCGCGGCAATCTCGTCCCGCTCGGCGAACTCGTGCGCGTCGAAGAGCAGGTCGCCGACAAAAGCATCTACCACAAGAACCTCATGCCGGTGACTTACGTGACGGGCGATGTCGCGGGCAGCGAAGAGAGTCCGGTCTACGCGATTCTGAAATTGAATGAAGCGATTGATGAGCTGAAGCTGCCGGAAGGTTATGCGTTGGAACGTTACGTCGCCTCACAGCCGTTCCTGACTGATAAGTACGCGATGAAGTGGGACGGCGAATGGCACATCACCTATGAAGTCTTCCGCGACCTCGGCGTCGCTTTCGCCGCGGTGTTAGCGCTGATCTACATTCTGGTAGTCGGTTGGTTCCAGTCATTCAAAACGCCTTTGACGATTATGGCGGCGATTCCATTCTCGCTGATCGGCATTCTGCCCGCGCACGGATTGATGGGCGCGTTTTTCACGGCGACCTCGATGATCGGATTCATTGCCGGCGCAGGAATCGTCGTGCGCAATTCGATCATCCTGGTGGACTTCGTCGAACTGCGCCTGAAACAGGGAATGCCGCTTGCAGAAGCAGTCATTGACGCTGGCGCCGTGCGTTTTCGCCCAATGATGTTGACAGCGGCGGCGGTAGTGGCCGGCGCGTTCATTATTCTGTTCGATCCGATCTTTCAGGGCTTGGCGATTTCGCTGATGGCCGGAGAAATCGCCTCGCTGCTGTTGTCACGAATGACCGTTCCGATTCTCTATTACCTGAGCGAGCGCCGAAAGCGCGCCTCGCCAGAGGCGATGGGCGATTTTTCAGAACCAACGGATTCAGTTACGGAAAATCACGCGGTCACTGAGGTCGAATTGGCCGATTGATGAACAAAAAGGAGTATAAAACGGAAGAGTTGAAAAAACGCATCCAGCGAATGTTGGATGGAATGAGGGATAGTCGCTCATAAAAATCCGATGCTGCGCGTAACGATAAATTTTAAAACTCATGAATTCCCTGAAGGCTGGACAATTCTTGAGGCGGCGCGTTCGTTAGGGCTTGACCTGCCGACGCTTTGCCACGACGACCGCCTGCGGCCCTGCGGCAGTTGCCGGCTGTGCCTGGTGAATGTGAAGGGACTCTCTCATCCGGCGACGGCGTGCAACACACAGTTGGCCGGCGGGATGGTGATTGAAACCCACGCGCCGGAACTTGAGAACACGCGCCGTCTGTTGCTCCGGGAAATGATTGATGAGTATCCAGCCGAGCCAGTCAGAAATTTCCCCGAAAAGCCCTTCCATCGCTGGTTGATCCATTATGGTTTGACGAACGAATGCTCGGGAACCGCTACCCCTGCTCTCGCCGACGACACGCACCCTTACATTCACGTAGATATGTCGCAGTGCATTACGTGTTACCAGTGCGTGCGGGTCTGCGAGGATTTGCAGGGTCAATTCGTATGGCAAGCCATGTTTCGCGGAGCGAGGACGCACATCTTCCCCGATTCACCGCCGGGGGCGAGAGAATCGCTGCGCGACAGCTCATGTGTCAGTTGCGGCGCGTGTGTGGACGTTTGCCCGACCGGAGCGTTGGAGGACAAGTCGTTGATCGAGCGCGGCGCGCCAACCGAGTGGACCAGGACAACCTGCCCATATTGCGGCGTGGGCTGTGAAATGAACGTCGGCGTAAGAGAGCAGCGGATCGTCACTATCAGACCGGCTCTCGATGCCCCGGTCAGCAAAGGCCATTTATGTGTGAAAGGGCGCTATGCCTTCGACTTCGTTTACGCCGCCGATCGAGCGACGAGTCCGATGATCCGCGCGCCGGAGGGTTGGAAGAGCGTTTCGTGGGATGAGGCGATCGCATTCACCGCCGAGAAGCTGGCGCAGATTGTCGAGCGTGACGGCGCGGACAGCGTCGGTCTGCTGGGATCAGCCCGAGCGACCAACGAAGAGAATTACCTTACCCAGAAGTTCGCCCGCGTCGCGCTGGGAACCAACAACGTTGATTGCTGCGCGCGCGTTTGCCATGCGCCGACTGCGGCGGCGATGAAAGCGATCCTGGGGACCGGCGCCGCGACCAATTCATTCGACGACATCGAGCAAGCTCGAACCATCCTTGTTTGCGGCTGCAATCCGACTGAAAACCATCCGATTGTCGGCGCGCGCATCAAACAGGCTGCCCGGCGGGGCGCAAAGCTGATCGTGAGCGATCCGCGCCGCATCGAGCTGGCCGAATACGCCGATCTGCATCTCCCGCTGCGGCCCGGGACGAATGCGCTTTTGCTCAACGCCCTGGCCTCCGCCATTGTCGAAGAAGGTTTGTTCGATGAGCAATTCGTCGGCGAGCGGGTGGGCGAATGGGAAGACTTCAAGGAATTCATTCGCGCATATGCCCCGGAACAAATCGCCGGCCTGTGCGGCGTGGAGGCGAAGCTGATCCGCGAAGCTGCGCGGCTCTATGCGACGGCTAAACCCGCGCTCAGCGTTCACGGTCTCGGCATGACCGAACATTCGCAGGGAACGGAAGGCGTCATGTGCCTCGTCAATCTGGCGCTGCTGACAGGAAACATCGGCAAGCCCGGCGCCGGAGTGAACCCGCTGCGCGGACAGAACAATGTGCAGGGATCGGCGCATATGGGGTGTGAGCCTGGCAACCTGACCGGCTTCGTCTCCATCGCCGACGGCAAAGAACGGTTTGAAAGCGCCTGGCGAGCCGTCTTACCCGCGAGCCGCGGGCTTAACCTGATGGAGATGATGGACGCGGCGGAGCAGGGAAAGTTGAAAGCGCTCTGGGCAATCGGCTACGACATCCTGCTGACCAACGCCAACGCGCATCGCACGCGACAGGCCTTGAGGAACCTCGAGTTGGTGATCGTGCAAGACATGTTCTTGAATGAAACCGCCAGAGAGTTCGGAACGGTCTTTCTGCCGGCGGCTTCCTCTTTTGAAAAAGACGGCACGTTTATGAACGCCGAGCGACGCGTCCAGCGCGTGAGAAAAGTGATTGAGCCAATCGGCGGGGCGAGGGCCGATTGGGAGATCATCTGCGAGATCGCCCGCGCTATGGGAAAGGGCGAGCATTTTGCCTTTCGTTCGGCTGAGGAAATTTGGAATGAAGTCCGAACGGTTTGGCCCGTCGGGCGCGGCATCTCTTACGACCGGATCGAAAACGCCGGGTTGCAGTGGCCTTGCCCATCCGAAGATCATCCCGGAACGACGCTCTTGCACGCCCGGGAATTTCCGACGGGTAAGAGGGCGGCGCTGCGCAGAATAGACTATTCAGCCACGCCCGAAGTTCTATCCAACGAGTTTCCGCTCCTGCTCATCACCGGCCGCAAGCTTTATCAATTCAACGCCGGAACGATGACCATGCGCACGAGAAACGCCGAATTGTATCCGACTGATTGCCTGGATATTTCACTTCACGACGCTGAGCGACTCGGCGTGGCCGACGGAGAATGGGTGCGCTTATGCAGCCGTTATGGCGAAGCCGTATTACCGGTCAGAATAACTTCGCAGGTTAAGCCCGGCGAGCTATTCGCCACTTTTCACACAACCGAAGCCTTCTTGAACAATCTTACCAGCCCGTTCCGGGATCAATACGTCGCCACGCCCGAATATAAGGTGACCGCAGTCAGGCTTGAAAAAATCCAACCTCTCCCAATGTCAGGGAATCGCGAGTGACGGCAGTTACAGCAAGACCTGGTCATAGCTTTGTCCTTGGGCAAACAGCTTGTGTACGAAGTGGCGTTTGACCGCTTCCTCTTTTCTGAACTTGCATAACAGGGAAGAGTTGCGCGGCGCATTCAATTTCCCGGCATCTGCGAAACGAACCACGCGATGATCGCGATGAAGATAATCGCCAGACAGGCGATGACGATCACAACGCCGCCCGGCATCAGGCCGTTTTCTCTAGTCTCGCCAGCTTCGGCCAGAGCGTCGGGCAATCGCCAGTTGTCATCGTCTAGCCGCAGAACGCCTGCGGTGTGATTATTATTTTGTGCCGTCTCGCCGTCGGGCGCGCCATTTGGCGGAATAGGAACGGCGGATTCTTTTTTCTTTCTGAGTCTGAACGGCCCGCCTTTCACTGCCTGATAAAATCGCCGCCTTCTGTTTTTTGATCTCCTGCCTCGTTTCATAGCCATTTGATTTTACGGAAGTAAAAGTAGAGCGCCAACCCGACAAGGAGCATTGAGACGAGCGCCCCGACGTAGCCGTAGCGCCAGCCCAATTCCGGCATGAACTGAAAATTCATGCCGTAAATTCCCGCGATCAGCGTGACCGACATCAGGATCGCCGAGATCGAAGTCAGCCGCTTCATCACGAAATTCATTCGATTGCCCGACACCGACAGATACGCCTCCATCGCCGAGCCGACAATCTCGCGCAGCGCGTCAATCGAATCGGCCACGCGGATCAGGTGGTCGTAAACGTCCTGAAAATAGATCATCGTCTCGCGCGAAAAAACCGGCTGTTCGCGCCTGAGCAGCGTGTTGAAAACATCGCGCAAGGGAACCACGGCGCGGCGCAGAAAGATCAACTGCTTCTTGATTCTGAAAATATCGTGGAGCGCTTCCGGCTGAAAGTTCTCGAAGATTTGCGCTTCCAGTTCATCCAGACGATCGGAAAAATCGTCGAGCATCGGCATGTAATCGTCAATGATCGCATCCATCAGCAGGTAAGCGGGCAGCCCCGTTTTGCGCTCGGACACGTCGGCCCAGCGCCGCCAGAGATGCTGCGCTTTTTCAATGTTGCGGATCGGCTGGCTGTGAACAGTGACCAGGTAATTCGGGCCGAGGAAGATGTTCAGCTCCCGCAATTCCAACGGGCAGCCGGGTTTCATCTCGGCTTCGTACAGGACGATGAAGTAATAGCCCGGATACTCTTCGACCTTGGGACGTTGGTGTTCGTTGCGGCAATCTTCGATGGCCAGCGGATGAAAACCGAATTCACGCGCCAGTTCCTCGAAATCCTCGCTGGTCGGATCTGAGACATCAACCCAGACGATGTCGGAAGGATGAGAGCAGTGAACGGAGATAAGATCGGGATTGCTGACGTGAGTGAATGTTTGGGATGAGCGGTCGAGTACGAGGGTATTGATCATGGTGATTAGTGGTTAGTGGTTGGTGGCCAACCACCAACCACTAATTGGATGAATTGATCACATGCCCGCCGCCCAGCAGATCATTAATTGCGCGCAGGCGGATCTTTTTTACTTCATCAATCTGAGCTTCAACCGATTCGCGGGCTTCGAGCGGCAATGCGCGCGTGGCCGCTTCCAGGGTGCGCGTTTGTTTGAAGATCGCCTGCTCGATCTGTTTCAGGCAATGATTGCGGTCTTTATTTTTCGCGGCGGGCAATTTGCGCGTGTAAGTGTCCGCGTAAATAACCAGCGCTAAAAACGCGCCCAGATCCTGCGCAGCGCTTTGGATCTGGTTGTCCTGCGAGAGCAGGGACGCGCTTTTAATTCGGGCCTCGGCGACTCTGAGAACCGCTTTGACGTGCGGCTTCGGATTTTGCTCCTTCAAAATCATCTGCTTTTCGGTTTCGCTCAGCAGATCAGGCAATGGCAAATCGTCGGCCTGTTGCTGAGCGCAACCCAGAACAAAAAGCAGAAACAGAATGAAGATCGGTTTCGGAAACATAACTAGGAACTCTTCCCCACTACTAAATGATCGTTAGTTGATCGTGTCAATATGGGGAGCCACTCGGCCAATAAAATATCACCCGGCGATTGCGAAACCAAACGCGATGAAATTGAGCCAGACCCGATGCGCTTGTGGCCGCAGCCGCAGATCACATCGTATTCTTCGAGGCCTGGTTTTCAGCCCAATCCCCGATCAGCGGTAGTTTGGATTGTTCGCCGTGATAGGCTTTGTACATCGCCCATCCTGTTCCGGCCAGAGCGACCAACCGAAGCCCGAAGAGAAACACGCCTTCCAAAGGCCAGGGCAATATCCGCAAGACGACGCTCAAGACCACCAGCGTGATGAAGAAGAAAATGGATTGCCAGGCGTGAAACCTGACGAAGCGATCCCGGCTGTATGGCGTGAGCACGAGGAAGAGAATGCCGGTGATGAGCGACAACGGGTAGCAGAGCATCCCCGCAATGTTCGGCTTCAAATCGGCCTGCGACGCTGGAGATTGATACGGCGCTTGATAAGGAACCTGGCCTTGCCCGAAGCTGAAATCAGCCGGTCGCTGATAATT
This sequence comes from Acidobacteriota bacterium, assembly GCA_022072205.1. Classification (GTDB taxonomy): domain Bacteria; phylum Acidobacteriota; class Blastocatellia; order RBC074; family RBC074; genus JAJVID01. Next base: position 60,923 of record JAJVID010000004.1, read on the forward strand.
TGGCGCTTGATAATTCATGGTCGGAGCGCCAGTGGCGGCGGGTTGAGTGGGGGCCAGTCTTGCTCCGCACTTTTTACAAAATCTGGCGGTTTCCTCCACCTGCGCTCCGCATTGCGTGCAGTATTTGGTCATGGGGCTTCTCCTTCGCAATTTCCTGGGGACACATCGCTGATAAAAAATGCAGCATCGTAGGGGCGAGTTTTCCCCGCCCAAGCCTCGGTAGCAGATGCGGGCGGGGAATACCCGCCCCTACGATGTTGTTGCACATTCAAACGCCGTCAACGATGCGCGCCCAAGCTTTTCTATTCTGTCAAAATGTTTGTCCGAACCTAATATGAATCGCTCCGCGCGGTTGACGCAAGGCCCCGCCGGTGGCCGTGGTGAACGTGGGCGGGTCAATCAGGAACCCGTAATCAACTCCGACCGGCCCGAGCGGCGTGTTGATCCGCAGCCCAAGCCCGATCGTGTTTGTCATACCGCCGAATCTGAAATCGCTGACGCGCCTGAAAACATTGCCCAAATCGTAAAACGGCACGAGCCGCAACCGTTGGCTGAGCGGATAACGCATCTCGAAATTGAAGACTGCCAGCGCGTCGCCGCCCGACGGGACGAGCGTCGGCAATTCGCCGGGTTTGTTGGGGCGTGGCTCCAGGATGATCTGCGGCCCGGCGGTCTCGAATTTGAACCCGCGCAGGTTTGTCGCGCCGCCTGAAAAGAACCGCTCGCTGATCGGCAAACACCGCTCGTCCGGGCCGACTATGCCGTCGCCATTGCAATCGGCTCGGCGCGAAGTCGAAGCCAGCCCGATGCGAGCCGAAAACGCCAGCGTCGTCGAACCGAGTAGCGGCGTGAACTGATCGAAAGTTTTATACCGCTGATAAGTCGCGAAGAATTTGTTGAACGATTCCGTCCCGCCGAACATTCGCGCGGCGATTGAATGATCGGCGCTGAACAATTGCCCTTTGGTCGGGTTGAGCACGTTGTCGCGTGTGTCGCGCGAAACGCCCACCGAAAACATACCCAGCCGGATCGAGCGCTCGTTGCGCGTGACCGCCGTTTCGGGAATGTCTTCCAGGTTGAAGAGCCGGGCGCGTTCCAGGTTGTAGCGGAAACGCATTGAAGTCTGCTCGTTCAGCTTGCGCTCGGTTTGAATGAACGCCGCGAAACGTTCCAGCCCGAACGAAGTGTTTGCGACGCTCTCTTCCTTGCCGTCAACCAACTGGCGGCGCACGAACGGCCGCAGATTGCCGGTGCGGTTGTAAAAGACCGAGACCGTCGTCGGCAGTTTGTAACCGAACGGACGAAGGTCGGTGAACGAAAGCTGCGAGAACTGTTCGCGGCGGCTGGCGCGCAAACGCAGGCTGAGCGAATCGAGCGAGCCGCCCAGATTGGTGTTCGCGATTTCGGCCAGCCCGCGCGCTCCGTCGTCGGTCGAATAACCCAAACCGTAAACGAACAGCAGCGGCTTGGCTTCGGTCAGATTGACCGACACCTTGTGCGCCGCGCCGTCGCCGCCGCCTATCGGTTCGGCGCGCACGCTGACCTCGCGGAACGCGTTCGTCGCGTACAGATCGCGCTGCGTCTGGCGAATCCTGGCGGGCGTCAGAATCTCGCCCGGCTTGAAATCGAAGTAGCGCCGCACCCAACCCTTGCCGGTTTTGGTCGTCCCGTTGATTTCGATCTCGCTGACGACGGCGCGCGCTCCTTCGTTGATGTTGTAAACCAGCCGGACTCGCTCGCCGCCGAGTTCGATGAATTCGGGTTCGACGGTCGCTTCCAGAAAACCGCGCTGGGTGTAAAGCTGTTTGATCGCTCCGGCGCCGATCCGCGCGCGCGAATATGAAAACGCCTCGCCCGATTGAATCGGAACCGCCGCCATCAATTCCGAAGCCGGCGCCGTAACGTTGCCGCGCACGTTGACATCGGCGATTTCCGATTGCTCGCCGGTTTCAACGTCGAAGATCACTATCAGGTCGTCGTTGTCGGGTCGCAACGCCAGCCGCGATTTGACGCGCGCGTTGCGGTAACCGATGTCAAGGAGCTTGCGGCGGATCAATTCCTGGTCGCTGTTCAATCGGTCGCCGCTGGTCAGCCCGCGCACGTAACCGCCGATGATCGGCAGGTCTTTCAAAAAAGGTTTGCCGCCGAGCGCGCTGGCCGGTTGCGATTGCAATTCGCCGGCGATGTCTTTCAGCTTGATGATGTCCGTGCCTTCGATGCGAATCTCTTTCAGGTCGTAAATCACGTTCGGTTCGACATCGTAAAAGACGCGCAGGTTCTCGCCCGCGCAATTTTCCGGCTCGCAACGCGCTTTGACTTCGGCGAAGAAATAACCTGACTCCTGCAAATGCTCTTTCAAGCGGCGCTCGCCCAATCGCATCAGCGAGCGGCTGAAGCCCTGAGTCATCACGGGCAACAGTTCGCGCATGCGGTTCTGGCTCAGCTTGAAATCCTGAATCTCGCTGACCTTGACCTGCGCTGAGGGCAGTTTCGGGCGAACGATGCGCGTCAGCGAATCTTTCGGCGCGCCCGGCGCTGAAGTCTGTTCAGGTTTGAATCCGAGCGAGAATCGCTGACGCCCGCGCAATTCAATCGTGAACGCTCCTTCGCGCAAACCCTGCCGGGCCGCGCTGCCGCCCTGCGTGTAAGTCGCCAGCGTCGAGAAGCGGTTTGACAGCGTGTATTCGGCCAACGCGGTTTGATCCTGTTCGGTCGCCAGATTGGTCGAATAGCTCAAATAGAGATTACGCGAAACCTGCTCGCCGACGGTCAGCCGCGCCGCCGGGTTGGTGTTCGGGCGGATTATCGGATCAATCTGAAACCGGCTGATTCCAAGCAATTGTTCGGTCGGGCGCGAAATCAGTCCCGACGAGAGAAGCGAAGCCGCCGCGCCCACGCCCGTGCGGAACGGGTCCTGAGCGCCAAGCGCCGCGGCTTCGGTGCGGCCCGTCGTGATCAGCGACAGAATTTCGTCGCGCGTCAGTTGCGGTTCGGAACGCAGCGTCAGGTCGAGATCGTCAATCGGCCCGACCAGACCGAGGTTGACGCGGTAACCGCTGAAATCGCTTTCGGCCAGCAGGTTCAGCAGCGGCGCCGAACTGCCCGTCGAAGGCAGGTCGAGCGAGCCGGTGATGATTTCGTAACGCTGCCCGCGAAAACGCCACGCGCCGCCGTCGAGCGTGATCAACCCGTTCGGATCGGGGTTCGTGATCGGCCCGGTCAGCGTCAGGATCGCCGTGCCGATGGTATTGATCTGATCGTTCTGGATGATCAGCGAATCGCGCGCTTCGACGCGCACGTTCAAATTGATCGTAGGAATTTTGAGTTGAGACGCTCCCGCCGCCGGCCCCGAAAAAGCGCCGAGCGACAGATTGGCGCCTGCGCCCAGCGCCAGATTGTCAATGTCAATGCTCGGAATGTATTCGGCCTGCGGGATCGTGATTTGCCCGGCGAGCGTCTGTCCCTGCGGCGTTCCGTTGAGCGTCAGATTGCCGTTGATCGTCGCGGTGATCTCCTGATAGGCGATCACCGCGTTGATGGCTTTGATGTCGTACCGCCACTCTTTCGGGCGCAGCTTGTCGAGTTTGACCACGCCGTCGGCTTCGAAGCGTCCGTCGTTGGCGTCGGCGGTGAATTTTTCGAGCCTGATTTGATCGCCGGCGAGTGTGAAGCGGCCATTGCCGTTCGAGATGAAAACCGGCAGATCGCTGGTCGAAAGCCCGAACCCGTTCACGTCAATTCTGCCGTTCAGCTTCGGCTCGTTGAAGGTTCCAGTCAGCCGCGCGTCAATCGAAGTGGTTCCGAAAAGAACCAGGCCGTCAGTGACCGCAGGCAGGCGATCAAGATTGACCGAGCCGCCGAGCAAAAAATTCATCGCCGATTTGTCGCGCAAACCGAGCGCCCCGCCGATGTTGAGATTGACGCCTTCGCCCGTGACCCGCATGTTCGGAATCGTGATCTGCGACCGTTCGAGCGTGATCGTCGCGGGAGTCTCGATCTTGACCGGACTGTCGGCGACCAGTAGCGCGACATCCATCAGCGTCAATGAGCCGCGCAAACGGTCGAATGTCGGCTCATCGTTTTCGTCAGCCGTCGGCCCTTCGATTCGCAGACTGCCGGTGACCGCGCCTGTAACCGTTGAATTCAATTCGGGAATGAAAGCGTCAACGAGCGGCGCGATCTCCACGTTGGCCAGATTGCTGTCAATCGTGATGGGGCGGCCCGGCGCGCGCATCTCCACGCTGGCTTTGATCAGATCGGGTTTGCGTCGTGATTCGGCCTTGCCGTTCGCGCCCAGAACGCCGGTGATCAATTCGGCGTCAATGCGCCCGCCGGGGCTGGTCTGTGCGGTCAATCGTAATTCGCCTGCGTCGCGCCCGTTGATCTTCACACCTTTGCCCTGCGCGGCGAGTTCGACTTTCAAACTCTCCCAATCGAGGTCGGGCTGTTTGCCGGTGATGATTTTGCCGCTGATCTGGAAATCGGCGTCGGCTTCGCCTTCGACGCGCGTATCCTTCAATTCAAAAGCTTCGGCCAGATTGCCGAGCGAAATCCTGTCGGCTTTGCCGGCAGCGCGGAACGAATAGTCTTCAAGGTTCATCGAGCCGCTCGCGGTCAGATGCTGCTGCGGCGTCTGAACCTCCAACTGTTCGAGCGATATTGTCCTGCCCTCGAATTTCAAACTCGCGGCGGCCAGTTGCGCCTCTCTGTCCGCGATCCTGCCGTCAACCAGATTGACCGTCGCCGCGCCGTTGAATGACGCAGGCAAGCCGGTCAGATGAACTTCGCCGGTGATGTCGCCGGTGATGAATTGATTCGCGCTCGGCGAATCCGAAGCGGCCAGAATCGTTTCCAGACTCATCCGGTCGAGCGTCGCGTCGAACCTGCCCGTATTCGCGTTTTTATCGAGCGGCGACGCGAGATCGAATTTCACCGAGCCTCCAGAACCATTGGTATTCGACGCGGTGATCAATCCTTTTTCGACACGCGCCTCCGCTGGCGAAATGAAAACGTGGCCCGTGAACGATCCCAGAATGGCGTCGCGCAAACCGACGGTTTCGGCGTTCACGTCGCCTTCGACTACAGCTTTCTCGATTGGCCCCGTGACGCGGCCTTCAAACTTGAAAGCGCCGATAAGCTGCGGCTCGTACTGTTCGATGTATGGCCGCGCGGCCTCGAAGCCGCGAGCGATCTGAATCATCTGCTCGGCGGAAGTCGAATTGAGCGAGACGCGCAAGTCGGAATCGCCATCAACCGAAAGGCTGCCGGTAGCGGCCAGCGTCGAAGCCTCAGTGCCCAGTTTCAGTTGATCGAAATTGAAGACGCCGTTGACCGCTGTGATCTTCACATCGCCCGTAATCGGCGGCGTGTCTGAAGTCTCAGCCGATTTGCCGTCGAAATGAGTAGTGATCGCGCCGTTGAGGCTGCGCAGGTCGGAGCCGGCGAAACTCAGATCAACTTCGCCGCTGACTTTGCCTGAGATCGGAATGTCTTTAGCGTTGAAAATCGCCGAGGCCGATTTCGTCTCGACATCGGCGAAGCTGGCTTTCACTCGCTGCGTCGCGCCCGGCGCCAGAGGCAGAACGTATTCGCCCGCCACAGTACCGTTGAAGAGCGCGGCTTTGATGTCGCTTACGGCCAGAGCCGTGTTGTCCAGCGTGGCCTGCGCCGAAGCGCTGGTGAATTGCGCTTTGTTGATCTCGCCGCCAGCCAGAACGGCGGCGGCTTTGACTTCGTAATTCGCGCCGTTGATCTTCGCGTTCAGGTCGTTCAGCCGGAGGTCGTTGAGCTTGCTCTGAGGCCATTCAATCGCGGCGACATTGACGGAAGGAGCGGTGATGGTCGCGCCGCCGCCGCTGTATTCGCCTTTAAGATCGTTGATGACGATTGAGCCGAGCTTGACGTTGTCAACCGCCGCCGACTGCGCGCGAATCTGATTGCTGGCGAAATTGATCTGGCCGCCTTTGCCTTTGCCGGAGAAAGGAATTTGCAAGCTGGAGAGTCTGATATTTTTGATCGTCGCATTATCGGAAACGGCGCTGCCTCTGACCGTGTAATTCGCGCCTTCGCCGTCAATGCGGCCATTGATCGCGGCCAGGCCGTTGATCGCAGCGCCCGGCGCAAAAACGCGCGACGCTTCGCCGAGCTTCACGCGCGAATCGAAATCGAAGCCGTAACGCGGCGCGGCCCAGTCTTCAATCTTGCCTTTCGCTTTCACTTCCGCCACGCCGGATTCGAGCTTCAGGCTTTCAATCTCCGCCAGCTTTTCCGAAACGCGCGCGGTCAGGTCAATCTTGTCGAGAGTGTTTTCGCGGCCTTCGTGACTGACGCGGCCCTTGCCGCCGAGTCGCAGGCTGATCGTGTTCTGAGGCTGCGGCTGGGCTGTGACTTGCAAATCCTGAACGTCCGCGTCGATCCGGCGCGAAAGGTCTTTGAAGTGAATCGCGCCTCCGGCGAGCGTCGCAAGCAGTTGAGTTGTGTCGAAAGTGATCGCCTTCGATTTCGGCGGAGCGTAATGCACGCCGTCCAGATTCGTGCGGCCCTGCCGGTCAATCTCGTAGTAAAGATCAACACCTTCGACCTCGACGCTTTTAACAGCGATTTCGCGGCTCAACTTCAAAGCGTAAGGGGCGCGGACTTCGACGCGCGTGTCGGCGCGGTTGATCGTAGCCACGATCTGCCCGGTTTGCGCGTTGTAAATTTTCAGATCGCGGAGCCGCGCCGTTTGCGTTTCCCAACTGACGCCGAAGCTTCCGATTTCCGCTCGCAAGCCGTATTCGCTGAGCTTGGCTTTGATCTCTCCGGCGACGTAGCGGTTGAATTTTTCGGATCGGATGTAGATCAGAATGGCGAGCGCGATGACACCGATGAGCAAAGCGACTCCCGCAATTGCGATGAAGAGGTATTTGAGTCTGCGCGGACGCGGATTTGGCGGAGCCTCTGACGCTACAGTTGATTTCATGATCGGGACTAACCAGGACGACCAATTATGAAAGAGTAATGAAAGCGATTTTGGGGTGCGCCCTATTCTTTTACAAAGCGGATGCGATGGTCAAATAGCATTTGACAGTTCGGCTGGACAGGCTCAGTTTGGCAGGCGAAGCTTGCGGAGCTTCGAGTCCAAAGCTTAAAGTTGCGACGCGATGGATTTTGAAATTGTCGGCTCCATAACCAATATCGAGGCTATCGCAGCCGGCGTGGGTGTTCGTGATCGAGCCCGACTGAGAAGGAAGTATGGCGCGGGGAGATGGCGAAAACTGAAAGGTGTTGCCAGAGTTCGATTGCCAGATGGCGCCATTCGCCTTGCGGAAATTCACTGGTATGAAGCGCATGGTATAGGTAAAAAGGAGTTCAAGTTGAAGCTGCCGTTTCTGGATTGATTATGAAAGAGAAGCCTCAAGATATTCATTTTGCGATTTGCCTCGACAACGATGGTTATCAGGCCTCGCTTGAGATCGGGAAGCTTTACCGCATTATCCCTGATCGAGAGGCGGAATTGCACGGGCTTATCCGCGTTGTGGATGAGAGCGGGGAAGATTACGCTTTTTCCGCGGAGCGATTCCATCCTGTAGTGTTGCCGGTAAAAGTGGAACGGGCGTTGTTGGCTGTTTCTCCTGCTTAACCGGCGGTTGAATCTTCGAATCTCAATGAAGCGAGTCATCGTCGGCACTGCCGGCCACATTGATCATGGCAAAACTTCGCTGGTCAAAGCTCTGACCGGCGTTGACGCCGACCGTCTGAAGGAAGAGAAGGAGCGCGGGATCACGATTGACATTGGCTTCGCCGATCTGACCGTCGGCGACACGCATTTCGGCTTCGTTGACGTGCCGGGCCACGAACGTTTCGTCAAAAACATGCTGGCCGGAGCGCACGGCATTGATCTGGTGATGCTGGTGGTGGCCGCCGACGAAAGCGTCATGCCGCAGACGCGCGAGCATTTCGACATCTGCCGATTGCTCGAAGTCAAATCCGGCCTGGTCGTGATCACAAAAGCCGATCTGGTTGACGAAGAGTTTTTGCAGTTGGTCGAATCTGAAGCCGCCGAGTTCGTCGCCGGATCGTTTCTGGAAGGCGCGCCAGTGTTGCGCGTCAGCTCGCGCAGCGGCGCGGGCGTTGACGAATTGAAAAAGACGCTGGCGATGCTCGCGTCCAAAGTTCAGGAGCGCGACGACGCGGCGGTTGCGCGATTGCCCATTGACCGCGTCTTCACGATCAAAGGCTTCGGGACGGTCGTCACCGGGACTTTGATCGCCGGGCGGATTCGCGCGGGCGATGAGCTTGAAGTTCTGCCTTCGGCTGGCCGCCGTTCGCGCGCTCGCGGTTTGCAGGTTCACGGAAAATCAACGACTGAAGCCTTCGCGGGCGAACGCACGGCGGTCAATTTGCAGGGGATTGATCTTGACGAAGTCGAGCGCGGACAAACGCTCGCGCCAGCCGGACGGCTGCGGGCGAGTTCGATGCTGGACGTGCGGTTGCAACTGCTCAAATCAGCGCCGCGAAGTTTGAGGACGCGCTCCCGTGTGCGGCTGCACATCGGCACGGCTGAAGTTCTGGCGCGGGTCGTGCTGCTCGGGCAATCGGAACTGGCGGCGGGCGCGGAGTGTTTCGCGCAACTGCGGTTGGAGTCGCAGACGCTGGCTCTGCCCGGCGATCATTTCATCATCCGCAGCTATTCGCCTGCGGTCACCATCGGCGGCGGAACGGTCGTTGACGCTTTGCCGCAAAAGCATCGCTTGCGCGAAGCCGCGCAGGCGGCGTCTCAACTCGAAAAACTGGCGGCGGCCCATCTGGCCGCAAATGACGCAGAGCGGATTGCGCTGCTGGTCGAGATGGCAGGCGAACACGGAATGAGCCACGCCGAGATCGCCGCGCGCAGCGGCTCTCCCGACGAAGCGATCAAACGCGCCGCCGATGCGATGACGAAATCCCGGCGCGCCGTCGCCGCTTCCAGCAATCCGCTGCTGCTGGTCGAACGTTCGGCGTTTGAGGAACTGGCGAAGCGCGTGCGGGCGCTGCTCAAGGAGTTTCATCAGAAATCACCGCTCGAATCCGGGATGGGACGCGAAGAAATTCGGGAAAAAATCTTCGCGCATCTGCCGCCGGAAATTTTCCGCGCCGTCGTCACGCAACTGGTCGAACGCAACGAAGTCGCCGCCGAAAAAGATTTGCTGCGGCTCGCGTCGCATCGCATCGCGCTCTCGGCGGAAGAGCAGGCCGCGAAAGACCATCTGGCGGCGCTCTTCGCCACAGCCGGTTTGCAGCCGATGTCGCTGGAGGAGGCCATCGCCAAGGCCGGGCCGCAATTCGGCATTGACGCCGCTCGCGCGCAACGCTTCGCGCAGATGCTGATCAACAGCGGCGAACTGGTTCGCGTCGCCGAATTGATCTTTCACCGTAGCGCGCTCGACGGATTGCGCCAGACGTTGCAAAAATTCAAAGCCGAACACGGCGCGAAACTGGATGTCGGCGCGTTCAAGGATTTAACGGGCATTTCGCGCAAGTACGCGATCCCGCTGCTGGAATACCTAGACCGCCAGCGCGTGACTCGCCGCGCAGGCGACGCGCGAGAAATTTTGTAGACGCGACGCGCAGTCTCATCGCTCCATTCTCCCCCTTGCTCTCCACAGCCGAAACAGCGCCCCTTGAACTTCATTAAACTGGGTTACGTGGGAAAGAAGGAGAAAGCAATGAACAGGTTCAGATATTTGTATGCCTTGATGCTTGTGGCCGCCATTTTTTCGGCTGGCCGTCTTGGGTTGAACGACACGGCTTCGGCGCAAACCGCGATTCAACTCATTCCAGTGCTGAGCGGGTTGGACAGCCCGGTTTATGTGACCAACGCGCGCGACGGCAGCAACCGGCTCTTCATTGTCGAGCAGACAGGCCGGATCAAAATTCTGCCGCCGGGAGCGGCGGCCCCGCTATCAACCCCATTCCTCAATCTCTCCGCGAAAATTTCCGGCGGAGGCGAGCGCGGATTGCTCGGTCTGGCTTTTCATCCTCAGTACGCGACTAACCGCCGCTTCTTCGTCAACTACACGCGGCAGGGAGATGGCGCGACGGTCGTGTCTGAATTCAATGTTTCGGCGGGCGATCCGAACGTCGCCGACATCAACGAGAAACCCATCATCACCATCGCGCAGCCGTTCTCCAATCACAACGGCGGATGGATTGATTTCGGCCCCGATGGCTTTCTCTACATCGCGCTGGGTGACGGCGGCAGCGCGAACGATCCGGGCAATCGCGCGCAGAACAAGGATGAACTGCTGGGCAAGATGCTGCGAATTGACGTGAACGCGAACGGAACCGCGCCGTACGCTTCGCCCTCGACCAATCCGTTCTTCGGCCCAACGCCTGGGCGCGATGAAATCTACGCGATGGGACTTCGCAATCCCTGGCGATGCGCGTTCGACCGCGCGACGGGACAGCTTTACGCGGGCGATGTGGGGCAGGGCGTGATCGAAGAGATTGACATCGTCACGCTCGGCGGCAATTTCGGATGGAGGATTTTCGAAGGCACGCGTTGCACCAACAACGGCCCCGATCCGTGCGTGGCCGGAAATTACGCGGCGCCGCTGGTCGAATACGATCATTCGATGAACAAGCGTTGCTCGGTGACGGGCGGCTACGTTTATCGCGGGACGCGCGGCTCGCTCCCCGTTGGCGGTTACGTCTTCGGCGATTATTGCAGCGGCGAGATATTTTTGTGGAATGGCGGAGCGATGAGCGCGCTGCTCGACACCAACCTTCTGATCTCGTCGTTCGGCGAAGACGAAGCCGGAGAGATTTACGTCGCCGGCCTGGGAGGCTCGCTTCACCGCATCGCATCGCCTGCGGCGGCGACGGCGGTTTCAGCAGCCAACTATCGCGGCCCGCAACTCGCGCCCGAATCAATCGCGGCGGCGTTCGGACAGAACTTTTCAACGTCAACGCAAACCGCTCCCGCCAATCAATCGCCGCCCACCACGCTGGCCGGGGCTTCGGTCAAAGTCATTGATTCGAGCGGAACGTCGCGCTCAGCGCCGCTCTTCTTTGTTTCGCCCAACCAGATCAACTTTCAACTACCTCCAGGCACAACGCCGGGCGCCGGGATGATAGCGTTCACGAACACGAATGGCGCGGTCTCGACAGGCAGCGTCAACATCACCAGCGTCGCGCCCGGCCTGTTCACAGCGAACGCCAGCGGGCGCGGTCTGGCGTCCGCTGTCGCGTTGAGAGTCAGAGCGGGCGCGCAAACATTCGAACCCATCCTGCGGTTCGACGCGCAAAACCAGACCGTCTCAATTCCGATTGACCTCGGCCCGGCCACCGATCAGGTTTTCCTGGTAGCTTTCGGCACGGGCTTCAGATTCCGCAGTTCGCTCGCCGCCGCAACCTCGACCATCGGCGGCACGCCGTCGCAGGTAACTTTCGCCGGGGCGCAATCGAACTTCGTCGGACTCGACCAGGCGAACATTCTGTTGCCGCGCAGCCTCATCGGGCGCGGCGAAGTGGACGTTGTTTTGACGGTGGACGGACAAACGACAAACACAGTTCGCATCAGCGTTAAATGAATGGAGCGCGTGCACTGGGTGCGCAAGATTGATAAGTGAGAGGATCAGCCAGTAGTTATTGACCGGGTAAGTCCCAAACCCGGTCAGGGCGCGAAGCGTTTGGGTCGAGGCTAAATCGGAACAGCAAAGATTGGTACAACCCACCGCAGAGTGCGCAGAGGTACGCAGGGGAAAGACCTGTCTGGATCGTTCTCTGCGTTCCTCTGCGACCCTCTGCGGTTGGTCTCTCTTTACCAATGTTGCGTGGTCTGATTTAGCCATCGTCTCGACCCAAACGCCTCGCGCCAGCTTTGACTCTTCGGCGCAGAGGACTTGATAAATCAAACCATTTACCCAAAAAAGCTGTTTGCAGGCTTCCAGATTGACACCTTGTGAAATCATGTGCTAATTATCTCAGCTTAACTAACAAGCGGTTTTTATCACCGTAGCTGACTGTGTAGCGACTTTTGAACTCTTTGGAAGAGAGGAGCGAGGAGCCTGTGGCCTTGACAGTCCCAATCTTAGCGTTAGCCCTTGCTGAAAGCGTGCTGAGCATTGACGGGTCGTTTCTATTTGTTTTCATCTCCATCCTTTTGCTGATCTTCATACTCAATCACACTCTTTACAAACCTATCAATCAGGTTTTGGAGGAGCGGGATCGTTTAGGCGCGGGCCGGATTGGCGAAGCGCGCCAGATGCTGGCCGAATATGAAGAACGGCTGAAGCGTTACGAATCACAGTTGCGCGAGGCTCGCGGCGAGGCGTACCAGCGGTTGGAAGCCGATCGTCGAGAGGCGACGCTCGGTCGCCAGCGAATGATCGCTGAGACGAAAGCCGATGTGTCCGCGCAGATCGAAGCTGCAAAACAGGAGATGGCAAAGCAGGCGACGGGCGCCAGGCAGAATCTTGAAAACGAAGCGCGGGCGATGGCCGCGACCATCTCTTCTCAAATTCTGCATCGCCCGGTCAGCGCGGGAGGGAAGTGAAAGGCCATGACCGGATCACATCAACTTCGTTCAATCGCGTTCTTCGTTCCAGCGATGTTTCTGATTCATCCTGGGATTCCGAAAGCCGTCAACCTGACCATCTTCATTGTAGTTTTGTATTTGTTGCTGCGCCGCCCGACGCGCGAGTTTTTCAGCGCCCGGCTGGCCAGCGTGCGTGAAATGCTCGACCGGGCTGCGCGCGAAAAACAGGCTGCTGCGGCGAAGATGGCTGAACTCGACACGAGACTCAACCGCCTGGATGCGGAATTGGCGGAGATCAAAGCGCAATCCGAACGCGAAGCCGCCGCTGAACGCGCGCGAATGGAATCGGAAACGAAGAAGGACATTGAGAAGATTCGTGAAATGGCCGGGCGCGAGATCGAATCGGCAAAGCAGGTGGCGATGGCTGACCTGCGTGAATTCGCCGCGACCAAAGCCGTTGATCTGGCGGAGCAGATGATCCGCCGCGAGATGACTCCCGCCGATGACGCCAAACTGGTCGAGCGCGCCGGCAGTGAAATGAGCAAAGTGAAATAGAGGCAGTTGGCGCCTGGTGGTTGGAAAAACTTTCAACCAGGCGCCAGACGCCGGCCACCAACCACCAATTTATGAGCGTAACCACAATCGCCAATCGTTATGCGCGCGCGCTGGCTGACGTAATCATCGAGCGCCGCGAAACGAACGAAGTCGTGACGGAACTGGACAGCTTTGCGCGGATGATGGACGGGCACTCGCAATTGCGCGATGTGTTCGCCAGCCCTGTGATCGCCGTAGAACGCAAGCGCGCCGTGCTCGGCGAGTTGCTGGCGCGATTCAGCCCGCGTCAGACGACTGCGAATTTTCTGCAGCTTCTGCTGAATAATTCGCGTTTGCAGGATTTGGATCAGATGCTGCGCGCGCTCTCGCGCGAACTCGATGCGCGCGCGGGCGTCGTGTCGGCGGATGTCACGACCGCGCGCGAAATCAGCGAGCAGGAAAAAACGGCATTGCAAAGCCAGTTGAAGGCCGCGACCGGCAAAGACGTGCGGCTGCAATTCCGAACCGACCCCGCGATCATCGGCGGCGTGGTCACGCGCATCGGCAGTCTGGTTTACGACGGCTCGATCAAAAATCAACTGGCGCAGATGAAACAGAGATTGATGCAGGTGTGAGATTTCAGGTGTGAGTCTGACGTACAACCTGAACCCTCACACCTCACACCTGAAACCTCACACCTGACACCTGGAGAGAATATGGCAAACGAAATCAGAGCGGACGAGATCAGCAAAATAATTCGGCAGCAGATTGAAAATTTCGACACCGGCGTGACAGTCGCTGAAGTCGGCACGGTGATCAAAGTGGGCGACGGCATCGCCGAAATTCACGGCCTCGAAAAAGTGATGGCCGGCGAGTTGCTCGAATTCGAGAAGGGCGCGTCCGGACTCGCGCTCAACCTCGAAGAAGACAAGGTCGGCGCGGTGTTGCTCGGCGATTTTCAGGCGATCAAGGAAGGCGACATCGTCAAACGCACCAAGCGAATCATCGAAGTGCCGGCGGGCGACGCGATGATCGGCCGCGTGGTCAACGCGCTGGGTCAGCCTTCCGACGGCAAAGGCCCGATCATCACCAAAGATTACCAGCCGATTGAGCGCATCGCGCCCGGCATCGTTGACCGCCAGCCGGTGAAAGAACCTTTGCAGACGGGACTCAAGGCGATTGACGCGATGATTCCCATCGGACGCGGCCAGCGCGAATTGATCATCGGCGACCGCCAGACGGGCAAGACCGCTGTCGCGCTCGACACTATCATCAACCAGAAGGGCAAAGACGTCATCTGCGTTTACGTCGCCATCGGCCAGAAGGCTTCGACCGTCGCGCAGGTGCAGGCGACGCTGGAACAATACGACGCGATGGCTTACACGATCATCGTCGCGGCTTCGGCTTCGGAACCGGCGGCGATGCAATACCTGGCGCCTTACGCCGGCTGCGCCATCGGCGAATACTTCATGGATCGTGGCAAGGCCGTGCTGCTCATTTACGACGATCTGTCGAAGCACGCCGCCGCGTACCGCGAAATCTCGCTGCTGTTGCGCCGTCCGCCGGGACGCGAAGCTTATCCGGGCGATGTGTTTTACCTGCATTCGCGTTTGCTCGAACGCGCCGCGAAATACAGTGACGCGCGCGGCGGCGGCAGTTTGACAGCGCTGCCCGTGATCGAGACGCAGGCGGGCGACATTTCGGCTTACATCCCGACGAATGTGATTTCGATCACCGACGGACAGATCTTCCTCGAATCCGACTTGTTCAACGCGGGCATCCGTCCCGCGATCAACACCGGCAACTCAGTGAGCCGCGTGGGGGGCAACGCGCAGATCAAAGCGATGAAGCAGGTCGCCGGAACGTTGCGACTGGAGATGGCGCAGTTCCGCGAACTCGCGGCCTTCGCTCAGTTCGGCTCCGACCTTGACGCCGCGACGCAGCGCCAGTTGGCTCGCGGTCAGCGCCTGACCGAAATCCTGAAGCAGCCGCAGTACGCGCCGATGGACGTTGATAAACAGGTCGCGGTGATCTGGGCCGCGTCGAACGGTTACGTTGATGACATCCCGGTCGAGAGCGTCCGTCACTTCGAGTCCGAGTTGTTGAAATTCCTTGAAAACCAGGGATCGGCGCTCGCCGCAATCCGCGAGAAGAAGACGATTGACGACAGTTTGAAGGCGCAACTCAAATCCGCGCTCGACGAATTCAAGCAGCGCTACACCGCGCAGGCCAAAGGCGCGGGAGCTTAAACTGGAGGGGAGTGGGGAGTAGGGAGTGGGGAATCGGGTTTACTCCCACTCTCCACTCCCTACTCCCCACTCCCTACTCCCTACTCCTACTATGCCCAACTTACAAGACCTCAGGCGGCGGGTTCGCGCCGTCAAAAACATGCGGCAGATCACGAAGGCGATGAAGATGGTCGCCGCCGCCAGGTTGCGTCGCGCGCAGGAGCGTGTGACCGCCGCTCGCCCATACACTCAAAAGATGATGCAGATTCTGGGCGACGCCGCGCGCCGCGCGCCTGAATACAAAGACCCGCTGCTCACCGGTCATCAACAGAATTTGGGCGAAGGCGAAAATCGCCGCGAACACGTGATCCTCGCGCTGGTGACCGCCGACAAAGGTTTGTGCGGCGGCTTCAACACCAACCTCATCAAAGCCGCGCAGGAATTTCTGAAGACCAACACCGGTAGCGATGTCGAGCTTGTCCTGATTGGGCGCAAAGGCTACGACTTCTTCCGCCGCCGTCCTGTCAAAATTCGCCGCGAACACGTCGGCATTACCGGCACTGGCAGAGTCAACGCTTCTGACGCCGCGATGATCGCTCGCGGGTTGATCGAGGATTTCAAATCGGAAGGGAACCGGATTGACCGCGTCTACCTGCTTTACAACGAATTCAAATCGGCCCTTTCGCAGCGTCCGGTCGTGGAGCAATTGTTGCCCGTCGGACACATCGAAGAAACCGGAAACGCCCAACCCGAAACATTGGTGGATTACATTTACGAACAGCCGGCGAGCGAGATTTTCAGCGAATTGTTGCCGAAACTGGTCGAGAACCAGGTCTACCACGCGCTGCTCGAATCGGTGGCGTCGGAACTCGGTTCAAGAATGACCGCCATGGATTCGGCCTCGAAGAACGCCGGCGAGGTGATAGACAAATTGACGCTGGTGATGAACCGCGTGCGCCAGGCCAAGATCACGCGCGAGATCATCGAAGTCGTCAGCGGCGCCGAAGCGCTGTAATCTCAAATCTCAAATCGAGGATAAAAAATAAGAGGGAGGCTGTAACCGGCCTCCTCACTTTTTTGCGCGACTTGCCTTTGGCCTCCGCCGCAAAGACAATCTCTCGGCTTTTCGGAGGAGCCTTATGAGCATAAATCATCTCGAACGAGTCAGGCGTTTTTGTCTGTCGCTGCCCGAAGCGACGGAGAAGATTTCTCACGGCGAACCGACTTTCTTCGTGCGCAAGAAGGTTTTTGTGATGTTCGCCAACAACCACCACAACGACGGGCGGATCGCCGTTTGGCTCCCGGCCCCGCCCGGCGTGCAAACGGCATTGATCGAAGCCGATCCGGAGAAGTTTTTCAAACCGCCTTATGTCGGCGTGCGCGGCTGGGTGGGGATTATTCTGGATCGCGTTGATGATGATGAACTCGCTTCCCACCTCCGCCAATCCTGGTTGCTGATCGCGCCTAAAAAGCTGCATGCCGCGCTCGATGAAATGTAGGAAGGATTGACAAGATTTACGGGATGGAAAATCATCCGCCGAATCGGTATCAATCCTGTCTATTTTCTTTTTCAAGGAGCGCAAAGTGTCAGAAAAAATCATGCTGTCCGAAGATCGTTACTTCGATCCCGATCCGAAGCATAAAGAGATCGCGCTGGGTCTCTACAAACAGGTCGCTGGCAAACCGCTCGTATGTCCGCACGGCCACGTTGACCCGCGAATGTTCGCCGATCCCGATTACGACTTCGGCTCGCCAGCCGACCTGTTGCTCATTCCCGATCACTACATTTTTCGGATGCTTTATTCGCAGGGCATTCCGTTGGAGAGCCTGGGCGTCCCGCGCGTTGATGGCGGCGCGGTCGAAAGCGATCACCGGAAAATCTGGCAGATATTCGCCGAAAACTTTTTCCTGTTTCGCGGAACACCTACGGGCGGGTGGCTCGCGCAAGAGCTTCACGACGTGTTCGGCGTGAGCGAAAAACTCAATGGCGAATCGGCCCAGGCGATTTACGACCAGATCGCCGATTGTCTGGCTAAGCCGGAATTCCGCCCGCGACAGATGTTCGAGCGGTTCAACATCGAAGTTCTGGCGACTACCGACGCCGCGCACGATCCGTTGGTTCATCACAAAGCGATCAGAGAATCGGGATGGAAGGGGCGAGTCGTTCCGACGTTCCGGCCAGACGGCGTGGTCAACATTGATCGGCCCGATTGGCGGGAGAACATCGAGGCGCTCGGCGAAGTCTGCGGTTTCGAGATCACAAGCTGCAAACGTTTGATTGAAGCGTTGGAGAACCGCCGCGCGTTTTTCAAGTCAATGGGAGCGACCGCGACCGATCACGCCGCGCTCACGCCGCTGACCTGTGAACTCTCCGCTGAAGACGCCGAAGCGATCTTCCAGCGCGCGTTGAAAGGCGAGACCAAAGGCCACGATACGGAAATCTTCACCGGCCACATGCTGATGCAGATGGCGCGGATGAGCGTTGAAGACGGCCTGGTTATGCAGTTCCATCCCGGCTCATACCGCAACCACAATCCGACGGTCTTCGAGCGGTTCGGCTTCGACAAAGGCTGCGACATTCCCGTGCCGGTTGACTACACGCGGAGTTTGAAACCGCTGCTCGACCGATTCGGCAACGACGCGCGATTGACGCTGATCCTGTTCACGCTCGACGAGACGACTTATTCGCGCGAGCTTGCGCCGATCGCCGGGCATTACCCGGCTGTCAAACTCGGCCCGCCCTGGTGGTTCAACGACAGCTTGAACGGGATGCGCCGATTCCGCGATCAGGCGATGGAGACCGCCGGTTTGTACAACACCGCCGGATTCAACGACGACACGCGCGCGTTCCCGTCAATTCCGGCGCGGCACGATCTGGCGCGGCGCGTTGACGCGAACTGGATCGCCGGGTTGGTCGTGCGAGGCATTGTTGATATGGACGACGCTGAAGAGATGATTCACGACGTGGCTTACGGGCTGGCGAAACGGGCTTATAAGTTCGATTGA
>JAJVID010000091.1:0-68180 GCA_022072205.1 Acidobacteriota bacterium
AAGAAGGCGGACTCGGGGCCGAGTTCTTCGCCATCTACGTCGCGGCGAAATACGCCAAAGAAGGCGGAGCCGCGCGGCGCGCGATGGATATGATTGACGGCGTTTACGAACAGGCTCGCCGCCATCCAGAATCGCTCGAAATGGCCTTCACCTCGAACGACATCCGCCGCATCCACAAATCAGGCCGTGTAGCAGCGCTGATGGGCATCGAGGGCGGCCACGCCATCGAAGACAGCCTTTCGGCGCTGCGGCAGTTTTACAAACTCGGCGTGCGGTACATGACTTTGACGCACACGAACACCAACAACTGGGCCGATTCCGCCGGCGGCATCGGCAATCCGGCTGAAAAGTGGCACGGCGGTTTGAGCGATTTCGGGCGCGAAGTCGTGCGCGAGATGAACCGGATGGGGATGATGGTTGACATCTCGCATGTCGCGGACGAAACGTTCCAGGACGTGATCGAAACCTCGCAGGCGCCGGTCATCGCGTCGCATTCTTCCTGTCGCGCGCTGACCAACGTGCCGCGCAACATGACTGACGACATGCTTCGCGCGTTGGCCAAAAATCGCGGCGTCGTGATGATCAATTTCTACAACGGCTTCATTAACACCGAATACGCGAAGCCCGGAATGCCCGCGCCGGCGAAGCCTGCCGACAAGGCGACGATGGAAATGCTGATGCAGCATTTCGAGCACGCGATCAAAGTCGCGGGAATTGATCACGTCGGCATCGGCTCCGATTTCGACGGGATTGACGGGTTGTCGCCAGCCGGGATGGAAGATGTATCGAAGCTGCCAACGATCACTTACGAACTGCTCAAGCGCGGCTATTCCGACGCCGACGTGAAGAAAGTCCTGGGCGAGAATCTGCTGCGCGTGATGGCCGAAGTCGAAGGCGTGGCCAGGAAGATGCAGGCTTCCGGCGCGAAACCTTCATTCGCAAAAATCGTTGCGGCGAAACCCTGATAAACAGTCCGCTACAAGTCACAGAGGGGGAGAAATTTTATGCTCCGCACAAAAGCGTTAGCCCTAACTGTCTCGATTATCCTCTTCGCTTCACCCATGATCACAGTCAACTCGCAAAATCAGGTTGGAGACAAACCTGCCACGACAGGCGGCAAAACGCGTTCGGCAGTCCGCGCCATGAACGGCATGGTCGCAACCAGCCAGCCGCTGGCTTCAGCCGCAGGCCTTCGCATTTTGCAGCAAGGCGGCAACGCGGTTGACGCGGCGGTCGCGGCGGCGGCTGTGCTCTGCGTTGTCGAGCCGATGATGGTCTCTCCCGGCGGCGATATGTTCGCGATGGTCTGGGACGCGAAGAAGAAAGAATTGAAGGGGCTGAACGCTAGCGGGCGCTCGCCGCAAGCCATCAGCATTGATGAATTGAAAAAGCGCGGATTTGATCGAATGCCGCAGATCGGCGTTCACACCATCACGGTTCCGGGCGCGGTTGACGGCTGGGCTAAGCTGCTGGAACGTTACGGCACGATGAAACTGGCGCAGGTCTTGCAGCCCGCGATTGAATACGCCGAGCGCGGCTTTCCCGTCACCGATGTCATCGCCACCGATTGGCAGAACGGATTGAGCCACAAGGATCATCCCTATTTCGCCGCGACCTATTTGCCGAACGGCAAGCCGCCCGCGCCGGGTGAAATTTTCGTCAATAAAAATCTGGCCAACACGCTGAAGAAGATCGCCGCGCAGGGGCCGGATGTTTTCTATCGCGGCGAGATCGCGGCGAAAATCGTCAAATTCCTCAATGAAGAAGGCGGGCTGCACACGCGGCGCGATTTCGCCAACCAGACATCGAACTGGGTTGATCCGATCAACACGACCTATCGCGGCTACACCGTCTACGAGATGCCGCCGAACACGCAGGGGCTGGTCGCGCTTGAAATGCTGAATATCCTGGAAGGTTTCGACGTGAGCAAGCTCGGCCACAACTCCGGCGAGTATCTGCATCTGCTGGTCGAAGCCAAAAAGCAGGCGTTCATTGACCGCGCGCGCCACATCGCCGATCCGGCGTTTTACCAGGCGCCGCTCGACAAATTGCTCTCGAAAGATTATGCGGCGGAGATGCGCAAGCGGATTGACGCAGGCCACGTCGCAGGCTCAACGGATTCAAGCCCGCGCGGCGGCGAAGATACCGTCTACCTGACGGTCGTTGACAAAGATCGCAACGCCGTCTCGTTCATCCAAAGCATCTTCAGCCAGTTCGGTTCGGGGTTAGTCGCGGGCGACACCGGAATCATTCTGCACAATCGCGGCGCGGGTTTTTCGTTCGACCCGGCGAACGCGAACCGGCTCGAAGGCGGCAAACGCCCGTTCCACACGCTCGTCCCCGCGATGGTTCTGAAAGACGGCAAACCGTGGCTAAGCTTCGGCGTAATGGGCGGCGATATGCAGGCGCAAGGCCACGTCCAGGTTTTGCTCAACATCATTGATTTCGGGATGGACGTTCAACGCGCGGGCGAGCAACCGCGCTTCCGGGATTTCGACGAGGGGCTGGCTCTCGAATCGGAAATCAGCGCAGATGCGCGAAAAACGCTCGAAGCCAAAGGCCACAAGCTGACCACATCGCCGGGAGCGTTCGGCGGTTATCAGGCGATTATGATTGATCCGAAGTCGGGCGCGCTGTTCGCGGGATCGGATCCGCGCAAGGATGGCTGCGCGATTGGTTGGTGAGCAATGTTGCTGCGCATTGGTATAATGCCCGGCAGAATCGCAACGCCGCCGATTCAAAAGCCGTACGCCAGGAGATGAGTTATGAGTTTGCATAAAAGAGCGCGGGCCAGAGAAATCTATTACCCCGAATCGGACGGAGAGCCTATGGCCGAAACCGATCTGCATCGCAACCTGATGGTGGAACTGATCTCCGAGTTGGAGATTTTCTTTCAGAACGATTCCGATGTTTACGTCTCAGGCAATTTGCTGATCTATTACGTCGAGGGCGATCCGACCAAGTGTTTCGCGCCGGATGTCTTTGTCGTTCGCGGCGCGTCCAAACACGAGCGGCGCATTTACAAGCTTTGGGAAGAGGGACGCGCGCCGGACGTGGTCTTCGAGATCACGTCCCGCAAGACGGCGCTCAAGGACGCGCAGCAAAAGTCGCAGTTATACGCGCGGTTGGGCGTAAAGGAATACTTTCTATATGACCCGGAATACGATTGGATGCCCGACGGGCTTGCCGCTTATCGGCTTGAAGATGGGCAGTACGTAGAGGTCGAAATCAAGGACGGCTCAGCTTACAGCAAAACTCTGGGATTGGACGTCGTGGACACTGGCGATACGTTGAGGCTGCGCGATCCGTGGACCAAACGCTTTCTGCCAACGAGGCAAGAAATGATCGAAGCGCAGCGACTGGCCGAAGTCGCTCGACAGCAAGCCGAAGCGCGCGCGCAAGCGGAGGCTGAGGCTCGCGAGAAGGCCGAAGCGGAAATCGTCAGGTTGCGCGAGGAGTTGACTCGCCTTCGTTCGCAAAGCTGAAACCGCTACATTCTGGTGTTGAGGTAACGCCGCTTGCCCATCAAATACGATTTCATTCCCCTCGATTTCAATCGCCTCTCACCAGAAAAACAACAGCGGCGAGCAGTCGAATTTTACGAATTGATGAAGCGCCGCCGCACAGTGCGCGAATTCTCCCCAGAGCCTGTCCCTTTTGAATTGATCGAACTTGCGATCAAGACCGCGGGCGTAGCTCCGTCGGGCGCAAACCAGCAACCGTGGCGTTTCGTCGTCGTCAGCAACCCTGAGATCAAACGGCGGATTCGATTGGCGGCGGAAGAGGAAGAGCGGGAGAATTACAGCGGTCGCTTCCCCGACGAATGGTTGCAGGCTCTGGCGCCGCTCGGCACCGATTGGCATAAAGAGTTCTTGGAGACCGCGCCTTATCTGATCGTCGTCTTCAAGATTGATTATGGCGTTGAGTCAACGCCTGACGGCGGCGAGCGCAGGATCAAGCATTATTACGTCAACGAATCGGTCGGCATCGCGTGCGGGATGCTGCTGACGGCGCTTCACAACGCCGGGCTGGCGACGTTGACGCACACGCCCAACCCGATGGGATTTTTAAGCGAAATTTTGAAACGACCGAAGAACGAAAAACCGTATTTGCTTGTGCCGGTCGGTTATCCTGCCGACGGCGTCAAAGTTCCCGACATCACGAAGAAACGTTTTGAAGAGATCGCGGAAGTGATCGAATAACGTAAAGCGGCGTCCGGCGAGCTGCCAGCTTGCCGCAGGCTCCGGCAATTGTCCTTTCATCAAGCTCACGACAAGCTGGCAGCTTGTCGGACATTCTTCAGGAGACCAGAAATGAAAAAAGATTCGACAGGCAAAGATTCCAAACCCACGCGCCGCGACTTTGTCAAAACTACGGCGGCCGCAGGCGCAGGATTGTTAATCGTCCCATCGGCCACGGCCTTCGGCTCGGCGGCCAATTCGTCGCTCGGACTTGGCATCATCGGGTGCGGCGGGCGCGGCAATTATGACGGCGGCGAATTCGTCCGCAACACTGATGTGCGCGTGACAGCGTTGATGGATGTGTTCGAGGACCGTGTGGGAGCGACGCGCGCGCGCTTCGACAAGATGGCCGAGGAGAAGGGGCAGGGCAAGATCGCTGAAGCCAATCTCTTCAAAGGCCATCGCGGTTACGAGAAGCTGGTGCAATCGAAAGACGTTGATCTGGTGCTCGTCACCAGCCCGCCCTATTTTCACCCGGATCATCTGGAAGCCGCCGT
The DNA here is from genome assembly GCA_022072205.1 of Acidobacteriota bacterium. Classification (GTDB taxonomy): domain Bacteria; phylum Acidobacteriota; class Blastocatellia; order RBC074; family RBC074; genus JAJVID01. The sequence goes on from JAJVID010000091.1 coordinate 4,739, forward strand.
CGGCGCCGGTAAACACGTCTATCTGGAAAAACCGGTGGCGACTGACGTCACCGGCTGCCTGCGCGTAAAGAACATCGGCAAGAAATATGACGGCAAGGTCAGCATGCACGTCGGTTTCCAGAAACGTTATGACGAAGGCTATCGCGGGATGATCGAACGCATTCACGCGGGCGAGATCGGCGACATCGTGCTGGGCCAGAGCTTTTATTTCACGAACGATCTGGGCCGGCAAAACAAACCCGGCATGTCCGATCTGGAAGCGCGCATCCGCAACTGGGTTTTCGACCGCGCATTGTCGGGCGACATTCTGGTCGAACAGAACATCCACATCATTGATATTGTCAACTGGGCGATGAAATCGCATCCCGTGAAAGCGGCGGGCACGAGCGGGCGCGCGCTGCGCAAACAGGTTGACGGCATCCCGGCTGACTATCTGTGCAGCGATCACTTCATCCTGACCTACACCTATCAAACAGCCGCGGGCGACGTTCACGTCAGCTTCAATTCGAACCAGTTCAAAAACAAAGGCTACCGGCAGCAGGGCGAACGCTTCTTCGGCAGCAAGGGCGCGGCTGAATCGTTCCAAAGCGGCCCGGCGACAATCAACTACAACCAGGTGGAGGAAGGCCAGAAGGTCGCCGACAAGATTGACACCGGCAAGGTTGACCTGCACCTCGCGGTCGGAACGAAGATGAAGGCGTTGGTCGAAAGCATCAAATCGGGCAAGTTCGACAATCAATGCGAACAAGGCGCCGACTCCACGCTGACGACTATCCTCGGGCGCACGGCTGCTTACTCAGGCCGTGAAGTGACCTGGGACAAGATGATCAAGTCGAACGAGAAATGGGATCTCAGGCTCAATCTGGATTCGCTCGGCGGCGGAGCGGTCTCGATGAAAGGCTGATCGGCAATACAGACTCATTTAAGTTTGCGCGAGGTGGCGCGTGGGTTTAACCCGCGCCACCTCGCATTTTCATTCCTCGGATTAATCAGGAACCGATTCAGGATCAGAGCGTTTTACGGCCTTGCCTCCTCATGCCCCAATCACTCTGCCCCACATTCTCATCCTCAAGGAGTTCCAGATGAAATCAGTCAAGTTATTTCAGATCGTATCCACATTTACTTTGCTCACCCTCCTTTGCACGATCGCGCTCTCTCAGTCGGAGACGCCTAAAACCGAAGTAGGAATACATTACACAGGACTGCGTTTTGGCAGCTTCGACAATATAGGCCCAGGTGTAGGCGTTAGAGCGACACGCAACCTGAATGATAATTTGGCCGTGGAAGGCGAGATCAATTTCTTTCCGCAGTCGCGCGCTGAATACGTCAACCGAGCTATAGACGAAGAGAGATTTCAAGGGCTGTTCGGAGTGAAGGCAGGCTTCAGGCGAAGCAGATTTGGGGCTTTCATCAAAGCCCGTCCAGGCTTTATCCGCGTCACGGCTATTGACCTGGTTAAGCCTGGCGCCAATTTTGAGGACAGAACACTTTTCAACTTCGATGTTGGCGGCGTTTTCGAGTTCTACCCGCTAGATCACTTTCTTCTTCGAGCAGATATCGGCGATACATTCATCAGACTTGTCAGACGTTACCCTGAGACTCCTGAGATAAATCGGGTCAGAGGCGTTTTGCAGATCAGCGTAGGTGTCGGATACCGTTTTTGATAAAAGGGCGGGTCTCGAACGTATTTGTTTGAGGCCCTTTCCATACCCCGATGATCGCGTCTGTCACTGCCGGGTTTCGCAACGTCCACGCAATCGCGGCTTCGCTTGTTATCGCGCTAACAAAATCCGCAGATCGCGCACGTTATTGCCGGTCGGCCCGGTGATGATCGCGTCGCCGAGCGCGTTGAAGAAATTGAATGAGTCGCTGTTTTGCAGCAGTTCTTCCGCCAAGATATTTTTCTCTTCAGCCCGCCGCAACGTGCCAACGTCGGCAATCGCCCCGTCAGCCGGACTATTGCCGTCAATGCCGTCGGTGCCCGCGCTGAGCGCAACGACATCCGGCAGGCCGCGTTGATGCAGATGAATCGCAGCGCGCAACACGAACTCCTGATTTCGCCCGCCCTGCCCATCGCCGCGAACCGGGCAGATGGCTTCCCCTCCCGACAACAGACATACGATCTTTCCCGGGCGCCGGTGGCGCAACGCGACGACGCGTTCGACGTGAGTCAGCGCCATCGCCTCAACATCGCCTTCAACCAGGTCTTCGGCGATTTCGACCACGCAGCCGAAATCCGATTCGGCGATTCGTTTGGCTTCAAGCAAGGCCTTGCGATTGTCCAGCAGCAGATGATGCGAGCGCCGATCAGCGTCTTCGGCTTTCGCGCGCGGCAGGTCGGGCAATTCGCCGCCAGCGATCAAGGCCGCGACGTGAGCGGGAAATTTATCGAGCAGATCGTAGCGTTCGACGATGCGGTCGAACTCCTCTCGCGTGGCCGCGCTCGGCAGCGTCGGCCCGGAAGAGATGGTTGAAAGGTCGTCGCTGTTGACATCTGAAATATAGAGCGAAATCTGGCGCGAGCGCGGCGCGGCGGCGGCCAGGCGCCCGCCTTTGACCGCCGACAGAAAACGCCGGACGACGTTCATCTCCGCGATCACCGCGCCGCAGTCAACCAACACGCGATTGATCGTTCGCAAATCGTCGAGCGTGATCGCCTCGTCAATCGGATTTTCAAACAAGGCCGAACCGCCGCCTGAGATCAAAAACAAAACGAGCGTGTCGTCGGCGTCGTTCGAGCGCAGAATTTCCAGAGCTTTTGACGCGGCTTCGAGACTGCCTTCGTTCGGCAAAGGATGTCCGCCGATGATCACCGGCAAAAGCCGCGGCGACTTTCCGATCACAGCGTTGGTGGCGACCAGGCCGCCGCTGATGCGAGCGCCGAGAATATGCTCGACCGCGCGCGCCATCGGGACACTGGCTTTGCCGATGGCGATAACGATGACGCGTTTGAACCGCGCCAGTTCAATTTCTTCGTCGCCAACCGCGAGCCGGTCGTCGTTCAATCGCGCGTACGCGCGCACAACCGATCCAACGTCAATCCTGGCCAACGTTCGATGGAAAATTTCGAGCGCGATGTTTCGCAACTCTGATGTTGAATTCATAGTATTGCCGGGCCATTCACTTCTTGACGCGTCTGGCCATGTAAATATCGGGTTTGCCGAATCCGTTCGCGTCTGGCGCCACGCCGACGATCACGAATCCCAGCTTCTGATAAAACTCGTAGGGGTGGCCGCGCAGGTTTTCGATCTTCGACAAGTGTTCGAGCGGGTTCGGATAAAGATCAACTCCACCGAGCGAAGTCAGATTGTTTTCGTCGTCCGTGCCCACCCACAAAGTTTGTCCGTCGAGCGCGGCGATACGCGCTTCCAAATCTTCAACCAGAGCGCGCCCGACGCCGCGCCCCTGCGTCTTCGGGCTGACCGCGAGCGGGTGCAATTCCCACACGTTGCCGTTGTACATTTTGATCGCTCCAATCCAACCCAGAACCGATCCGTCATCGTCAACAGCGATGCGGCTGATGCGGCCTTCAGCAAACGATTCGCGGACTTCTCCCAGCGCGTCGTCAATCGTCGGCCAGGCATCGGGCCAATGCTCGTTGAAAGCATCGAAAAGCAGTTCCGCCGTTTGCCTGATCAAATTTTCATCGTTCGGCGAAAGATCAATGATTCGCATAGCCGCTCCTCACGCGTTGTTGACAGATCGAAAGCTGTGCTAGTTTTGCGCCGCATTCTACGATGTCCCTTCAAAAAGCATGATGGCATCCAATTCTCATCACAACAACATGACAACAAAGCTCATCTTCGCCGTAGGCTCAGAAAACCCCGTCAAAATCAACTGCGTCGCCGAAGCCATCGCTGAATTCCGGCCCGGCGCGAAAGCCGTCGGGATCAATACGGATTCCGGCGTCAGCCATCAGCCGCTGTCCGATCACGAGATGCTCACGGGCGCTTTGAATCGCGCCCGGCAAGCTCTCGCCAAAATCCCCGAAGCCGATTTCGGCGTCGGTATCGAAGGCGGAACGCTCGACACTGAAGACGGAATGTGGGCTTACGCCTGGGTCGTTGTCGTTGATCGAGAAGGGCGCGTGGGCAAAGGACAGACTGGGCGGTTTTTGTTACCCGAAGCCGTCGCTCAGATGGTTCGTGAAGGGATGGAATTGGGTGAAGCCGATGATCACTTTTTCGGACGAGATAATTCAAAACAGAAGGAAGGCGCAATTGGCATTCTGTCCGGCGGACGTATAACGAGGCTGACTTTATACAAGCCTGCTGTGACTTTCGCGCTGCTGCGTTTTGTTCATCCGGAATATTACGAGGCGTGAATTGGTTCAGACGGCGGAAGCGGCGCCTGATCCGCCGAGCAAGTTTCTGACCGTCGCCATCAAGCTCTGGCGATCATTGCTCGACTTGTCAATGAAACGATCTATTCCGGCGTTCATCTTTTCGGGCAGGTTGTAATCGGTGAGGTTCGCGCTGAGCGCGATGATCGGAATGCCGGCGATCTTGCCTCTCTGACGGCGCAACAACCGCGCCAACTCCACTCCGTCCAGAATGGGCATGTTCAAATCAGTGATGACCAGGTCGGGTTGGTGGGTCATCGCCTGCAAATATCCTTCATCGCCGTCGCGCGCAGTGACCACAACAAATCCTTCCAGCCGCAGCAACTCCGTCAGCGTGATGCGCAGATTTTGATCGTCCTCGACAACGAGGATCTTGTGCCTAAGGTTTGACATAACAATTCTCCTCCCGACCTTTACATCTGATCAGCCTGACACTCCAGGCTGGCAAGTATGTTTTCAGGCTGTGACCGCAAAGGGATATGAGGCTGGTCAGCAACGCATGTGCCAGTATTAGCGTTTTGATGAGTCGTCAAAACGTAATGCTGTAAGCATTTGACTTAACTCTACTTTGGTAGGGGGAGATAGGCGCCAGACGCTCATTCGCAATGTAAGATTTTCGTGCGATTCATTTTTTTCTGTGTTCTTTCTTTACACAGTTTCAGCAATGTAAGTGTCGGTAGCCCGCGCGTGAGCAAGGGCTTGGATTGCGACAAAAACCCTTGTTCACGCGCGGGCTACCGGCACGATATCAATAACCAAGCGACTTGCCGTCGAGTCGCGGGTCGCTGCCTCCCAATCGCACGCCCGTCTTGTCTTCGATCATGATTCCTTCGGCATCGCCCATGTAACGCGGATTGGCGAACTTGTGCCCCATTGCTCTCAACCTGTTCATCACATCCGGCGACAGCCCATAAGGTTCGTAAGTGATCTGATCCGGCATCCATTGATGATGCACGCGCGGCCAGTCAATCGCCTGCTGGATGTTCATCCCGTGATCAACGATGTTGATGATCACCTGCGTGACCGTGTTGATGATCGTCGGGCCGCCGGGACTGCCGACCGCGAACCACAGCTTGCCGTCTTTCAGAACAATTGTCGGCGTCATTGCCGAGAGCGGGCGTTTGCGCGCGGCGACGGCGTTGGCCTCGCCCTGAATCAAACCGTAGGCGTTCGGCGAGCCGGGCTTGGCCGCGAAATCGTCCATCTCATTGTTAAGCAGAAAACCAGCGCCTTCGACCGTGATCTTGTTCCCGAAGCTGTCGTTGATCGTGTACGTGTTCGACACGACGTTGCCATCTTTGTCCACGACCGTGAAGTGAGTTGTCTCTTCAGATTCGTAAGGCAGCGGGTCGCCGTTTCTGACTTCCTGCGAAGTCGAGGCGCGTTCGAGGTCAATTGTCGCGGCCAATTTGTCGGCGTATTTGCGCGAGATCAGGCCTGCCACTGGAACTTTGACGAAATCGGTGTCGCCCAGGAACTGCGCGCGGTCGGCGAACGCGCGGCGCATCGCCTCGATCATCACGTGAATCGCCTGCGACGATCCGGCGCCCATTGATTTCAGATCGTAGCGTTCCAGGATGTTAAGCATTTCAATCATCGCAATCCCGCCCGAAGACGGCGGCGGCATCGTGATGATCTCGTGCCCGCGATAAGTCGTCCGCAGCGGTTCGCGTTCGACGGCCTTGTAATTCTTCAGGTCTTCGACGGTCATCCAGGGCTTTCCACCCTTCGCCGCGCGACGCATGCTCTCTTCGATCAACTGCGCGGTCTTGCCTTCGTAAAATTCGCGCGGCCCCTGTTTGATCATCCGCTCGAAGACGGCGGCCAGCTCCGGCTGTTTGAAAATCTCGCCGGTCTCGTAAGGCCTGCCGTCGCGCAGGAAGATTCGTTTCGTTTCGGGATAACGCGAAAGGCTGCGGCTTGCGCCTTTCAAACTGCGTTCGAGTTGATACCAGACCGGGAAGCCGTCAGCGGCCAGTTTGCGCGCAGGTTCTGCGACATCGGCCCATTTCATCGTGCCGTATTTTTCGAGCGCTTGAGCCAGGCCGGCGACCGTGCCCGGCACGCCAGCGGCTCGATGGCCATAGGTCGAAGACTCGTCAACGTATTCGCCCTTGTCGTTCAGATAAACGTTGCGATGCGCGGCGGCAGGCCCCATCTCGCGGTAATCAATTACGGTAGCCTTGCCGCTGGCTTGCCGGATGACCATAAATCCGCCGCCGCCCAGATTGCCCGCCGAAGGCCACACAACGGCCAGCGCCAATCCGACTGCGACCGCCGCGTCAACCGCGTTGCCGCCACGTTTCATCACGTCAACGCCGACCTGCGAAGCGATCTCGCTGACCGATGAAACCATCCCGTGCTGGCCACGAACGGGCGGACGCGAGGCGGCTTGTGTTGACGGAACTGAACTGAGATATGAAGGAGCGGCTGTGAATGAAAACAACAGCGCGAAACAGAGGAAAACAGAAAAAACTCTTTTAGGGATCATGCTCTATCTCCGTTATCGTGATTCGATTTGTATCGGTCCATTGCAAGTCCAATTAAGACGCATAAGGACATGAAAGCCAGTATGTGTTTCCATAAAAACACAGCCACTATTGGCAAGAAACCGAGACCTTGAGACAAGTATTCACGAAAGCTACAGGGTTGGCCAATCTCATCAAACACCAGGAATTGGTAGCAGCGTCCGTTGTACGTGCGCGCAGCGGAAATTGAAATATAAATCGCCAAACAAAGAAAGAATAGAAGCGGCGCTGCGAATGCGACAATCACGCCTCTGATTGAATAACGGTACTTCTTTATCAGTGACGCCAATCTCTAGTTTGCGCCCGCAATCAGCATTGCTTGAATCTTTGTCGCCAAATCCGGCAAGTCTTCAATCACTGTTTTCCAGACGACTTCAACATTCACTCCGAAATAGTCGTGAGTCAACTTATCCCGCATCCCGGTCATCTCTCGCCAGGGGATTTCTGAGTGTTGATCACGAACTTCTTGCGGAATGCGTTTAGCGGCTTCTCCAACGATCTCCAGGGCGCGAACCACAGCGAATATCGTTTTGTCATCTGCAACGAACTGATCTAAGGGCACTCCACTGATGAACTGATTGGCCTTACCTATGCGTCCAGAATATCTCGCAAATAGTCATTGTGATCGCGTCCGGATTTCATACCGCGATGACCTCTTCAAGAATTCGTTCGCCGATGCGAGGTTTAAGCGCGTCTCTCATCACAAGATCAACTTTCACACCCAGCAAATCAGACAGATAATTCTCCATCTCCATGAATTTCAGAAGTCCAGGCGGGTCGTCAAACGTGACTAACAGATCGAGATCGCTGTCGTCGCATTCTTCGTGGCGCGCGTAGGAGCCGAAGATGCCCAGAGATCGCACACGATACCGAGTCGCCAACGCTGGCAAATGCTGACGCAGTCTGGCAATGTGGATTTCGACCCCATTATCTTTCGCCATAGATGTTCTTCCTGCTTGATTTGGCGGAAATTCTATCCTCTTCAACTCTATCTTGGATACAGTCTGAAAAACAATGCCTCGATCTCGTCTGTCCGCTCTTTGGCGCGAGTGATCAATTCGGTGATCTCGGCGCGCTGCCGCCGGTTGAAATCTTCGTCGCTGATCGTCAGCAGGTTCGAGAGCACGTTGTAAGCGGCGCCGCGCATCGCGGTCATCGCCAGTTGAGCGCCCGTCGCCAGGTCGGCGAAGGCGCTGGGGTTGCCGATCTCGGTCAGTTCGTTGAGCAATTCCAGAACTTCCATCGCGTTTTGCGCGATCCGCAGCGGCGACGCCACAGCATTCTTCGTCGCCTGCTCCAGCGCCATCGTGCGCGCCAGGCGTTCGGCCTCAGTGTCGCGTGGCAGAGCGATGGCTTCGGCCACCTGTTTGCGGCCTTCGGTCTCTTCCGCAGAGGCGAGGCGTAAATCCGCGCTGAGTTGTCTCAGTTGGTCCAGCACTCCGCGCGCCTCTTCGTCTGACGACCTCTTCTGGTTGATGGTCAGGCTGCACACCAATTCGCCCAGCGCCGCAGCAAGCGCGCCCGCCTGGGCGGCGGCGCTCCCGCTGTCGGTCACCGGCTGGCTAACTTGTAAAACTCCGATCGGGGGCGGTTGCCGCACGGGGGCGCGCTCTTCGTATTCAAAGCCCGGCTCGATCTTCGACAATTCAGCTTGCAGGCGTTTTTCAAGAATCAGGTCATCGCTGAAGTTTTCGATCTGCATATAGAACTCGCTGCAGGCGTTGAGCGCCGCTTGCGGTATCAGGCCGACGATCTCGCTTCCTGCAACCGCCACTCCGTAACGCGCGGCTTCGCGTTTGACCATCTCGAATGCGCGGAAGATCGGCGTCAGTTCGTAATTGACCAGATTCATTGAAACCTGCGCCTGGCCCCGGCTTTTCATTTCAAGCCCAAGCGCTTTGACGTAAAGCAATCCGCCGTCGCTGCCACGCACGCTGCGAGCGATCTTCTTCGCTACGGACAGATCGTCTGTCGTCAGATTGATGTTGAAAGCGACCAGCGGCAGCCGCGCGCCCACAGCCATCGCGCCGGCTGTCGGATGAATGCGCCGCGTGCCGAAATCGGGTTTGCGGTCAGGGTCGCTCTCAATCGAATCACGAAGCGCCTCGAATTCGCCTCGCCGCACATCCGCAAGATCAATCCGGTCGCGGCGCGTCGCGGCTTTTTCGTAAAGGTAAACCGGGATGTCCAGTTCGTCCGCGATGCGCTGGCCTGCGTTTCGCGCGATGACCACGCACTCATCCATCGTCAGCCCTCTGATCGGCACAAATGGCAACACGTCGAGCGCGCCCATTCGCGGATGAACGCCATCGTGCGCGTTCAGGTCAATCAGTTCAATCGCGGCGGCGGCGGCGCGCACGGCGGCCTCGACAACCGATTCAGGCTCGCCCGCGAAAGTAATCACGGAGCGGTTGTGATCAGCGTCCAGCGTGTAATCGAGCACCGCCACACGCGGAACCGTCGCAATGGTTCTGGCTATCAATCCGATCTTTTCCCGGTCACGGCCTTCACTGAAGTTCGGAATACATTCGACGATCTTTTTCATAAGGGAGAGCTTGCCTTTGAACAAATAGCGCCAGGCGCCCACGAAATTCCCGGCTCGTCATTCGACTAATCGCGGAGCAACGCCCCCGGAGTTCCAGGAGTAATGCGCAAATTGAAAAAGCTATGGGGAAACGTAGCGGTAGTTTAGCCCAACTGAAGAAGGTGTGAAATCAATTCAGGCTGAGCGACGGTCACTATTCTTCGGTTTCCGGCTCGATTTCCGTCTTATCTTCTTCAGACGGAAAAGCGACGCGCCCGTAAACTTCACTCAACGACAAGCGGCAATCAATCGAAGGCGGATGAATCGAGCTTCCGAGGCCGGGAGCTTCGGTCATCAACCAACCGTCCGGGCGCCGCGAGTAAACCTCGATCAACGGCATTGTTTGCTCGATCAACACGTAATCCTGCAACGAATCGTTGTGTGTGCGGTAGCGGCGGAGTTTTTCGTCGCGGTTAAAGTCCTCAGTTGAGCCGGAGAGAATCTCGATGATAACTATCGGGTTGATGAGCGCGTCCCGAAACTTGTCGTGAAATTCCGGCTCGCCACACACCACCGTCAAATCGGCATAGGAGAACACTCCCTTGTTTGTCTTTTGTTCCTGGAAGAACGTTCCGGAGTTCACCTTCATGTTAGGTGAATGCGCTACACCGGCGACAGCCGAGTGAGTTGAAAGTTCATTGACAATCACCAAATGAGAGTCAGGGCGATGCCTGACTCAATGTCTGAGCCTGTTTTTTCACCTCGTTGGTCTCTTTGGGACGCTTTTTGACTACATCGAAGCGTATGCGCTTGGCGCGAGTGCGCCCGAGAGACCAGCCTGGCGAAATTCCCCGAGGTTTAGGCTCGCTGGCCGGTATGCCAACCCCCGCCAAAACTCCGCCCATTGCCTGGTGAACGCGTCCTGGCGTCATCTTCTCGGGCGGTTGCGGCTTTTGCCAGGGGCGTGGATTGTCTTTGGCCGCGCAACGGGCCAGCCACAATTGCCAACTCGCGATCATCATCAATGCGCTCCATAACTCGCCCTGCTCAGGCGTGGAGAATTGCGGCATCTTCCAATGAAGCGACTGGTTGATGAAACGATACCAGTGTTGAACTACATACCGGCTCAGGTATTGGCGCCAGAGGGCCGACCTTCGCGGCAGCTTCTCTTCGCCGCAGTAACCGAGCCAGATCACTCCGGGATCGCGCCGGGTTTTGCGCGCTTTCAATTGTTCGACTCGTAGCAGCGTGATGGCCCGATCGGGCGCGTCTTCGAAGTGAAGATTGCCCCGACGCTTGATCTTCATCGGCACGAGCTTTTGGTCCTCGAACTCCCACTCTTCGTCGGGCGCGGGCCAGGTGGTCGGGTCTGAAAGTCGAAAGATGCTGCCGCGTTTCGGATGGGGGCCTCGTCCTTTGTAAGGGCCCGGCGCAAGACGCAGCTTGCGATTGGGGCGCACGCGAAAGAGCAGGTCACACGGGATGCCATCAGTCTGCTTGACAAAGACGCCGCTGCCGTATTCAGCGTCAAAGAGTCCACGCGGGCGCTCAGGCAACAGGGGCAGACCTCTTTGAGTTGTTCAGCCATCTTGGCTGAAGGCGTCGTGCCGCTCTTGATCCTCTCGTGTAACAGCGCACGCGACCAGGCCGTGTGATCACCGACCAACAATGGTCGGGAATCTGTCGTCAAGTTCTCGACCTCGAGTTTGAGTAACTCTTGGCGACTGTGGCGTCGTCAGGATGGCGCCGATCAACTCGAAGAGCGCATCGCGCGCTTTTGTCAAACAACCATAAATGGATCGGCGGAAGGCCGCCAACTTGCTACGCTGCGATTGGGTAGTGGTTTTGTTGTTCACACCTCAATCGCACTACCTGACAGCGGCTTTGGCAAGCCCATTACCGCTGTCTTCTTTGACCAAAAACAGGTCCGATTAGTCTAAACTCGAATTCATAGTCAGCCACGCGAAGTCTGTAAACCGTGATGATCACAGCGTCCTGATTATATTTGCTTCCTTCAGGCGAGTCTCAAATGAACGCCGCAAAGACTTCATTCGCCAACACCGTGCCTGCGCGCGAAATTTTCAATCTGTTTTCGTCGAACTCGATCAAGCCGGCTTCGCGCAACCGCTCGATCTCGTCGCGGTAACGTTCCAGCGTGTTGACACCGAATCGCCGCTGATGTTCGCCGAGATCAACGCCATCTTTCAATCGCAAACGCAAAAACAGATTCTCGCTTTGCCGGTCGTCTTCGTTGAGTTCAATCGTTTCGGCGACCGGCGACTGGCCGCTCTCGATCTTTGCCAGATATTCGTGGATGTTGCGCGTGTTCGACCATCGGGTTTGGCCGTCGTAGCCAGCGGCTGAAACTCCGAAGGCCCAGTAGGGCGCTCCCGTCCAGTATTTCAGGTTGTGGCGCGACTCGAAGCCGGGCCGCGCCCAGTTTGAAATCTCGTAATGCTCGAAGCCTTGTCGTTCGGCCTCGTCCACCAGCGCGAAATACATCTCGACGGTCAGTTCGTCGTCAATCGCGCGCAACTCGCCTCGATTGATTCGGTGCAGCAGCGGCGCGTCTTTGTAAAGTTCGAGCAGGTAGACCGACAGGTGATCAGGTTCGAGCGCGAAAGCTTCTTCCAGGTTGCGCCGCCACGTCTCCAATTTCTGTTCCGGCAATCCGGCGATCAGATCAATGCTGACGTTTGCGAAACCTGCGGCGCGCGCCATCCGCACGGCTTCGCGCGCGTCTTCGGATGAATGCGTGCGCCCGATCATTTGCAATTCGCCGTCGTCGAAGGATTGCACGCCGAAACTCAATCGGTTGACGCCAGCCGCTCGCAACTCTTCGAGATAATTTTGAGAAACCGATCCGGGATTAGCCTCGGCGGTGATTTCGGAATCTGGCGCAATGTCGAATGTTTGGCGGCAGGTTTCGATCAGGTCTGAAATCTGTTCGATGGTTAAAGTCGTCGGCGTGCCTCCACCGAAGTAGATCGTGTCCGCTCGCCGCATCTCAGGCTTTTTTGAAACTTCGGCGCGTTCGATCTCCGCGCGCGCGGCGGCTGTGTAGCGGCGCGCCAGTTCAGATTCGTATCCGCCAGTGGCGAAATTGCAGTAATGGCAGCGCGTCGCGCAGAACGGTATGTGAATGTAGATACCCGCGAGGTGTTTCATAGAGACAGGCAGTATAGCACGCCGGTTAATCCGACTATGGCAACCAGGAGAGATGAAACGTATAGAACGCGGTTAGAACCAACAGCCAGAGCGCGCCTGCGACGCTGACGATCAAATGTACGGATTGTCTGGCTCCCCATTCGGCCAGCAGAAAAACCAGCGGGATGGCCAGCAGACAATGCTTCGGCAATCCCATATAAGCCCACGGAGTCCCGGTCGAATAAGAAAAGCTGACGATTGTCACTACGACGGCGTAAAGCAGATACGAGACTCTCATCCTCCACAACCGCCTGGCGCCCAGACCCAACACCAGCGCGTAGAAAGAGCCGCCCAGCAGATCAATGGCATTGGTTGTGTTGAAAGACTTGATGGCGATCAACAGCGCCTGCCAGGGTGGAACAAAACTTTGATTGGGCACAACCGCGTTGGCGCTTTGGCTGATTAGTAATCCATATATCAGCGACTGCGGTTTCTGCCAGTCCACTGAAACGTCGGATAGCGCAACGGCGCGGAAAATCAGCCACGCCAGCAGAGCCGACGGGATCAACAATAGATTGAGGGCTTTTCTCCAACTGGCCCAGCCCACTTTGGCGAATTGCCGAATTCCGCCAGACGATTGCAGAAATTCACAAACCAGCGGGAGCAGAAGAAAGATTCCCTGCTGGCGGGTCAAAACGGCAAGACCTCCGGTCACGCCCGCCAGAAACCATCGGTCTTCTCTGGCGCTGATCAAACACAGTGTCGAGCAGAGCAGGAAGAGAGATTCGGTGTATGGCGCGAACAGGATGAACGCCGAAGGCAGCATCAGGAAGTAAAAAGAGGTTCGCTGCGCCGCGCGTTTCGGCAGGTCGAATGCGGCCAGCCGCTCGAGGCTGATCAAAAAGAGAATCGTGCAAATGTTGCTGACGATGAATAATCCCAGCAGTTCATTGCCGCCCGTCAACAATCCCGCCAGTTTTCCAAGCAGCGGATAAAGCGGGTGAAAGGACGATGTCCCGTCTTCGGCTCGGTACCCGCGTTCGGCGATTTTCAAAAAGTGTTCGACGTCCCAGCGATTCCACGGCTCGAGAAAAACTCTCGTCAGCCACGCGCCGAACGGAGCGCTCGGAGGCCAAACCGCAACTTGCTTTTCAAGCTGCGAATGCGGGAGACTGGCCGAACAGAACAGCGCCCATAATGAAAGTCCCACGCGCGTCACCAGCCAGAAGGAGATGATTCTTCGCCAGGCAGGAGCGTCAGCCGGGCCAGGCTTTTTGAAGTCGGCGGCGCGTGATTCTGAGTGTTCCGGGCAGGGTTTCATCGTTGGCGAACTTATTCAGGTTTTGTATACGGATCGCTGGACATGCGCGACAAGCGCCGCATTAGCCATAACAGCAATAGCAAACTCAAGGTCGGAATCAGGCTGATCAGCCCCGCCGCAAAAGGCACTCCCTCTGATCCGTCCGAGCGCTCTTCAATCAAAAATATCTTCGTCACGTCTGCAAGCGAAGAGCCTGGTATCAGAAGAATCAAGGCGAGGATCGCTGTCGCGATGGTTTCCCGCCTCGGAAAGTTCATTTGCGACAGCGCGCGGATCGTGATCAACATCGGAATCGCGGCCATGATTATGTAATGCGCCCACATTATCGGGCTGATGAGTATGCTCACGATGACCATTAGCCCGTACGATAAATCAAAATTCTTTGTCTTGAGCGCCAGCCGCAGCCCGGCAATTAGCACCGCGAGAGGCAAGGCGAAAGAAATCAGTTTTGCCAGCGCCGGAACGTAAATCAACGGTGGCGATTCGATGGAGATCAGCGCAGGTGATGTAGTGCCCGCGAATAACCTGTAGCCAACGCTCCACAAAGAGATGTTGCCGCCATGTGCGCGGTAGTATGAAAAGAGGAGTGGGCCGACGTGAGTGAAGTAGGACAGAAACGAGTGCCATCCCATTATCGCGGCGGCTGTGAGATTGAGTATCAACGCAGCCGCTGCCGCCGAAATCACGCTCAACCATTTACGACGCAATATCAGAAAGATTACCAATGGCCACCCGATGAACTTGAGCGCGACTGCGAAACCCAGAGCCATCCCACCGCTTATTTGACCGGCGATATCAGCCTTCGGAGAGTCATTGTCACGCAACTTTTGCCAGGCAAACGCCAGAAGGAGCAATAGAATTGTGCTGACCTGACCCAGGACAAGCTCAGTCCAGACGTGGCCCCAACCCAAAGCCGTCCAGGCGATGAGCAAGACCGGTGGAAGCGCAATCCTGCCTGTCCACCATTTCCACAGAAGTGCGACGGACGCAAACAGGCAGATTATTTCAACCAGAAGCCAGATCAATGCGGCGCGCTCATACCCAAAGAGAGCCAGCGGCAGGCTGAGCAGCGCGATTGATGGCGGATGCGGCGTCGGGTGCGGCAGGATCGCGTGTGGCAGAACCATTCCAAGCTTACTGGCTAGTTCGGGCAAGGTGAGGTAAGGATAACACCCAACGAAGATAGACTTTGCCAGAAGGTATTCTTGAATGAAGTCCTTGCGGTAGATGTTCTCCGGCGCAAAAGATTTGATTATGAGTTGCGCTCCGGCCAGACCGAATACGATGGCAATTGTGATGAGGATATATTTGAATTTGCGGAAGAAGTTCATGGCTAAGAAGATCGAGTCAAAGCGCCGGGAAATTTCCCGACATTGGTTTCATTCATCAACCGGCGCATTAGCCAGATGAGGAGCGCCACGCTCAAAGTCGGAATCAAGCTGAGCAATCCGGCGGCGAATGAGACTGGCACATCCGGCTGAATGCCTGATGCGCCGGAAAGGGAACCAGGGGCGGTGGAGAAAGAGAAGATAAACGTTTCGAGCGTAATGTTGGGGATCAACAGAAATAAGATTGTGATCGCGCATAGCAGGGTCTCCAGGCGCGGGAACCGAAGAGCGCGCAGCCTGCTCACAATCAAAGTCAGCGGGAGCGCCGCGATTATCAGGTAATGCGGCCAGGTCAGTGGGCTGACAAGCAAACAAGCGCAAACCATTATTCCGTATGAGAGATCGAAGTTGTGGCCTTCGCCGACTTTGGCGGATCCGCCGGACTTTGTCACCGTCAAACACACGATGAGCGCCAAACCAGTCAGGAGCAGTGAAGAGATGACGGCCAGGCGCGGAGAGAGGAACATAGCCGGAGCGGTTATTCCAGTTATCTCCGGAGACCCAGTGCCTGAAAAGACTCGCCAACCGACGCTCCACAACGAGAGGTTCTGCGCGCATGACCGGTAAAACGCCGCAGTGGACGGCCCGATATGGAGATAATAGTCAATTACGACTCGCCACCCGATGATGGCAGCCGCAGTCAGGTTGATGATCGCAAAAACAGCGAGAGCCGCAGTTACGCTCAACCACCGACGGCGGAAGACCAGAAAAAGAGCCAACGGCCAAAAGATCAGTTTGAACGATATGGCCGCGCCCAACAGCGCGCCTCCCTGCCATTGCCTGCCATTGCGCAGATTCAACCAGGCCCCGGTAATCAGCAACAGCAGGATGGTGTTAATCTGTCCAAGGATTAAACCTTCCCAGATGTGACTCCATCCCAAGGCTGTCCAGGCCGAGAGAATCATCACAAGCGGATTGACTGAGCCATTAAGCCACCGGAGTAACAAAAATACGGAAGCCACCAGACAAAGTACCTCGACCAGCAACCAGATTCTGGCGGCTTGTAGGTAGCTGAAGAAAGTAAGCGGCAGAGAAAAGATCGCCAGCCAGGGCGTGTGCGGCGTGGGGTGTGCAAACACCCACTTGGCATTTGTCTGAAACCGGTTGTTCAATTCGGGCAGAGGTTGGTAGGGATTCACGTCACTGCGCGCCGCCCTGGCCATCAGATATTCCTGGATAAAATCTTTACGCAAGACGTTATCAGGCTTGAGCGATCTGAGAGCCAGTCGAAAGCCGCTGAAACCGAAGAGTACGGCAAACAGCAGCAATGGTATTTTTAAACGGCGCAAAAGAATCATCGGGTCTGAATCCTTTTTTGCCTCACGCGATTGATCGTTCGCGCGGCCATCCAAAGCAGCATCACTCCCCAGGCAGTCAATGAGAGCGCCTGCGAAATGCGTTGCGAAATCTGCCTGACCTCATAGTCGAGCGTCAACCGATGCGCTCCAGCGGGAATGTCAATCAACATCAGCCCGCTGCCCTGCTCGGGCGTGATCGGAATTTCGCGTCCGTCGAGACGGGCGACCCAGTGCGGATAGTTATAGGCCTCGATTCGCGCGCGCGCAGGCTCTTCACTTTCAATCAGGAATTCGCGTCGAGCTATGCCGAGTTTTTGCGAGACGACACGGCCACGCCCTGAGATGAGTAAAATGCCGCCCGGTTCCTGAGTGGGCGGATAAAAATTGAAATCCGATCCGGGAGGACGGAAATAGATTTGATTGGCGGAGTTGAAGATGTATCTCAGATCGTCTTTGTCCTGCAGCCTGCGCGCTTCATCAGGCGTAATTCCACGCGCTGTGAGCAGGTCGGCGACTTGCGCGCGAGTAGTGTTCGATTCATCCAGCCGCGCGAGCATGAACGTGAGCGCCGCGTTGAAGATCACAACCCAGGTCAGAAACGCCGCAATCCGCATTCGTGATTTGGGATTGAGCGCCGGCCACGCTTCGATGACTGCCGCCGCGAGCAACCCGCATCCGAGCGCCACGAGAGGTTGGAAGCGCCACGGAAATTGAATGAATTTCAACCCCGGCAGATAACGCCACAGAGGCCCCGATACCGGCAGTGAAATAAGCAGTCCGAATGCCGCGAGCGCAAGACCGAACCACGCGGCGGAACTCAGACGGGCAGGCGTCTTCTGCGGCAAAAGAATTTTTCGGATCATCAGGCCGAGTAGCAAAGCCATCGCTGTTTGCGCGAGCGTGATCATGCTGGCGACGTGATTGATGTCGGCCCATGATTGCCGGTACGCGCTGCCGTCGGGCGATTTCGCAAACAGGAAGTAGTTGCGGTAATCCTGTTGAACCGTTTGGAGGCGGATTTGCGTCCACCCGGATTCGACCCACTGCGGCCACAGAAAAAACGCCGTGAGCGCAAGCGTGATCACGCCCGCCCCGGCCAGGCGCGCCAGACCGCGCCAGCCGAAATTCGGCAGATAGATCAGCGCCATCAGACAAATGGCCACCGCGCAGAGATAAGTCGTGATCGCGTGGGTAAGGATGAGCGCGCTGAAGCTCACCGCGAAAATTGCAACGCTTCGCGCGCGCCTGTCTCCGCCGAGCAGTAAATGAGCGCCGAGCAGCGAAAATGGAAGCAGGCTCAGGCCCGCAGCGTTGGCCATAAACGCCCGGTGCAGCGCGATCAACGGATAGGCGGGCAGCAGAACGTAGATCGAGGAACAGATCAGACTCTGACGGTGATTGAAAAACTGTCTGGCGAAAATGTATGAAGCGGCTTGCGCGATTATCAGAATGAGCAGGGAAAGAATTTTGAGAGAAGCGAGAGCGTCAATCCCAAGCAACTTCATAAGCGCCGCGCTTAGCAGGTAACTGAGCGGCGGATAGAAAGTGAAGATAGCGTCGCCGCGTCCCCCGTCCAACAGGCCGGCCCATCTGGGGAAGACCTCGCCTTCGGAAAAACTGCGCTCGAAGGATCGCGTGATGTGGTAATGGAGCGGCAAATCGCCCTGAACGCCGAAGGCCGGATGCGTTATCCTAGCGAAGGTCAGCAGCGCGCCTACAAAGATCCAGACCGCGAAAAGCAGGATCGCTTGTTTAAGCGGCGGCAGCTTCGAGCTTGAAGATCCGCCATTTGATTCCGTGTGATTCATTTGCCCAGAGGTCTATGCGCGTGATCGTATTCGGGGGCGAGATAATGTCACAGATCGAAATCGAAGGCCAAATTGATGTAAGCCCTTGCCCATAAAAAGCGATGGGAAAAGTGGGAGGGGCTATTTCGCCGATTCTTTCGCGGAACGAATTTCCCCTTGATCAATCCAGGGTTTGTGGCTAGAATGCGCCCGCATTTTGTTCCTTATTGTTGATCAAGCTGACACGTAAGGTGGCGGCGCCAAACGGTCGTAGGCGTCAACAATTCCGTCCCCCCGAAAAAACATACAAAATCCAATGCTGCTGAAGCGCCTGTCAGGGGAGGTGGCATCTTCAAGGTAAGATTTGGATGTATTTGTCCCTTACCCGCGAGATGTTTTGTTGTTGACCGTATGTCAGATCATCAATGAAGGGCAGGAGGTAAATTACAACCATCTTCACCCTAGAAGTTGCCGGATGCCTTAGCGGATCGGCCTGAATCAACCCCCTGGGTTATATCCACGCAACCGCGCAACTTGAGTTAAACAATAACCAGGCAAAAAATAGGAGGAAACCATGATCAGTAGGTTCATTAAGGATGAACAAGGGCAGGATATCGTTGAATATTCGCTGTTGTTGGTTTTGATCGGCGCCGCAGCCGTTTTCGTGCTGACTGCGATGGGTCAAAGCATCAGCCAGATTTTCAGTAAGATCAATGTCAGGCTGACGTCCGCGAACAGCGCCATTTCATAAGTCAAACACGATCAAAGTAGACCCTGGGCAAGACCCTGTACCGCCCGTGGTCGCCAACTCGCCTTCAATTTCGGAAGGCCTGCGATTACCTATAAATTATAGATTCGATTCAGCCGCCGGAAATTGCCCCACAGCGCTCATTGAGTTCGCTGTCGAGCGGCTGGACATTGTTGAATAGGTTGTAACCCCAGATAGACGCACCTCACCGAGTGGCATTCCGTGATCCAATGGCTGCGCCTTTTGGCCAAGCCATTCGGCTACGTCTTTTCGGCTAGTATTTGAACTTGCCCGTATTTGAATTTGTTTGACTGTTTAGCACCAGCGTGGAATGCCCCACATCGTCACGCTCACTCATCGTAATTCAATAGCTCTAGGATCATCGTTAAATTTGGTGTCCGATGATCCTATGGCTGTGTTTTCCAGCAGCCATAGGTTGTTGGGCAGAATCTGGCAGGAGAGAGAGTTTTGCAGAATGAAGTCTCCGCAGGTTTGCTCACCGCGTTCGTCATCGCAGTTTCGATTTTTGACATCCGCGAACGCCGCATTCCCAACCTTCTTGTCTTTCCCGCTGCGCTGATTGGTTTGACGCTCAATTCGATTTTGCATGGCTGGGTAGGACTAGGCTCTGGATTGAAGGGCCTGGTTGTCGGGTTTGCGTTGCTCTTTATCCCCTACCTGGTCGGAGGGATGAAGGCGGGTGACGTGAAATTCCTGGCGGCGATAGGAACTTTCACCGGCGCGACTGACGTTGTCAGGGCGCTGCTTGCTACTCTGCTTTTTTACCCGCTGCTTGCGGCCCTCGCTGTGAGCAGGGAGAGAAAGCTCAAACTCACCTGGTTGAGGTTTCGGCGGGTTCTATTCAATTTTCTGGGCTTCTTTATCCCCGGATTGCGCCTCCACGCAATCCGGCTTGACGGACAGGATGACAAGAGCATCCCTTCGGCGACGACGCCTTTCGGCGTCGCGATTGCCGCCGGAGCATTGATCGCGATTTACACGAACTTCTTGCGTTGACCGCAACCTTTCGCATTGCTTTCCACCCCCATTGTCTGGAAAAATGACCAGACCACATCCTTTGCTTCTCACAGAGAGGTACGCATATGAGAACGCTTACGAGTTACCCTTATCGGTATCGGCGGAAAATCACGCGGAGAAGCGAGCAGGGACAATCATTTCTCGAATTCGCCTTGATCGTGCCGGTTCTGTTTCTTATGCTGCTTGGCGTCACAGTCATCTCACAGGGGTTCAACCTGCAGATGGTTCTGTACGGAGCGTCTTACGAAGGCGCGCGGGTCTGGGCGAAGAACCCGGCGGGCGGCGATGGAATCCATTGCATGCTACCCGCTTGCGATCCCAATTTGGGCACAACGAACAACTTCGAGAAGTATGTGATTCCCGTTGTGCGGCAGTACATCACAAACAATGGGTTCGAGGGCGCCAAAGTCCGCTTTTTTGCCACAGATCAGCGCGGATATCAGAACGCCCTGAGCATCATTGGCAATAATCCGCAATGGGTCAGAGTTACTTTGCTCTATCCGTACGAACTACCGCTGGGAAACCTCGCAGTGAACTTCCAGCAGGTTTGGATCAGCGCGAGTTGTACTCTGAAGCGCGGGAGCTAGGGATTCACAACCGTCAGGTCGCAGGAGGTATGATGTACGACAAGATCGGCAAAATGGGAAAGGTGGGCGAACAGGGTCAGACAATGGTTGAGTTCGCATTCGTTTTCCCGCTCTTCCTGATTCTGGTTCTCGCCATCATCGAATTCGGGCGCGCCTGGGCGGCGAAACAGGCTCTGACCATCGCCGCGCGTGAAGGCGCTCGTATCCTGGTTCTGCCATACGGCCCGAAACCGCCCTACACTTATGGTTCGGAAGACGAGGTCAAGGCCGCTGCGCTTGACACGGTCAAAGCCTCGATGAACGGATCGGGTGTGGCGGTGACGGCGTCCACTCAAATCAATTTGGTCAGGATCACGCCGGGCAATGACGGCGTTTTCAACACCGGCGACGATAAGATAGAGCCGTACGATAACGTGAAACGCGGCGAGCGGGTCGGCATTCAGATCACCTATCCGTTTGAGACGCCGGTCCCGATACTTCTGAAAATGTTCGATAGTGGCGGCGCGCCGCCAGCGCAGAGCGTCATCAATATGGGGATGACCTGTTATATGGATCACGAATGATATTGCCGGAGAGCTGTCGGAGGAATCCGTAGCCGCAATCTCCGTGCGCCCTGATCAAAACCCACGAAGGAGTTTACGAAATGAACAGACGCTTCCTGCTGGCTCTTGCCGGCGCGGTCTTTTTCGGATTGCTCGCGATCATGGCGGCGAAGAATTATCTGAACGCCAAGGTCACCAGCGACATCGCCAAGACGGAAACCGCCGTCGTCATTGCGAAGACCGAAATCCCGCGTGGCACTAAAATTGGGCCTGAGCACATCACGGTTGAACGGTATCCGATAAGACTTCTTCCCGAAGGCGCGATGGTCAAAAAGGATGAAGTGATTGGCCGCGTGGCTTTCCTGGATGTTCCGGCGAAGACGCTGATCCTCGACAAACAGTTGGCGGGATTGGGGGCGCAACCGGGATTGTCAGGAATCACAGCGCCCGGCATGCGCTCGGTTTCGGTTCGCGTTGACGAGGCGAGCGGCGTGGCCGGTTTCGTCGCCCCGGAAACTTACGTTGACGTGATCGCGATTATGCAGCCGCAACTCGACGGCGCTAAGGCCGTCTCGAAAGTCATCTTGCAGAAAGTCAAAGTCCTTGCGGGCGGCCAGAAGATGGAAACCAAGAGCGACGGCAAGGCGGCTCTGGTCAACACCGTGACTCTGGAAGTCACGCCCGCGCAGGCTGAGAAATTGAAGCTCGCCGAGGCCGAAGGCCGGCTGCAACTTTCGATCCGCAACGGAATTGACCAAATTATCGAAAAGACTCCGGGCGCGACAAAGCGTGACGTGATCAACGACATAGCGCTGGAAAATCGTGCGCGCGAGGGCACACGCGACGGAATGGGCGGCCCGGCCAGAGCGGGGCAGGCTCCCCCGCCGATCACCTTCAATGTAAATCCCAATCAACCGGCGTCAACCCCGCCGACGGTGAGGATCATCTCGCGCGAGAAATCAATCGAACTGATCGAAGGCTCCAAGCGCACCCGCGTCGAAATGGTGCCTTGAAGTTGTGAGCTTGTGAGACCGGAGCCGCTGGCGCTTCGGTCTTTCGCTCATTGGAATGTCGTATTTCCTGTCCCCCCGCAGGCGGCCCCCAGGCTAGTGGATACCTGACAAGCCCATTGCAAATTTTGATACAGCCGAATTTTCAGGAGACTTTATGAACACTCAACTCCACCGAATCCGCCCAGCCCTGCGATGCTTCTCTTTGCTGGTCGTGGCGCTCGCGGCCAGTTTGTGCGCGATGGCGCAGGAGCGGGCGACCCTGCAAGCTTCGTTCACCAATAACGCCGAGCCGATCAAGATTGACGTTCAGGTCGGCCAGTCGCGCGTCATTGATTTCGATCAGGAGGTAGACCGCGTCGCGAGTTCCGATCCGAAGGTCGTCGAAACGGTGCCGATCTCGTTCAAGCAGGTGCTGATCAACGGCCTGCAATTCGGCCAGGTCAACCTGGTCGCGTGGTCGAAGCCGAAAATCAAAGGCGAGGCGTCGCGGATGCTGGTCTTCGACATTTACGTTCAGGTCAATCTTTCGCTGATTGACAACCAGATCAAGATTCTCTTCCCGAAAGAGAATATTCAGCTCTCGCAGGCGAACAATTCGGTGGTGCTCTCAGGCAGCGTGACCAGACCGGAACTCTCCGAGCAGGCGCAGAAGATCATCGAGGCCGCCGGGTTGAAAGTCACGAACCTGCTTAAAGCGCCCGTGCTCGATGCGGCGCAGGTGCAGTTGCAGATTCGTGTGGCGGAAGTGAATCGCTCGATTTTGCGTGAACTGGCGACGGCTTATGGCGTGGGAAATAGCGTTGTGCCAGCTTTCGTAAGCTCCGGTGGCCCGGCACAGACAGGAGGCAGCCTGGATTTAGCCAAAGCAGGCGCTCTGGCCGCTATTGCCGAAGCGGGGGCAGGGGTCAATCTCTTGCTTGGAAATCCGAATGCGTCCGGCTCTGTTCTGGGCTTTGTTCGCGCGATGCATCAGCGCGGCGCGATCCGTGAGTTGGCCGAACCGAATCTGATCGCAATGCATGGTCAGAAGGCGAGTTTCCTTGCCGGAGGCGAATTCCCGATTCCGATCGTTCAATCTCTCAGCACCGGACAATCGTCAGTGACAATCTTATTCAAGGAATTCGGAGTGAAGCTCAACTTCACGCCCACCATCATTGATGAGAATCACATCCGGCTGGAATTGGAGCCGGAGGTCTCGACTCCGGATTACACCTTCGGCATACGTTTGCAGGGGTTTGTGATTCCTGGGTTGATCACTCGAAGGGCGAAGACAACACTTGAACTTCGTGATGGTCAGAGTTTCGCTCTTGCCGGTTTGATTGATAACCGCGAGCAGGTCAACCTGTCGAAGGTTCCAGTGCTGGGCGATATTCCGGTTTTGGGAGAGCTTTTCAAGAGCCGTAGTTTCCAGCGCAATGAAACTGAGTTGCTTTTCCTGGCGACGGTGAAAGTGGTTGAGCCGCTCAACCCCGACCAATTGCCGCGCTTGCCAGGTGTCAGCGAGTTGAAACCCGTAGGTTCCGCGAATCCCGCCGGCGCCGCTCCGTCAAGCTCTGTTGAAGGCCAGTCAGGACATTCTATCCCGCGCAAGGCCGGCGAACAGACTCCGGAGAGCGAGAACAAGACCAAATTGGAACAGCCGGCCACTGATAAACCCGCTACGGACAACGCCGATAAAGGCCTGACGGAGAATCTGACTTCGAAGCTGGCGCTTCCATCATCGCCGACCGGCCCAGCCGGACCAAGCGGTTCGGACGCGCGCCCTTCGAAGGCGGAAAACGCGCCGACGCCAAAGCCCGACGCAAAAGAGCAGAAGAAGCAGCAGTGACAAACCCTGATTGCGATCAGTCGTTTCACCGTCGCCTGGCAGCCTCATCTGTTTTTTCGGACGGGGCTGTAACTTCGGTAAGCGGCTTCGGAAATGCGCTTCAGAACAAAAGAAGAAATGGAGGTAACAAAAATGAATCGCATCTTCACACGGCCAGGTTCCATTCGTAATTTCTACCGCCGTCAGCAGAAAGGCTCGATCATGGTGCTGACGACGTTGTTGATCATGGGCATGATCGGAATGCTGGCGCTGGCGATTGACCTCGGATTTCTGTTCAGCGCTCGCAATCAGCTTCAGAACGGCATTGACGCCGCGACTCTGGCGGCTGGCGCGGGATTGCGCGTGACCATGGAGGACGATCCGGCGGCGCCGCAGCAGAAACTCCTTGCGCAGCAACTCGCCATTCAGTACGCAGGTTACAATCAGGTTCGCACCAAATCTGATCCTGACCCGAATGGCAATCAGCCAAACGAGAACAATATCCAGTTGGATAAGATCGGAAAGGTAACTGTTGACACATCCGGCGATCTTCCGAGAGCGCAGGTTGACGCTGTTCTGAAGACGCCATTGTTATTCGCCGGAATCTTCGGTTTCAACAGCATTGACATGGGCGCGACGGCTAAGGCTTCGCTGCTGCCGGTTGACGGAGGGAACGGGACGATAGGCGCTGGAACCGCTATCGGCGGCGGTTGCTGGCGTCCGCTGTTCGTGCCAGACACGTTTTTCGATATAAACAACGTGCCATTGAGAGTCGGCGCCGTCATTTCAGGCATCCCTCGCGTACCGAGTCAGGACGGCGATTATTATCGTTCGCGCTTCGCCGCTGGCGCGCGCAACACTTATCCGTTTGTTGACTCCATAACGGGCGTTGGTTCTTCTGTCACAAGCCTTCGCGACACTCAATTGAAGGCCGATATCGGAGTGAAGACGATCATGGGCGAGGACATCGTTCTCGATCCCAATTATTACTTTATCGCCGATTTCTCGGCGTTGCCGCGCGCGACATTCGATGTCTTGAGCGTTGGCGACCTCGCCAATTTCGGATACTGCGGCAAAATTCGCGTCGGCGACAACATCCCGGTTTATCCCATAAAAGATTTGGCGAAAAAAGATGAAGTGAGAACAGGGCTTCTCGCGCTGCAATACCGGACGGTCGGAGTTGATTCGATTGACGTGACTACCGAGGCGCTTTTCCGCTACGTTACAAGCTCCAGTTATCCGGGCCCGAACACGCACGGCGCGATCATTCCGGTCTTGTTCTACAACCCGATCATCTGGAAAGACCCCGGAGCAGTGGACGCGACGACCACGCTCACTGTCACCAACATCGGATTGTTCTTTATGAGGAACGTGAGGCCCACCGGTGAGCTTGAAGGATATTTTGTCCGCGAGATTATTTCCGGCGGAACTCCGATTGACGCGACGAATATGACGTCCGATAGTGATCCGAGCTTTAAACGAAGCTGGCTGCCGATGTCGGTTCAGCTACTCAAGTAGGTGGATGAAGAGTACGCATAAATCCTGGGAGCGCGCGCGGATTGCGCGCCGCTATCGCAACCTTCATCACGACGAAACCAAGCCAACTTAGCGCGTCTGAAACTCATCCGAAGGCCCCTGGAAATCAGCGGTTGCTGCTGAAATCTTGTCCGGGAATTTTTGATGGAGTTTCATTCCTGCTGAGACTATAATTCCGCCTCCGTTAGCCTTGTAGCCCCAAAGGATCCGTTCAACGGCTTTCATCTCAGGCTTGGCGTTAATTGGTTGCGCGGAATCCGAAGGCTGACGGCGCGAGTTGGAATTCCATCGTGGGCCAGGCCGCAAGAATCAAATTCAGGATTTAAGTTAAGGAACCGAAGTCAGTGTCAAAAGCGATTTCTGTTGTTGTCATCGGTCGAAGTTTGAACCAGCAAGAGCGAACGCGTCTGCGTAGCGCGAGCCATATCCCGCTGGCCATCGTGGCGGAATTGCCGAACGCTCCGCAGGTGCTGGACGAACTCAACCGGTTGCGTCCGCAAGCAGCGCTCGTGTTGCTCAACGGCGAACTGAACCATACATTTCAGCTCGTCGAGCGGATTCATCAGGAATTGCCGGAGACGGCGGTGATCTGTTCGTCCGAGGATAATTCTCCCGACGTTATTCTCCAGTCATTCAGATCAGGAGCTATGGAGTTCCTGCGATTGCCGCTGGTCGAAACCGAGATTGCTTCGGTCTTTGCGAAGATTGAACAGACCGCCACGAAACCCGAAGAATCTCACGGACGCGTCATCGCTGTATACGCCAGCAAAGGTGGATGCGGGACGACGTTCGTGACGGCCAATCTGGCGGCTTCTCTGGCGCGGCTTTCGCGCAAACGCGCCTGCGTAATTGATCTGAATTTGCAGGCGGGCGATCAGCCGCTCTATCTGGGCCTGGAGCCGAATTATTCGATCCACGACATCGTCCGAAACTTCGACCGCCTGGATGATCAGTTGATCGCCAGTTACCTGACGCAAAGATCGAAGTATCTGACGTTGCTCGCCGCGCCGACCGAAATCGGTAAAGATGAAGACGTGCGGGTTGAGCACGTCACGCGATCAATCGCTTTGCTGCGCGCCCAGACAGAATACGTAGTGATTGACCCGCCTCGGATGTTAAATGAATTGACCATCGCCGCGCTCGACGCGGCTGATGATCTGATTCTGCTTCTGACGCTGGACATCCCGGCGATTCGCAGCGCGAAACGCGCGCTCGACATTTTCGCCCGACTCGGTTACGACCGCAGCCGGGTTAAAGTCGTGATCAACCGCTACACCAAGACTCCGGAGTTTGATCTGAAACAGGTCGGCAAGGTTTTAGAGACGGATGTCTTTGCGACGGTCGCCAATGATTATCAGGCGGCGATCTCTTCGATCAACGTCGGCGAACCGCTGGTGCTTTCCAAGACCCAATCGCGCATAGTGCATGATTTCGGGACTCTGGCGAGCAAGTTGAGCGGTATCAGGCTGCCAAGTGAAAATTCCGAGGCCCCGGCGCGTCCGAGCCGTGGCGGCTGGACATCGCTCTTCGGCGGCAAGCGATAAGAAGGCAGGCGAATATTTTGCGCTACAACCGCTGATCATATTTCATATGAAATATCGCATAGGAAATATGGTCTGATCGCTGCTTCCGGTTCCTGGCGTCGTCTTTGTTTCAGGTTTGCTCTCATCCGGTCGGCAATCGTCATCACTGATTTTGCGCCAGACCGGTTCTTGCCGGGGCGGCTGCCCCCACACACACAAACCCGGCGTTCAACTGCCCCCAAAAACTAGGCCCGAAAAAAAATAGAAAAATATGTCAGTTCTCAAAGAAAGATTACAAGAACAGCAGAACGGGTCTGCTTCACGCGCTACGGGCGCTTTGCGGGCGTCGAACGAATTGCAGGAACTCAAAGCCCGCGTTCACCGCATCCTGATCAATAAACTCGACCTGAGCAAACTGGAGAACGCCGACCCGGAAGTAGTTCAGAAGGACGTGAAGAAGGTCATCGAGCGCATTCTCGATGACGAGAACGCGCCGCTCTCCGGGATTGAACGCGAACAGGTTCAAACCGACGTGCTGCACGAATTGTTCGGCCTCGGCCCGCTCGAACCGTTGTTGGCGGACAAAGGCATTTCCGATATTCTGGTCAACGGCTGGCGCAATGTTTACATCGAGCGGCGCGGCAAGCTCGAAAAAGTTGATGTCACGTTCCGCGATGACGCGCACCTGCTGCAGATCATTGACCGTATCGTGTCGCGCATCGGGCGCCGCGTTGACGAATCTTCTCCGATGGTGGACGCGCGTTTGTCTGACGGATCGCGCGTCAACGCCATCATCCCGCCGCTGGCGATTGACGGCCCCGTGCTCTCGATTCGCCGTTTCGGGGCTGAGCCGCTGACAATCAAAAACCTGATTGAACTGAAAGCGCTCACGCCGCCGCTCGTGCAGATGCTGGAGGCCTGCGTCAAATCGCGTCTCAACGTTCTGGTTTCTGGCGGAACCGGCGCCGGAAAGACCACCATGCTCAATTGTCTTTCGGGTTTCATTCCCAACGATGAACGTCTGGTGACGATTGAAGACTCGGCGGAGTTGCTGTTGCAACAGCCGCATGTGGTTCGGCTGGAAACGCGCCCGCCCAACATCGAAGGACGCGGCGAAGTGACGCAGCGCAGCCTGCTCCGCAACTCGCTCCGTATGCGTCCCGACCGAATCATCGTCGGCGAGGTTCGCGGCGACGAGGCGATTGACATGTTACAGGCCATGAACACCGGTCACGACGGCGGTATGACCACCATCCACGCCAACACGCCGCGCGACGCCCTGGCCCGTCTCGAAACGATGATCGCCATGGCCAATTTGCGTATTTCCGATAAAGCCATGCGCCAGCAGATCAGCTCCGCCATCAATCTGATCATCCAGGTTTCGCGCATGGGCGACGGTTCGCGCAAAGTCGTGAGCGTCTCCGAAATCATCGGCATGGAAGGCGAGATCATCACGATGCAGGAAGTTTACAGATTCGTGCGCACCGGCGTCGGGCCGAAAGGCGAGGTGCTCGGCCAGTTCCGACCGACGGGCATCAGGCCGCGTTTTTCGGAACGACTTGAACAGTACGGTTTCAGACTGCCGCCGAACGTCTTCGAGGCGGCGTTTTAAATGAGTCAGGGGAGCTATGGGCGGACTACTTTTCATTCTCATTCTCTTCGCATTCGTCCTGCTGACGGTGGCGATCTATTTTTTCGTCAGCCGGGACACCGATCAATATCGCCGCCGGATTGACGAACGGTTGAAGCAGTTGGTGCAGGAGCGCGGAGGCGCGAGCCAGCGCGAAATGCAACTTCTCAAGGAGGAACTGCTCAGCAACGTGCCGGCGTTCCACCGGGCGCTGATTCGCTTCGAGGTCTTCAATAATCTGCAGGCGGTGTTGCGTCAGGCCGACCTGAAGGTGTCGGTTTACCGTTTCGTGATCTCCAGCCTGATTGGAGGCTTCGTCGTGGGAGTAGTGGTCTTCTTCATCTCCGGCTCACTGATGGCGATGTTGATGACGGCGGTGGTAGTTATGGTGATCCCTTTGATAGTCGTGCGGAACAAGCGGAGCCGCCGTTTCCGAAGCTTTCTGGAGCAGTTGCCCGACGCGTTGGAACTGATGGTGCGTTCGTTGCAGGCCGGGCACAGTTTCAGTTCGGCTCTGCAGATGGTTGCGACGGAAATGCCCGACCCAATCGCGCGCGAGTTCGGCAAGACTTATGAAGAGCAGAACCTGGGGTTGAATATCAAAGCGGCGCTTGAAAATCTGGCTGAGCGGGTGCCGATTCTCGATCTCAAACTTTGCGTTACGGCGGTGCTGATCCAGCGCGAGATTGGCGGCAACCTTTCCGAAGTTCTGCGGAACATCAGCCACACGATCCGCGAAAGGTTCCGCATCCAGGGGGAGATCAGAGTCAAGTCGGCGCAGGCGAGATTGTCTGGGTACATCGTCAGCGCGCTGCCGTTCTTTCTCTTTTTCTGGATCAACATTTTCAATCCCGCTTACATGAGGACGCTTTATGATCATCCTTACGGCGTCCTTATACTCGGAACGGGCGTGGTGATGCAGATCGTCGGCTGGCTGATCATTCGCAAGATCGTCAACATTCAAATTTAGGAGGGAGTGGGGAATGTGAAGTAGGGGGAGGGAGTTATAGATCGCTAAACGAGCAAACTCACTACCCACTCTCTACTCCCGAAAGGCGCTTATGGATATTAACAGCCTGATACTTTTTGGTTCTCTGGCCTTTGCCGTCGGCAGCGGGATATTGGCTTTTTACTGGTTGTGGGCGCGACCGGCCAATCCGGTTGGAGACCGGTTGAGAGAGATCAACCCACACGCGGCTGAAGACTCTCCGTCTCAGCCGGTTTCGACCATCATTGTCGAACAGGTCGCCAAACGAATGGATCAGATCGCGCCGACTCCGTCGCCTCGGAATGTGCGCCGGTTGCGCAGACGTTTGATCCAGGCGGGGTTTTTCGATGAAAACGCGGTGACAATCTACCGCGTAATCCGGCTGATCTCAGCGGTGGCGTTTCCGGCCATCATGTTCTTTACGCTGACCGTCCTGCTTGGTTGGCCGGTTGATGTGACGACGCTGGGCGGAACGGTGCTTGCGCTCCTTTACGGCATGTTCCTGCCGTCGTTCTTCCTTTCGCGGATGATCTCGAACCGGAAAGGGCGGATTACGCGGGCGCTGCCTGACGCGCTGGATTTGATGGTCGTATGCGTCGAGGCGGGACTGGGCTTGAACGCTGCGCTGCAACGCGTCGGACGTGAGATGGAACTTGTCGAGCCTGATCTGTCGGAAGAGATGGCCATCACCAACCGCGAGATTCGCGCGGGTAAGCCGCGCGACGAGGCGCTGCGCAACCTGGGTTCCCGCACCGGCGTGGATGATGTGAAATCTCTGGTGGCGATGCTGGTGCAGACGGACCGTTTCGGAACTTCAATTGCCGACAGCTTGCGCGTCTTCGCCGATTCGATGCGCACTAAACGCCGCCAGCGCGCCGAGGAACTCGTGGCCAAAGCGGCGATCAAGTTGATTTTTCCGCTGCTGTTATGTATTTTCCCCGCGCTGCTGATTGTGCTGATGGGGCCTGCGCTGATCAGAATCTGGACTCTGTTTGGCGCCGTCTCTCAATAAGCTGAATCGGCAAACCGGCCATCTGGATACTCAAACGCCCTAAAAATATGACGCTGAAATTCTAAACAAGGAGACCCCCATGCAGATTTTGGCTGCTCTGCTTCTGCAAGCAGAACCAGAAAGACCTGACCTGACGCTTAACTACATTATCATTGGCTTTCTTTTGGTAATTGCCGCGATTCTGAGTGTGATAGTCGTGCGTCGCCGTATGCGCGAACGCGATGACGACTGGGATAGCTGAATTCAGGCGAGAAGCCAATCTCAGATTTGAGATTGGCCATCGCAATCGAAATGAAGATTTATCATCGCGCGACCGGGCAATGTCTGGCTGAAAAGGTCGCGCTCGCCAACACAGTTTTCAAGCGGCTTCGCGGATTGATGTTCCGCCGCCGCCTCGCCCCCGCCGAAGCGATTTGGCTGCGCCCCTGCAACGGCGTCCACACTTTCTGGATGCTCTTCGCGATTGACGTGATCTTTCTCGATCAACAACTGCGAATCGTCAAGCTGGTTGAAAATATGCGCCCGTTCCGCGTGACTTCGCCGCAACTGGCCGCGCGCAGTGTGGTGGAAATGCCCGCGCACACGATCTCGCGCGCCTCGCTCAAAGTGGGCGATCAGCTTGAAATCGTGCGCTGACACGCCTCTCACAATGACGCAGGCAAAAAGGCCAACAGGAGAAGACAGCCGATCAAGGAACAAAAAAGTCGGCGCGATCGCGCGCTGGCTTCTCCCTTCGACCGGCAGTTACTGCCTGCTGATCGCGCTCTTCCTGCTGGTCAACAACTCGTGGCGATTTCTGATTGACAGCGACACGGGATGGCACATCCGCGCGGGCGAGTTGATCCTTGAAACCCACGCTGTCCCGCAGCGCGACGTGTTTTCGCACACGATGGCCGGGCGCGAATGGTTCGCGTGGGAGTGGTTGACCGATGTGATGATGGCGGCGCTGCATCACCAGTGGGGATTGGCCGGTGTGGTCGGCGGGGCGTTTCTGGTTTTACTGGCGAGTTACGCCGCGCTTTACCGGATGGCGCTCCGGCGTGGCGCTGATCCGATGATCACCCTCGCCGTTACGATCTTTGCAGTCTTGTGCGGCATCGTTCACTGGCTGGCGCGCCCGCATCTGGTTTCCATCGCGTTGATGGTCGCCTGGTATGCGGCGGTGGAAAGCTTTCGGCGAGATCGAAGCAGGTGGATTTACCTCCTGCCGCTGCTGATCGCGCTATGGGCCAATTTGCATGGCGCTTTTGTCGTTACGTTCATAATCCTTGCGGTTTATGCCGCAGGCGAGTGGGCTGAGTTTGCGGCGCGCGGCGAATGTGGCGCGGCGTCAATGTGGCGGGTGTTGCGAACCTACGCGGTTGTCGGAGCGCTTTCGGCGGTTGCCGCGCTCGCGACGCCGTACGGATTCAAACTTTACGGCCATCTTTGGCGATATTTGACAGATGCGAAACTGCTCTCGACCATCAGCGAATTTCAGTCGCCTGATTTCCACATGCTGGACGGCAAGCTGATTGAAATTCTTCTGCTCCTGGCTGCAATCGCGGCGGCGAACGCGATCCGGCAGCGCCGCTTCGTCGAAGTGGGACTGCTGATTTTGTGGGGGCACATGACACTGCGATCGGAGCGGCACGTCACGCTGGCCGTCGTGATACTGGCTCCGATCATCGCTGAACAATTCAGCGCGTTGACCGCCGAATTTGCTGACCGCGCGACCGCAGGGATGGGCAGGGCGGCGCGAGTCCTCCGAACCGCGCGCGGCTGGTATCGTGAAACGATGGGGATTGACCGGCAATTGACCGGAGCCTTTGCCGCCGCCGCCGTCTTCGTTTTTGTCATTGCCGTGATGGGTAGCGGATTGGCGGAGAAAATTTTGTCGCCGCATTTCAGTCCGAACCGCTTCCCGGTGGCCGCCGCCGATTTCATCCTGCGAACGAAGCCGGAAGACCAGCTTCAGGGCCGGTTAAACGGGAAGATGTACTCTTCGGATCAGTTCGGCGGTTATTTGATTTACAGGCTCTACCCGCAGTTCAAGGTCTTCGTTGACGGACGCAGCGATTTTTACCGGCGCGGCGCGGTGTTGGATGACTACGACAAGATCGCGACCGTCAAGCCGCAATGGTCGGAACTGCTGGACAAATACGATATACAGTGGATGACGTTGCGCCGCGACGAACCGCTTGCGCTGATCGCGCTGATGAGCGGGCGTTGGCGGAGCGTTTATGAAGATTCGGTAGCTCAGATTCTGATCAGGAAACCCGTTCAACCCGATCAAGCAATGGACAGCCAAACGAACAACGTCAAATAGCTCCGGCCTTTGCTGTTGTTCATCAAATGCCCGTGAAGGGGCTTAAGAAAGGTTGTGAATTATGGCTTGGAACAAATTCTTTCGTTATTTGCGTCAACCTGCGATTACGGCTGTCGTTGTGATCGCGCTGTCGCTTGTCGCCGTGACTGCGATTCCGAGCGTGCGCACGCGCGTCAGCTCAAGTCTGGGTTCGGGCGCCAATCTCTTCCTGTTCGATGATGACGCTTCTGACGAGGCGTCAGGAGAAGCTTCCGCAGAAGCGGCGCCGGAGGGCAAGAACGGCGCGCCATCCGAAGGCAAGAAACGCAACGGGTTCAAACGAGTAGTGACCGCGCCGGTGCGGTTGTTCGCCCGCCTGTTCAGGAGGAAAGACAACAACGAAATGGCGATGAAGAAGGCGAGCGAGAAGGATTTTGAGAAGATGAAGATGATCCCGATGAACCGCACGCGGGACGGCATCGCCGACGCCAACAACGGGCTTGCGCCGGAAGCCACCACCGCCGAAGTCGCGGCGAAGAACCTGTTTGAAGAGGCGATTGAATTGCACGATAGAGGCCGGCTCGATGGTTCGATTGAAAAGCTGGTGGCCTCGACCGTGCTGCAACCCAATTTCGCCGAGGCTTTCAATCTGCTTGGGGTTTGTTACGACGAGAAAGGCCAATATCGTCTTGCGCAGGAAGAATACAAGAAGGCCTTGAAGATCGAATCCAACAACGCCCGGTTCCTGAACAATCTCGGCTATTCGTGCTATCTGTCGAACGATTTCGGCAATGCCGTCAAGTATTACAACAAGGGGTTGAAGATCACGCCGAACGACCGCCGCATGCACAACAACATCGGATTGGCATACGGACGCAAAGGCGATTACGACAAGGCGAAGCAGCATTTCGTGATCGCTGTCGGCGAAAACGGCGCGAATCTCAATCTCGGTTACGTCTACAGCCAGCAGGGCAAATATGAAGACGCGATCAAATATTACGAAGCCGCGCTTCGCTCACAGCCGCAATCGCTTCCCGCGCTGAGCAATCTGGCCAGCCTTTACGAACGCACGGGCCGGTTGCGCGAGGCCGCCACACTCAACGATCAATACAAGAAGTTGGCCGTAGCCGCGCAGCAAAAAGATCAGACTGTTGATCAGGATCGGTAATCGGTGGTTGGTGGTTGGTGGTTGGTGGTTAGCCGTCTTTTGAGCGGTCAATCATTCATCGCCGATCACTTCCTGCCAACCACCAATCACCAACCACCAACCACCCAGCTTATGTCAGCTTATGAATGAAGCAGTACAAGCCAGAATGGAAGCTTTTGCGCCTCCGGTTACAGAATCCATTGAGGCTACGGGACTTTCTTTTCAGTTCCTAGCCGATCTGGCGCTCAAGATTTCCGCGACTGAAAGCACGCTGACGACGGCCACAATATCCGATCGGATGTGTTTGCCTCTGACGCTGGTCGAACAGATGATGCAGCACCTTTACCGCGAGAAACTGGTCGAGATTCGCGGGAGCGTTGGGTTCAGCAACAATCGTTACGCGCTGCTCGATCGCGGATGGGATCAGTTGAAGCGCGTCATGGAGATTTCAGGCTACGTCGGCCCTGCGCCGGTTTCGCTTGCGGCTTACAGCGCGATGATGCGTTCGCAGGCTCAGCCCGAAGAACTGATCGGGCCTGATCAGGTGGCCGACGCGTTTCACGATCTGGTTTTGCCCGACAGCTTGCTCCAGACGCTCGGGTTTGCGATCAATTCGCGCCGCAGCCTTTTCATCTCCGGCATTCCCGGCACCGGCAAGACCTCCGTCGCCGAACGTATCAACAACGCGCTGCTGACGCCGATCTGGGTTCCTTACGCCGTCGCGATTGATGAACACGTCATCAACATTTACGACGCGCACAATCACGACCGCACTCTGGACGAAGATAATTTCGACGTTTTCGACCGCCGCTGGCTGCGTATCGCGCGCCCGTTGATCATCGTCGGCGGCGAGATGACTCTGGAAAGCACCGACCTGATCTACAATCGCGCGGCGCGTTATTACGAGGCCCCATTCCAGATCAAGGCCAATTGCGGCACGCTGGTGATTGACGATTTTGGCCGCCAGCGGGTCGAGCCGGAAGAACTGCTCAACCGGTGGATCATTCCGCTCGAACGCAAGGTTGATTTTCTGACTCTGCACACCGGCAAGAAAATCAGCGTGCCTTTTGAACAACTGGTTGTTTTCTCGACCAACCTCGAACCGAGCCGGTTGGTTGACGAAGCCTTCCTGCGGCGAATGGGTTACCGCGTTCGCGTCGAACCGCCTTCCGAAGAAACCTACCGCAGAATTTTTGAAAGGTATGCCGAAAACGCTGGCGTCTATTACGACAGATCAGTGCTCGATTACCTGCTTTCGAAATATGAGGCTGAAAAGCGCGTGATGAAAGCCTGCGAGCCGCGCGACCTGCTCAGCCGGTTTCTGGACATCTGCCAGTACAAAAATCTGCAGCCGACGCTCACCCCGGACCTGCTCGATCTGGCCTGGAATAATTACTTCGGCGTCGCGCACGTTTGAAAATCCCGTGAGAATTTAAGCTGTATGCGTCTGAGCTTTGTCGCTAAAAGGCCGATGATGGTCATCCTGGTTTGCCTGCTGTTGTGCGCCGCCGGCGTGCGAGCGGACGAATTGCATCTGAAGAACGGGCGTATGGTCGAGGCCGAGGAGGTTTGGGAAGTGGGCGACGCGATTTGGTACCGGCAGGGAAAGGTCATCGCTTCGTTCGCCAGGACGGATGTCGCCCGGATTACGAAATCGAAACCGGCGCCGGCGGCCAGCCTTTCATCTGTCAGTAATTCAGGCGAAAGCGCCAATGGCGATGAAATGGTGACGCGCACGGTGTCGCGGATTTTGCTCAAAGGCGGGAGGCAGATTGACGCCGACGCCGTCTGGGAAAATTCGGGATTGGTCGGTTACCGGCTGGGCAAGATGCAAACCGTCATTGACCGCAGAGATGTCGAACGTATCGTCCACGATGTCACGGTCACCGAACCGAAGTCCGTGGCGGCTAATGCGAGTTTGCGTTACACGACCGGGCATAGCGGACTTGACCGGCTGATCGCATACAGCGGCGACAAGTACGACATTGATCCGACGCTGATCTTTCTGATAATGCGCGAAGAGTCGAGGTTCAATCATCGGGCCGTTTCGCGCGTCGGCGCGCGTGGATTGATGCAATTGATGCCGGGAACGGCGGCCAAACTCGGCGTTCGGAACATTCACGATCCGGTAGAAAATGTTGACGCGGGCACCAGGTATCTGCGCACTTTGCTGGAGATGTTCAACGGAGATGTTAATCTGGCTCTGGCAGCGTATAATGCCGGCGAAGGCGCCGTGATGAAATACGGCCGCCGCATTCCGCCGTACCGTGAAACGATGAATTACGTCTGGCGGATCAACACGGCTTATCGTCGCGCGATGGCTGCTAATCGGAATGAGAAATAGACAGGATTGACCGGATCAATGACGCCTGCGAGCGGTTGATATTATTCTTGAAGACGCCGTGATTCCTGTCTATGGTTGGTTCACTCACTGACTCGCGATACCCCTTCCTCCGAGTCTGTGTCACTGGGTACAGTCTCCCTGCTGTAATGAAGCCGCAATCGTAGCAGCGCCCGCCGAGGAGCCTTCAGGTAGAAATTTTCACGTAAGCCCTTTTCACGTAAGGAGGATTGTATGAAGTATCTCGCCCCTCTTTGTTTCGTGATTACCCTGGCGCTGGCTGTGGCCGGCGAGGCTAACGCGCAAAATCGCCCCGACATCAACAAGCGCGAAGTGTTGACCAACGAAGCGATCGTCAACCTCGCCAAAGCCGGGTTCAAGGAACGCACGATCATCACCCTGATCCGCACTTCCGACACCGCGTTCGACATCTCGACGGCCAAACTGGTCGAATTGAAAAAGCGCGGCGTCAACGAGCGCGTCATCAGCGAGATGATCGAACGAACCAATTACGGCGCCGCCGCTCAACGGCTGACCACGCTGCGCGACGATGAATTCTTCGCCAAAGATGACGAAGCTTTCTTCAACGGCCCGATCTTCAAAGAGCTGCCGACCGAGAAGGAAGCGAAGCGAAAAGAAGACGAAGCGATGATCTTCGGCTCGCAATCGGGTTCAGGCAGCAAGACCAGAAGCCGGGGCCTGGGGCCTAACGGCGATCGCAGCCAGCAGAGCGAAACGACCGGGACGGCTACGGTCAGAATCATTCGTCCTCCGAGCGAAGGCAATCCCGAGCCGAAATTGCAGCGCCCCGCCAAGTTGGACAACAAAGGCATTCTGGAAATGATCCAGGCCGGTTTCTCCGAAGGCACGGTGCTCCGCAAGATCGAATCGTCACAGGTTGATTTCGACCTTTCGTCGAAAGCCCTCGGCGACCTGCGCCAGAACCGCGTCAGCGAGCGCATCATCACTGCGATGAAAACAGCGATGGACGAATCGAAGTGATGACGGAATCAAAGGGCAAGTGATGGCCAGACCCTTGAAACATCGTTGGGAGAAGATTTGAAGAGAGAGCACGGAAAAGACAGTGATAACGGAACAAACGGAAAGATTTCCCCGATGCTTTTCCGTTATTTCCGTGCTCTCTCTTTCCTCGCTGTTTTCATCGCGCTGTGGGGGGCGCCGTTTCCCGTCCGCGCCCAGACCTCACAGTCGAATCAGGAGAAGCAGGAGCAGAAAGACCGCCAGCGCAAGCCCGGCGAAGATGTGATCGCAATTGACACCGCCGAAGTCCTGCTGCCCGTCACCGTGCGCGATTCTTCCGGACAGTTCGTGACCGATCTGAGGGCCGAAGATTTCATCATTTACGAAGACGGCGCCCAGCAGCCCATCAGTTCCTTCGCGCTCAAACGCATGCCGGTTCACGTTGTGATGATGATTGACACAAGCAGCAGCGTGGCGCATGAACTCGAAGACTTCAAAGAAGCCGCCTGGCGCTTCATCAACCAACTCGATCCCGAAGACAAATTCTCATTGATCCGTTTCGACGACCAGGTCGAACTGGTGCAGGATTGGACCAACAGCCGCAACGCGCTGAAACGCGCGCTCAACCGTCTGGGAACCGGGATGTTCACGAAATTCAACGACGCGCTTTATCTGGCGGCGCACGAGCAATTGGGCAAGATCAAAGGCCGCAAGGCGATCATCGTTCTGACCGACGGCATTGACAGCGGGCGCGGCTCGGTTTCGAGCGAACGCGCCTTCCGCACGCTGATCGAAGAAGAGACGCCGGTTTATGCCGTCAGCAAAACGCGAATTCAGCGGCGCGCCGACAACGAAGAACTTGAGTATTTCGAGAAGGCTTCGTCTTCGTCGGTGAACAGCCTCCGCATCGAGGGCCTGAAGATGAAGATCGCCCAACTCGAATCCAGCGAACGCAACATGACCCGCATCGCCGAAGAGACCGGCGGGCGAATTTTCCTGCCCGCGAGCTTCGACGATCTGAGCGACGCTTATCAACAGGTCGCCGATGAACTTCGTTCCCAGTACGTGATCTTTTACACCCCGACGAACTCAAACCGCGACGGCAGCTACCGCGCAGTCAAAGTCAAAGTCAAACAACCGGGCTATCACGCGACTACGCGCTTTGGCTACTACCTCAAATAATAAACACCTTTCAACGCCCCGCCGATTTCAACGAATATGCCTTCAAACAACGAAAGTACAGGCGAGGCGCGAAACCGCTCAAACAGAATCAAACTCTTCGTCGTTGTGGTCTTCGCGCTCATCGCCGCCGCAAGTGGCTTCTGGGGTTATCAACGTTACCGCGCAAGCGGCGCGACGCTGACAACGGCGGAAATAACCGAACTGGCGAAAACGGCCGCGTCAGAGGATCGCCAAGCCTGGCTGCGTCTGGCGCGCGCCGCATTGACCGCCGAGAACGTGCAAGCCATCATCGCGCCTACGGAGCCGACGAATAATCGAGGCGAAGCTTCGCGCGTCGAGCTTGGCTATCTGCTCTTCTTCGATCCGATCCTGTCTGGCGACAAAACCACTTCCTGCGCTTCGTGTCATCACCCCGATTATGGAATGGCCGACGGGCTGAAGAAGGGAATCGGCGCTGGCGGACACGGCTACGGCTTGCAACGCGCGGGCACGGGGCGCGAATTGCAGCGCAACACGCCGAGCCTTTTCAACGTCGCCTACAACCCGATCCTGTTCTGGGATGGGCGCGCCGGAACGCTCGAAGAACAGGCGCTGGAGCCGATCTTCAACGAACACGAATTGAATCAATCGAGCGCCGCCGAACTGGTGAAAAGTTTGCGCGCGATCCCGAAATACCGCGAGTTGTTCGCCAAAGCGTTCGGCTTCAACTCGCCGCAGGACGGGCGCGAGATCACTCTCCAAAACATCGCGCGCGCCATCGCGGCATTCGAGCGCAAGCTGAACATCACCGAAACCGATTACGACCAGTTCGTCAAAGGGAAGGATGATAAGCTCACGACTGAGCAATTGCGCGGGCTGGTCGTGTTCATCGGCCAGGGGCAATGCGCCGCCTGTCACATCCCGCCGCATTTCCACGACGGCGTTTTGTCTTCGACTGGGACGCCTGTCTCCGCGGAGAAAGGCGCGCCGCTCGATTCCGATCCGGGTTTCGGCGCAGTGATTCGCCGCGAGGACGGGTTCGGGATGTTCAAGACGCCAGGCCTGCGCAACGTAGCCCGCACCGCGCCATACATGCACAACGGCGCGTTCAACACACTAGAAGAGGTCGTGGATTTTTATAATGACGGCGGAGGCCGCGGACGCGGGCTTGATGTTTACAGCCAGGACGTGAAGGTGGCTAAGCTGAACCTGACCGAACAGCAGAAGAAAGACCTGGTCAGTTTTATGAAATCGCTCAACGACACCGCCCCTCCGCCGCAAACGCCGGCCAGTGTGCCTAGCGGGCTGCCGGTTGTCGGCAAGTAGAAACCGCACGCAGCCACTGCGCCTTCGTCGTGAAAAACGCCGGCCTTTTGCCTTTTGATTTTCTGGGCTAGAATCCGGATGTAAGCGACAACAATCACGACAAAACGATGCCCGAATTTACCAAAGAGAAAGAGATATTCTTTGAACATCTCAGGCGCGCCGGGTTCAAAAAGACCTCGCAGCGCGAGTTGATACTCGACGTTTTTCTCAAAACCGAAGGCCATCTCAGCGCCGAAGACCTGTATAACATTGTCAAAGTCGAAGACCCGACCGTCGGCTTCACGACTGTTTACCGCACGCTCAAGCTTCTGGTCGAATGCGGGCTGGCGCGCGAAGAGCGTCTGGGCGACGGGCGCGCGCGTTATGAACACCTTTACAACCACCAGCACCACGACCATCTGATCTGCACCCAATGCGGCCAACTGATAGAGTTTTACAGCGAAGAGATCGAGAATAAACAGGACGAAATCGCCGCGAATCACGGTTTTCACCCGACACGCCACAGCCTGCGCATCTGGGGAATCTGCTCGGAGTGCCAGGTGAAACGCCAGGCGGCTGGACGTTGATGCCTCGGAATATCGAATCGTGAACCGGAAAAACTCACGGCGAAATTTGTTGATCATCTGCGCCTGCGCCGGCATTTTCTACGGTTGCGCCAGCCAGGATGCGAAAGACGGCAGAAGCGAGGCAGACCAGAATCGTGAAAAAATCGGCGCTGAAGATTTCATGCCGGAGCGGATACGAACTGTTTATGTCCGCAGTTGCGCTTCGTGTCACGGCCCCGACGGGCACGGAATCAAGGCGATTGCGCCTGATCTCTACCGCGCCAAACATCGCAGCGCGGAAGAGTGGGAAAAGTATCTGCGCGATTCCAGAGACGCTCATCCTGTTGCGCAACCGCCGCCATTGTGGCTTGACGCGGACGAGATGAAAGAGATGGCGGAATATCTGGAGTTGATAACCCGGCGAAATCAGTAACGCGGAGTGTTGGAATCGCTTGTTGGCCGAAGTTCGCGGGCTGTGTTAGCCTGACGCAGCGAGTTTATGAACGTGCGCGAAAACACCTGTCATCACAGCGCGGAAACAGATTTCCATTCCGCGACGCAAAACGATCTCGCGTCGCGGCTGGCGCAAAAGCTGCGTCGCGTGTGGAACGCGTTGCGCGATGTGCTGCGCGGATATTGCGCCGGACAGCCTGTGGACGAATCGCGCCCGCGCAAAGGTTGTTGCTGACATCACACGCCAAATAAAATTTGTAATGAACGTAGAACTGGAAAAACTTGTCGAGCAGATCACGGATCAGATCGTCGCTCGGCTCTCAGCCTCCCGCGGCTACGATTTGAACGGCGCCGATTGCGGCGAATGCAGCCCGCACTCGCTGGCCTGCGCGCTGAACGCCGGAGCCTCGCGCATCGGGTTGGCCTGGGGCCAATCAGCCGCCACAAGCGCCGACGTGGCGAAATACATTGACCACACGCTGCTCAAACCCGAAGCCTCGCGCGACGAAATCGAAAAGCTCTGCCGCGAAGCCCGCGATTTCAATTTCGCTTCCGTCTGCGTCAACCCGACGTGGGTTAAAGAATGCGCGTTCGCGCTGCACGGCTCGCCGGTCAAAGTCTGCACTGTCGTCGGCTTCCCGCTCGGAGCGACGCTGGCCGACGTTAAGGCTTACGAAACCCGTCGCGCGATCTTCGACGGCGCAACAGAAATTGACATGGTCATCAACATCGGCGCGCTGAAATCGGGCGATGACGCAACGGTCAGACGCGACATCCGCGCCGTAGTCGAGGCCGCGCACGAAGCCTGCGCCATCGTCAAAGTGATCATCGAAACCGCGCTGCTTACCGACGAAGAGAAAGCCCGCGCCTGTCTGCTCGCAAAAGAGGCTGGAGCCGATTTCGTCAAAACCTCAACCGGATTCAGCAAAGGCGGGGCGACCGTCGCCGACATCGAATTGATGCGCCGCACGGTCGGATCGGAAGTCGGAGTTAAAGCGGCGGGCGGCGTGAAAGATCTGGCCGGCGCGCGCGAAATGATCGCCGCTGGCGCAACCCGCATCGGCGCAAGCGCGGGCGTCAAGATAGTGCAGGAATCACAGGGCGTGAAGACCGGCGCCGCAAGTTCAGGTAACTATTGACGGCTGCCTTCCGGCTCTCCAATTTCACCTTTCGACGGGCGTTGCTGCGTTGTTGGACTACTTGACAACCTCTGAGCTTCGCGGCTATTTTGACGCCTTCCTCATTGCCCCCATTTTCTTGCTTAAAGGAGTACAACATT
Source organism: Acidobacteriota bacterium (assembly GCA_022072205.1). Classification (GTDB taxonomy): domain Bacteria; phylum Acidobacteriota; class Blastocatellia; order RBC074; family RBC074; genus JAJVID01. The sequence goes on from JAJVID010000091.1 coordinate 47,018, forward strand.
GGCTAAAGGGCGAGCTTCGGCACAAAATTTAAAACGCGATCCGCTGATGGAGCAATACGTGGCTACGTCGGCCTGGGTCAAAGATCGTTCACGCCCAATCGTGAAATGGCTGACTGTCGCGGCGGTGGCGCTTGCGGTCGGCGGGATCATCTGGATGTTCATGTCGCGCCGCGCGGCGAACGCCAGCGAATCAATGGCCAGAGCGATGGACGCTCACGAGGCGATGGTTGCGAACCCGATTCCTCCGAACCTGTCTCCGGGACAGGTCGCTTTTACGAGCGAGGACGAAAAACACCGCAAGGCTTACGAGGCTTTCACAAAAGCGGCGAACGAATATCCTTCTTATAACGGCGACCTGGCGCGCTATTTCGCTGCGACTCATCAACTACATTTCGAGGCCGACAAGGCCGAAGCTACGTTGAAAGAGCTTTCGCAGAAAGATTCCGATGTCGGCGCTCAGGCGCGCCTGGCGCTTGCTGAACGTTACGAAGCCGTCGGCAAGAACGACGACGCGATTGCGGAGTATCAAAAGCTGAAAAACAAACCAGGCCCGATTCCTCCGGCGTTGATTGATGTGAGCATGGCTCGCGTTTATGAAGCTATGGGGAAAACCAAAGAGGCCGCTGACCTTTACTTCGCCGTCGCCAACAACAAGGATTTGCGAAGCACTGGATTGGGCGCTACGGCTGTCACGCGGCTGACTGTCATCGCCCCTGAAAAGGTGGAGCAGTTGCCGCCTCCCGAATCCACCACTCCCGCATTCCCAGGCGGAATGGCGATCCCAGGCCGCTAAGCCGGAAATATCAGTTGGGTCAATGAAGACGAGTGGCAACCTGAGTTTTGCCACTCGTCTTCGTTTTTACGCGTGGCTTGCAAACGGTTTGTTCGAGGTGTGAATGGCCAGAGAGAAATTATTGATATGGCTGTTGGCGGCGCTGGCGTTGTTTGGCGCCGCTTGTCGAACTCCGAATGGCGCCGCTCCAACGCAGACTACGAAGCAGAGGGCGTCCGGTGGCGGAGATTCGACAGGCGCGACAAGCGTTCGCTCGGAGATTGGTTTTGCGACGAGGCGGAAATTCCTGGAGCATTATGAAAAGCACGGCGCCGAATTCGGCTCGATCAGTCAGGATGAATATCTGCGCCAGGCGCAGACGCTGCGCGACAGCCCGGCAGGTGGAAACATTCTGGAAGCCGTGAGAGCCGACGGCGTCATCACAAGGTTCGACCGCAAGACCGGCGCTTTTCTGGCCTTCGACCCCGATCTGACCATTCGCACATACTTCAAACCAAACGACGGCGAGAGATATTTTCGCAGGCAAAGCAAACGATGAGGTGAAGAGAATGCCAAAAGTGAATGACCCCGTGCGCGATTTTTTACGTGAAAGAGGTTGCGCCGATTACGTTGTCGAAGGCGGTCTGGCGGGTCTGATCGAAAGCTGGGAGAAGACCGTTCAATCGGTCGAGGACGGTTATTCGCTGACGCTCGATGATTACCTGAATGATCTGGATGCGCGGCAATTGATCGCCGAAGCTTTGTTGGTGGCCAGCGATGATCAACGCGCTGAAATCGCTGCGCGACTCAACCGCGCCGACGAAAAGATGCGAAGCCTGACCGAGCCGGCGACAGTTTGTTTGTGGGGCAAAGAGATTGCCGAAGAAGAAAGTTGGACGGCGAAAGACAATTGGTGGTATTTCGCGCGCCCGGTCAACGCCGACCCTGAATTGCTCGCCGAAATTGATGAGGCAGTGGAAAGCGGTGGGTAATCAATCAAAGGCAGAGGGGGCGAAACCTCTGCCTTTGATTTTTGATTTCTTCAGTTCTGCGCTTTCTCTTTCATATCCGACACTGTCCTGTATTTTTCCTTTTCTTTCTCGCGCTGCAAATACGGAATCCCTTTCTCCATCCATTCAGGCGCAGGCGCGCCTTTCAGGTAATGATCGAAGAATTCCTGCAACCGCCGCGTGTAATCCTTCTGGTTCGGGCGACGGCGGATGCCGTGCGGCTCGCCGTTGTAGTTGAACATATAAACTTCTTTGTTCAACCGCCGCAGCGCCAGGTAATACTCGATGCCCTGATACCAGGGCACGGCGTCGTCGTTGTCGTTGTGCAGCATCAGGATCGGTGTCTGGACGCGCTCCGCCTGAAAGATCGGCGAGTTTTCGATGAAGCGCATCGGGTATTCCCACAGGCTTCCGCCGATGCGGCTCTGCGTGCGTTCGTACTGAAACTGTCGTGGCAGCCCCGTGCCCCAGCGAATGCCGCTATAGGCGCTGGTCATGTTGCCTACCAACGCGCCGGGCGCGGCGGCCTTGAAGCGATTGGTCTGCGTGACCATGTACGCGATCTGGTAACCGCCCCAACTGTGGCCCTGGATGCCGATGGCGTCTTCGTTGACGGAGCCTTGATCAACCACGGCTTGAATCGCGGGCAGCACGCATTTGAGCGCGCTTTGTCCCGGATAGCCGATGGTGTAAACGATGTCTGGCATCAGGACCAGATAACCGTTGCTGGCGTAAAACGACGCGTTGATCGAATGGCCCGGACGCGGATCAACAAACCGATGCACGCCGTCCGAGAGCTTCTCGTAAATGTAGACCATCAGCGGATACTTCCGCTTCGGATCGAAGTTGTCGGGTTTGATCAGAATGCCGCTGAGCGGGACGCCGTCCGAGTTTTTGTACCGCACAAGCTCGGCCCTGCCCCACGTGAACTGGTCTTTCTGTTTGCCCGCGTCGCTGACTTTCTTCAACGCTTTGAAGTTTGAATCGGTGATCTGAATGTCAGGGAATTCATCGAAGCGCGACGCGGTCAGCATCAACACGTCAGCGTCTTTGGCTTTTGTCGGCGCGCTGAAATTCTTCGCCGCCATCAAGAGTTTCTCAGGCGCCGCTCCATCAATCCTGTCGCGATAAAAACCACTGTCGCGCGTCCATTCATTTTCAGCGGCGAGCAGCAACGGTTTGGCCGGATCAATACCGCGATCCGCGACGCCGGGGCCGCGCTCCTGCTCCGGTCGAACGATGCGGAATTCGATCTTCTCCTTGCGGCCAATGCCGTCGGTCAGGTTTTTGGCCGATGAACCGTCAGGCGCGATTTGCCAAACATCGTACTTGTCGTAAAGCAAAACGTACTTGTCGTCCTTCGTCCATCCGCCATTGCCGTATGCGCCGGGCGTGCTGGGCGTGTCGGTCTCTTCGCGCCAGAACGCGACGCCGAGCGATTTGGTCAGGTTGGTGAATTTGCCATCGGGAACAGAAATACCGCTCCAGTCCTTGCCGTTGAAGAAGACGGCGTATTTGCCGTTGGGCGAAAACGTCACCGGGAACTGAGACTTCTTCAAAAGAAGTTTGCGCGAGCCGTCCGCCGTGTTGACCAGATAAACATCAGAATAGCTTGTGTCGCGTCCGACCAGCACGCGGTATTCGCGGTCGTCCGCGCCGATTGCCCATTGGCCGTTCGCCGACGGGTTGACGTTCTCCATCGTCGCATCGGCGAGCTGAACGAACTTCTGCTCCTTGATGTGATAGACGGCGCGGTAGGAGCGATTGCGCTCCTGCTCGGCGCGGACTTTCTGCATCGGCTGGATGTAATCGTCTTTCCAGTGCCACAGATCAACGACCACCTTGTCATCGGCGTTGGCCGCATCGGCTTCGGCGTCTTTTTCAGGTTCAGGCTGCGGCGCTACGCCCAGAAACAACTTGCCGCCATCCTGCGAAAAGTTCAGGTTGGCGCGGTCGCTGACGACCATCCCGGCGCGAAAGCCTGCGGTTGCGGTCGAAACAATCTCAGCCGCCTTCGCCGCCTTGCGATCCCAGTGGTAAAGCTTGAACTTCGCGGGCGGCGCATCCTTTGCCTGCGCTTTTGTTGCGGCTTCGTCACGGTCGCTGATGAAGGCCATCTGCGATTGCTCTTCGTCCCAGGTGATCTTCGAGTACTTGCCTTTGCCGGTCAGCAGATCAATCGGCGCGGCGTCGTTACCGGGCGTTGCGGCGTAAACGCCGTTGGTCTCTTCCTTCTTCGACGAGACGGTGAAGACCAGCGTTTTGGCGTCTTTGCTGAAGCTGTAATCCAGCGCGTCGGCGAACGTCCGCTCGCTGCCGTTGGTCAGATTTCGCAAGACCAGATCGGTTCCGTATTCCTTGCGCGCTCCGCCCGGTCTTCCGCCAGCAGCGCCTCTTCCACGCTGCTGAAAATCATCATCGGCGTCTTCATTTTGTTTCTGCTCCGGCTTTGGATCCGCCGCTTTGTCGTCGGGCTTCTTCTCTTCCGGTTTCGCTTCCAGTTGATAAGCGATCCAGCCGGCGCTGCCTTCCGGTATCTGAAAACTCTTCACGCGTTCGACGCGGGCGACCTGTCCGTTCGACAAATCCATAATGCCGAGCGCATTTTTCGGCATCGCGTCGGGCGCTTTCTTCTCCCTGCGCGCTTTCAACACGTCGTCTTTGTTCGGCTCAATGATGAATGCGGCGAAGCGATCATCGGTGGTGAAGACGACGACCCGGCTTTGCCGCCCGGCCTGCGCGAACGCTGATGGGCCAGGCGTTTCGCCTCCCTGAGACGCAGGCGTAGGCGGACGCCATCCGCGACCGTGTCGCCATTCGACGCCCGTAGCCAGATTGCGAACGACGATTTCGCCGTCGCCGTCCTGCGGCATCAGCGTGTAAGCGACGAACTTGCCGTCGCGCGAAAGCGTCTGCCCCTGAATCGAACGCCAACTGTCGTAATCCTGATGCGTCAGCGGGCGTTTGGTCGAGGCTTGCGCCGCCGAAGCTCGCTGGGCTTTCGTCGTCAACTCGAAATTCGTGAAGATCAGGCCGAGCGCGCAGGCGATCAGCAACGCGGCAGCCGAGTGAAAACGAATTGGGTGTGAACGCCGGAAATCACTGGTGAACATAATGCAGCTCCTTTGGGCCTTTGGGATTGCTGGCGATGAACCTTCGCCGCAGGCAGAGACGTAACCGGCAAACGAGCCGTTTCAGGAAAGCTTTACTCATTCCCGCGCGGAAATTCGTGACGCTTGTTCCGGGGCTGTTCCGCCACGAAGATTGAGCTATAATGCGCGCGAGTGGTAATCATACAGGTGAGGCAATGATCGAACAGAATAGTCCGTCCGGAAAATCCTCTGAAAGCAGGCCGCGCTGGAGCTGGTATCGAATCTTGCTCGCGTTAATCCCGGCCTTCATTCCATTCGTCTATTTCTATCTGACCGGTAAAGAGACGTGGTCGCTCTCGGATTTCGGAGTAGTGTGCGGCTTGTTCGTCGGTTACTGGCTGACGGTGATGCTGATCGCCGGACGCGTGCTGCGAAGCAAGCAGGCGTTGCAGGCGGCCCGGCTCGCTTCGCCACTGATCGAAGTTCCGCTCAACGCCGATTTGCGCGCCCGGCTTTCCAGATTCGCCGCGTCCAATCGCCAGAAACTCGCCGTCGCCGCTTTTGAACTGCTCGATCAGGAAATCCCTCGCTTCGAGCAGGACGAAGAGCGTGACCGCGCGCGCCGCGACAACGAACACCTGCGCCAGCAGGCCGGACAGGGCGCGTTCCTGGTTGCCGTCACGACTGAAATTTTAAAACGCCTGTTGCTGCTAAGCGGCGCCCACGAGGAAGACCGCAAATTCTGGCGCGCACAGATCAGCGAAACCGCCGCCCGCATCGTCAGCGATGCGTTGGAACACCGGCTGCCGATCACAGAACAACCCACCTGAAACATCCCAGGCGGAATCCCGCCGAAATGAATTCAAATTATTGCCGTGTTCTGCTGTCAGTCTGATTCCGAATCTCGTTCACCGAAGATGGAAGAGATTGCCTGGGAGTATTGCGCGGTGTTTGTGGTGGATGTGATCAGGAGAATGAAATGAGTGATAAGGGACGTGTACAACCACTGGCAATTCGCCCTCGGTTGATTTAAGTCTAATGGCTCGGTTAGATGTCGTCTTCTTTCATCAATAAGCCCAATTGTTGCTTCGACAATCCAATCAAGCGATAAATCATCCAATCATTCTTTCGGTCAAATGAAGCGTACCAAGCGGACTGCTCATTTGATGCTGAGGTGTAAACCATGAGGCTGGCCTTGCCTACTGTTCTAGTTCCGCTGCTATACCATACAAACAAAGCTGACTTTGAAATGTCTGTGATCTTCCGGCTCAGGTTCTCGCCGCTGGTCTGGTGGCGATGCAAAGGTGGTGTGAGTTGTTCGAAGAGTTGTAGCGTCGCGCTGTCTATAATCAAAGCCTTTGTCTCAGAAAGTACCCGGTTAGGATGAAACGGTGGTACTGTCAGTATGCTTCCCCAAACCCCCAACGCTCCGAGTTCCTTGCCAGAAAACTCGAGCCACTTGCAACCGAACCAACCGTCAATTTGAACCACGAAGATTTCACTAGGGCTAACGACTCTTACCTCGTTACGGATAATTCGGGAAACAAGAGCCACAAACGTCGGGTCATCCTCCGGTTTTGCAGTCAATGGGATCATGCGAGTTAACACAGCCTTACCCAAACAACGGCCCGCCACGATAAACCACGCTCCACCCACGCTCGATGCTGGTGCTGATCGCGTCTTCGTAATTGCGTCTTGCTTCGCTTCTGGTCTCGAACTGCTTCAGGATTGGCTGGCCTTCGCGCGGGTCGAGTTTGACCACCGCCGCGATGGATTTCGACAGGCCGTCCGAGTCAACCGCAGTTTCGGCGCGCAGCAGACCGAGGAAAGAGAACATGCTGTTTTTAGTCAGAATCGTCAGGTACGTCGTCGGTTTATCAATCATAGAGAGAATCGTCCGTTGATGTAGTTGTTTTCAGGTTTGAGGCTGCGATGATACCACATCGGCGCGAATTTTCTTCCTCGCTCACGCCAGCGTTTCTGCTTTTCGTCCGGGCTTGAGCAGGTACGCCGCAAGCGCGACGGCTGTCGCCGCCGAGACCGCGAACCTGAAGCCGGAATGGATAGGCAGCGGCGAGATGAATCCCTCGATCAATCCGGCGATCACGAACAACGGGAAACACCCGGCCATCAGTTTGATCGCCACCGCGCCTTTTTCAATCAACGCTTCGCGCCGGGTGCGTTCGCCCGGCGCGAGCACCGACAAGCCGATCATCAACCCTGCGCCGCCTGCGATAAAGATCGCCGTGAATTCCAACACGGCGTGCCCGGCGACGAACGACCACAGCGTATGTCCCATTCCGTATTTGAAGACCAGCGCATTGATGGCCCCGAATTGCAGCGCGGTGGTCTTCAAGACGTTCACTGTTCCGACGACCGGAAAAATGCTGAGCGCGAAAGTGAGGATGCCGACGGAGATGTTGTTGGTGATGATCCCAGCCGCTCCGACTGGCGCCATTTTATTCAAATCGTCCCACCACGCCTGATGGTCTTTGATCTTCTGAACCAGAGGGCGCGGCACGTAAGCGAAATCGGCGAAATCGTCGTTGCGCCAGGTGGCGAAGAACGACGGGATCGCAATCGCGATGAAAATCAAAAAGACCGCCAGCGTGTAGCGGAACGTTCGCCGGAAGATCGCCGGAAAATCGTAAAGGTAAAAATTCAGGATTGCGCGCCCGCCTTTCGATTCCGTGCGGTAGATCATCCCGTGCGCGCGGATGACCAGATTGTTCAGGTAGCTGACCAGCCGCTGATCGCGCGATTCGACGCGCGCGATAGCCAGATCGGAGGCCGCCCGCCGGTAACTGCGCGCCAGTTCACGCACTTCATCGCGGCTCAAACTGCGCAGCCCGCGCATCGTGCGCGCCTGATCAATCAGTTCTTCCAGCCGCTTCCAGTTGGCTTTGCGCTTTTCGATAAAGTTTTCAGCCATAACTCGTCAGAATTTTTGATAGAGAAAATGTTTGTACCCGACGCTCATACTCGGCAACAGCCAGGGTGGCAGCGAAGTCATCAGCATCAAACTGATCGCCGCGTGCGACAGCGCGATTGCGAACAGGTTCGGCGCGCGTTCGTAAACCGACGACCAGATCAGCCCGCCCACGAACGTCAAAGTCATCAGCATCGGATTCGGCGCGTGAGCGAAAGAAAAAATGGCCGCAGTCGCAAGGATCGCAAACCTCACCCGCCGCTTTCGCTCATCCGGCGCGAGCGAATCATCAAGGAGCAGGAACCGGACGCGGCGGTAGATGAATCCCTGCAAGACGTATTGCTGAATCAGCGCCCAGATCGGCGTTGCCAGCGCGTTCAACCAGAAATGCGAAGTGCGATGAAATGAGCCAGTGAAATATCCGATGGCCGCGAACGTCGCGCAGGCGAGGATCGTCGGCGCGGCGAGCAACTTGAGCGCGCGAGAGAAATGATCGGAGCTTAGCCCGATCCCGCGCAGTGATTCGCCGCGCACTCTCTGCGAATTGATCATCAGCGCGATGGCCATCAGCGCGGGCAGAGCCATCAGCCATTGGCTCCGAGGCTGCAACGGAATGATCGCCCAGGTGGTGATCAGCACCGAGATGAGAACCGAGGCGAGTTCGAGCGCGGTCACCGCGCGCATCGAAATTTGCGCAGTGAGTTCTTGCGCCGGAGCCGCCACGGCGGGTGGTTGTTCTTCAACGTTGTGTTTAGGCGCTGACGCTTGCATCTTTCACTCAACCTCCAGGACGACGAAGGCGACGGCCTGATCCCGCGCGTGAGAAAGCGAGATGTGCGAGCGGGTGATTTTAAGCTCTTTGATCAGTTCGGCGGCGCGTCCGTGAAATTGAAGCTGCGGCGCGCCTTCGGTTGATGGTATGATTTCGACGTCGCGCCAGGAGAGCGCGACGACGGGCGTGGCGGCGCCGAGGGCTTTGCGGGCCGCCTCTTTTGCGGCGAAACGTGTCGCGTAACGTTCGGCTTTGCGGGCGACCTGCTTGCAATAATCAATTTCCTGTCTGGTGAAGACGCGATTAACGAAACGGTCCCCGTGCTCTTCAATCGCGTGTTCGAGCCGCGAAATTTCAACGATGTCCACGCCGATGCCTGCGATCATAAAATGATTTCAAATTCGAGTTCTGAGATTTGAGATAAAGATTCGAGAAAGATTCGTGATGGAGCATTTCTCTTTTCGCCACATCAACAACCTGCAACTGCTGGTCTGCGATCCGATTGAGCGGGCCGGATTCAAAAACGCTTTCAGCACGCGCGTGGGCGGCGTCAGCCCCTTGCCGGCGGATGCGCTCAGCCTGGGGAATTTCAGCCAGGACGAGCGCGAGAACGTGATTGAAAATCGCCGCCGGTTTCTCTCGGCGCTCGACGCGGCGGATTGGCCGCTTGTCACCGCGAAGCAGATTCATTCCGCCGATATTCGTTTTGTCAGCGGCGCGGAAGACGCCGGCAGCGAGCCGACGGCTTGCGACGCGTTGACGGCCAACACTCCGCGGGTTTTGCTGGCGGTTCAAACAGCCGATTGTCTGCCGATTTTGATTGCCGATGAACGCTCCGGCGCGTTCTCGGCTGTGCACGCCGGATGGCGCGGCACGCTCGCGGGCATCGTCGCACGAACGGTTGAGCGGATGCAACAGGAGCATGGTTCGCGCTCCGAAGACCTGCGCGCCGCGTTGGGGCCTGCGATCAGCGCCGCCGTTTTTGAAGTCGGGCCGGAAGTGCTGGCCGAATTCAGAAACAAATTCGGCTACGCCGAGGAATTGATTTCCGATCAGCAACCGAACGGCAAAGGCCATCTGAATTTGAATCTGGCCAATATCCGGCAGTTGATTGACTGCGGCGTGCGCGAGGATCGGATTTACGACAGCGCGCTTTGCACCTGGCTGCGCAACGATCTGTTTTTCAGCTACCGGCGCGAACGCGGGGCCGAGAAACCGGCCGGAAGGTTGATGGGGGCGATTGGGAGAGAAGGATAATTTGAGATTTGAGATTTGAGATTTGAGATTGAGATTCGAGATTGGAGAGAAACCTGTGAAATCAAAATTACTGTTTATCGCTTTGATTGCTTCATCGTTGTTGATCGCGCCTGCGTTCGCGCTCGTTCAGGACTCCGGCAAGCAGAAGGCGAATGCCCAGCAGGGTACTGATGCTCCGAAAGATGCGCCCAAAGAGCCGGCGAAAGATTCGGATGAAGACCTGCGCCGCGCCATCCAATCTTCGGGCGGCAGCGAAACGCAGATCATCACGAACCTCGAAGAGTATCTGAAGAAATATCCGGCGAGCGCTCGTCGCGGAGAGATCGAAAACGAGCTTTACAAGCTCAGCATGAAACTGCGCGACCGAAACCGCGCCATTATGTACGCCGAAAGGCTGGTAATCAGCGATGAGAATAACATTGACGCGCTGACCAATCTGGTCACGATGCTGCGCGAGCGCAAGACGGAAGCCGATCTGATCAAGGCGCTGGCTTACGCCGATGATCTCGTCAAACGATTCGAGCACATCGTTTCCACCAGCGCCAAGCCGAAGCGCATCAGCTCCGCGCAGTGGCAGGAGCGCAAAGAGCAGGGGCTAGCTTCGGTTTACCTGCTGCGCGGCAAGGTTCACGCCGATCTGGGCGCCGATGACAAAGCGCGCGCAGATTTGTTGAAGAGCTACAAGTCGGCGCGTCTGGCCGGAGCCGCCGTGTCGCTGGGCGAGCTTGCCGAGAAGCGCAAGAACATTGATGAGGCGGTTGATTATTATTTGCAAGGCTTCGTCATCTCGCTCAACACCGATGAGCGGATTGATCTGAAATCGCTGCGGCGGAAGATCGGGATTCTCTATTCGGCGAAGAACGGGTCGGAGGCCGGGCTGGGCGACCGGATGCTGAAAGCTCACGACGCTTTCGTCAAAGAGCGCGAGGAGCGGATGGCGAAGCTCGAACCGGCGAATATCAACGAAGGCATCGGCGACCCGCTGAAATTCACGCTGACCAGACTCGACGGCTCGCCGCTGAAGATGGAGGATCATCGCGGCAAGGTGATCGTGATGAATTTCTGGGCGACGTGGTGCGGCCCCTGCCTGACCGAGATGCCGCTGTTTGAAAAGACCATCGCAAAATACAAAGAAGACAAGGATGTCGTCTTTCTGGCCATCACTACGGACGAAGACCGCGAACTGGTCGCGCCATTTTTGAAGCAATACAAATTCAACCTCCCGGTCGCTTACGCCGAATACATCAACGATCATTTTGCTATCTCTTCGATCCCGACGACGATCATTCTTGACCGCAAAGGCGAAATCGCTTTCCGACAGGCGGGCTTCAATCCGCGCGACGATTTCGTGGTTACGCTGAGCGGGAAGATTGAAGACGCGAAGAAGAGGTAAGAGGGAGTAGGGAGTGGGGAATGGGGAGTGGGGAGAGGCTACTTGCCCCCACTCCCCATTCCCCACTCCCTACTCCCTCCTACCTAATTTCCCGCCTCAATTGCTTCAACACCGAACGCACAGCCGACGCCTGCCTGCTCGTGGGATCGAGTTGCAGATATTTTTCGTAAGCCTCCACAGCCTCTTTATTGAGAAATTCGCGTTCAAGAGTGGTTCCCAGTAGAAAATAGATTATCGGTTCGGTGTCGTTGGCCTGGGCAATGGCCAGGCGGAAGTGTTTGATCGCTTCTTCTGGGCGGTTGCGCTCCTGGCAGGCGAGCGCCAGCCCAGTGTGGGCTTCCGGCGAAACGCCGCGCGCCTGGGCGAGCGCTGTGCGGTAACTCGACATGGCGTCGTCGTAAAATCCTTGCGTGCGTTTGATGTTGGCGATGACGGTGTGAGCTTCGGGGAAGACGCCGCCTCTTTCGCGCAATGCGCGGCGGGCTTCGGCGACGGCGTCGTCGTATTCTTCGCTCGACATCAGGCTGCGGGCCAGGCCCACGCGCGCGGCGGGGAAGCCTGCGGGACGAAGTTTGATGGCGGCGCGGTATTCTTTGATCGCGTCGGCGTGTTTGCCTTTTTCGCGTAACTCTTCGGCGGTTTGAAACGCCAGTTCGGCTTTGTCCGCCGGGGCCGGAAAAACGATTTGAACTGACTGGCTCCCGTCGGCGGCTAGAACGATCTTCCGCGCAATCTCGCGCCTGCCTTTCAACCGCGCGCGGATTGTGCGAGCGCCTGCAGGCAGGTTGTTGATCGTCAATTCGCCGCTCGCGGGCACGACGCCGTAACGCAGCGCGTCAACCCAGATGATCGTGTCAGGCGCAGTTTTGATGAGAAGCGATGACGTTGGGCCGGATTGAGATGAAGTGGATTGAGATGAAGTGGATTGAGACTGAGTGGATTGAGCCGGAGTGTTGACGCTGAGCGCAAGTCCCAGCGCCATCACTCCGGCGAGAGATGCTTTTCGGGGCGGTGTCTGCATACAACCGATGCAATCGGGGCGCGCCGGAAATTATTCCGGCACGCTGCTTCTGAATCTGCCCTGATCGTCGTAAAGCCGCTGGTATTGCCGCGCGTTGCGGTAAACGCCTTGCACGTAGAGCCGGGTTTCGGTGAGCGGGATGCTCTCGACCCACTCTTCGATGTCGGCTGTCGGCAGTTCCCTGATCCAGCGGCGCACGCGGGTCGGGCCGCCGTTGTAGGCTGCGGCGACGTATTCAAAACGGTTGAACCCGTCCATCAACTCTTTCACGTAAGCCGTGCCAAGCTGGATGTTGAGAGCCGGATTGAACAGGTCGTTCGCCGTGATGGTTCCGCCGCCGGTCTTGCGAGCGACATCCCGTCCGACGTACGGCAGAAGTTGCATCAATCCGAGCGCGTTGGCGCGGCTGCGCGCGTTCGGCGCGAAGACCGTCTCCTGGCGGATCAACCCGGCGATCAGGTACGGGTCAATGTTGTGTCGCTTCGATTCCTCTTTGATATTCGACCACCACTTGAGCGGGTAGAAGACTTCCCAGACTTCGCGCGTCGCCTCTTCGGGCAGCATCTGGCCGTAATCGGGGTAGGCGCGTTTGAGCGCGTTGAGCGCCGCCACAGGCTCGCCCTGGATGCGGAAGATTTGAGCGATACGCAAATTGACAGACGGCGAATTGGGATGGCCCACGCGCGCGGCGTCCAGTTCGTTCATCGCCGATTGATAGAGCGCTATGCGCGTCAGTTGTTCGGCTTTGGTCACGTGTTCAGCGTCGGCGTCTTTGACTGTCTCGCGGGGCAGTTTGACCGTTTGAAGCCCGGCGACGGCGCGGCGCAGCAACAGATCGGATTCAAACGGTTTGCCCTGAACTCCTTCGCTCGCAAGTTGCGCGATGCGGCGGTCGGCGTTGATCCCGAACCAGCCCGCGCCGTAACGCAGCATCAGCGCGCGATAAAGCGTCATCGCGGTTTCCTTGTCACCCGCGCGTTCGGCGTCGAGCGCGGCCCAGAATCCCGCCTTGCCGCGATTGTCCGTGACGTTGCTGTAATTGGCTACGTGCTCGGCCAGCAACCGCGACGACGTTCGATAATCCCGCGCCGTGTGCGCGCGCCACGCCAGCCAGAAATGAGCTTCGTCAGCGCCATCCGCCTGCGGGAACTGCCGGACCAGTTGCGTATAAAACGCGTTCGCCTGCTCGTTTTGATTGCGTTTTTCGTGATGGCGCCCGATGGCGAAAAGCAGATCGCCGATGCGCTCGCTGTTCGGCGCGGCGCGGCGCAACTCCGCGAGAGATTGCAAAGCCGCCGCTTCGCTGTTGAGCGAAAGCTGCGCCAGCCCCAGGTGATACAACGTATCGCTCATCAGCTTCGGCGTGCGCGCGCGAATCTGCGAAAGCGTGTCCGCAGCCTGTCTGAACGAATTCGATTTGTAGTAGCAGATTCCCGCGCGCAGTCGAACATCGTCGGTGACGGCGTTCGGGAAAAGGCGCGGAATCTGGTCGTAAGCTTGCGCTGCGATTGCGTACAGGCCGGCTTGATAGAGTTTGTCGGCGCGCCGTTTCAGTTGCGCGGCGTCGGCTGGAGCGGTCGAAGCGCCGAGCGTGGCCAATCGCGCGCCAGCCTTCTCGGCTTCGGCGGATTGCGGCGCGTCGTAATAAAGTTTCCGAAGCGTGATGACCGCCTCGCTTGCGCGACCGGCTTTTTCCAGCGCGTCGGCGCGCAGCTTGAGCGCTGTGCCATCGTTCTTTTCAACCAGCGGCGCAAGGTCGTCAATCACCGTTTGATAATCGCCGCGCGCCATCGCCGAGCCTGCCGATTGCAGCGCCGCCGTTCGCGCAAGCAGAGATGACGGATAAGTTTGCGACAGGCGGCGAAACTCGCGTTCGGATTCAAGCGCGCCCCCGCTTTCCTGCAATGCCTGGCTGCGATAATAAAGCGCGTAATCGCCAACCGCAGTCAGGCGCGCGATGTTCTGGTTGGCCAGAAGATTCGCGGCGGTCGTGAAATCTTTCGCCTGAAATCGCAGGTAACCGCGCAGGAGACGGGCCAGCGCCGCTTCTCTGGTTCCGGGAAACGAATTTTCCACGCGTTGTAATTCAGCTTCAGAGTTGGCGGCGGCGGCGGCTTGCAATTGCGCCTCGGCTTTATTTTGCGCAGCGCCAGACCTGTTGGGGGACTGCGATACGGCGCTGATCAGCGCAAGGGCCAATGCCGCAATCGAGAGAAGATACCGCTTACGTTGGAGGAACGAGATAGTGGAGGAAAAATACTTCATGCTTTCAGCTCCAGGAAAATGCTTCAGCTAAAGGGGACAACCAAATGTGACGATGCCTTCGACGAATTTCAGGGGTTGAGAGTTCGCCGGTGAAAATCGGGGCGGGGTAATTCGGGAATGGGAGAGCGAGAAAAAATCTACGCCTCTTCTCCCACGCCCGCAATCATTCTTCTATGCCAGCACCACAGGCCCAGGACAATTCTTGCCCAGCTTGGCGGGATCGCCTTCGGCCAGCGTTTGCACCAGCTCATCGTAAAAATAATCGAAACGTCCGGCGACGGCTGGCGCGACGCGTTTGTCGTAAACCTTGCGGCTGCGGTCAATTTCGTCTTTAAGGCGGTCGTAAAGATCGTAATTGCGCCGTCCATCGTTGACCTTCGCCGCGTTGTAGAGCTTGATTTCAGAAACAAGCAAACGCGCGAACCGTCGCGCGTCGTTGTGCGCGCGCTGTTCGGTCTCGCTTCCAGGTGTCGGAACCCCCTGAGATGACGCTGAGGTTACGGGTTGAGCCGGCCTGGGCGGTTCAGTTGGTTGAGTGAATATCGGAGCCGATGGCGATTGGAATGCTGAAATTCCCGGCGTGGTTACGCGCTCTTCGATTGGAGGAGCGCTGAAATCCGACATCGGCGTAGTCGGGGCCGATGCCATGTTTTCGCCTGCCATCGTTTGCTGCGCGTAGGCTGTGGGTGATGGTTGATCTGGCGGTTCAAATTGCGGCGCGCCGTCAAATGTTTCAGCGGCTGTATCGGTGACTTCTCTGGTGATTCTTCGCGGCGCGGTTTTTACCTGGCCAGATTCCGGTTCAACGCGCGCAGGTTCGGGAGCCTGATGCAGGCTTTCAACAGGCGGCGCTATTGCTTCGGGCAGCGGCGGCAAGTCTTCAGTCTTGTGCTTCTCGTCGGTTATTTCATCAATTCCGCTTGGCGTAGTTAGCGCGGCCTCCTCAGCTTGCGCGGCTTCTTTCCAGACGTGACTTGGCGGCTCTTCCTGAATCTCGCGCTTAACCTCAGGCTCGGCCTGAGCGCTTTCCGCCTGCGCCACTTGTTCTGGCGCCTGAGGGACCTCTGTCTCCTGAGTTATCGCGGAAGGAGGCGCTACGGCGGGCGAACTTAACTGCGCCTGTGAGACGCTCGGACGCGTTGGCTCGACGCCTCGGCGAGCAGGCAAAAGCTCGATCACCATCGCGGCGATCCGCATCAGCGATTCGATGGCCGCCGTGTTGATCGAGTTTTCGGATTGCGTGCCCGAATCGGCGTAGAGCACAGCGGCGGCTTTATGGCGGACGATCAGAGGAATGGCGACGGCGCGGCCCGGCACAGGGGAACTGTAAAGTCCCAGCACGGCTGAACTGTCAACGTAAGATTGCGGATCGCTCGCGGCGGGACGGAAGTTTTCGAGCGCCTCGCGCAGAAGAGTCTGCTTTTGTGATGAAACAGTCAGGAGTTTCGCCGTCTCGTCATTCAATCCGTTCTCGAAGCCGCTTGCCTTCCAGCCTATGGCGTCGCCGCTTTTGATCACGAAAAAGACCACGCGCGGCGCGAATTGAGCGGCGCGGCGCACCAGCGCGGATAGCGTGTCTGATTGCGTGCGCTGCAAATCAATATCTTCAATTGCGGTTTTGATCGTGTCGAAACTTACCGTTTGAGCCGCCGCTTCCTGCGACGACGACACGGCCAGAGTCAAAGCTTTGCGGCTGGCTTCAAGCTGCTCGCGCAGGTCTTCGATCTGAGCTTCGGATTCGCGGCGCGCGATGGCGGAGGCTTCGGCGCAAGCCTGCTCGATCCGGGCCTGAAAGCCCCGCTCGGCTTCTTCGCGCGCCTGTTCCAGGCGAGATTTGAAATCTTCTTCAGCCCTGGCGCTCGAATCGCTGAACCATTGTCTGACGTAATCGAGCAATCCCGAAGCGTCCTGCTCGGTCGCGGCGCTCTCCTGTTCAACCAGACGCGAACTGATTTCGGAAATGTTCGCCTGTAGCCGCTCGATCTCAGCTTTAAGCGTGGCGTTGCGTTGCGAGAGCAATTCGCCTGCGCGCGCCTGGAGTTGGGCTTCCCAGCTTGCCAGGTTGGATGATTGTTCCTGTTGGGTTTGGTTTCTCTCTTCGGACACTTTGTACCTCCGAATCAATAAAGCGACATTGGAGTAATTGGCGATTTCGTCCCGTGTCGCTTGAATTGTCGGACTAACGAGGCTGCGCTGATCATTTCGTGCGGCTCTTTACCGCTTGATACCAAAATCTTTATTGCAAAGGGCGGTTCATTATCTTTTCTCGGATTGAGCTTGTCAATTTATCGGTTTTCGATTGGTATGACCGGCTAAGTTTTGCCAAAGACGGACTGTTTGACTACAATTCACCCGTCGTTCAGGCGACGTCATCAACACATTCCGCTACCAGTTCAAAAATCGGAACCACAGCCCGCATCGGTAATTCGATGGGCGTCAATTCGTCATCGGCTCTCGCATGCGGCCCTTCAAACGAAAGAGGAGAAGACAATGAAAAAACAGGACCTCGTTTCGCGCAGAACAGTATTGAAAGGCGCGGCAGCCGCGACGGCGGCTTCGGCCTTCACCGTTGTCAAAGCCGAATCGGTTCGCGGCACGGCGGCCAACTCGATGGTCGAGATCGGATTTATCGGCTGCGGCGGGCAGGGAACACGTGACTCGCAATTGCTTGAAGCCACCGGCAAAGCCAAGATCGTCGCGCTCGCCGATTATTTCCAGGATCAGCTCGACAAAGCGCGCGAGCGATTCAAGGTTGATCCGAAGCGCGCGCATCTGGGCATTGACGCTTACAAGGAAGTCATCGGGTCGAAGGTTGACGCCGTGTTGTTGACCACGCCGCCGGGCTTTCGCCCCGAACACTTCAAAGCGGCGGCGGCGGCCAAAAAACACATCTTCGCCGAAAAGCCGCTCGCGGTTGACGTGCCCGGCTGCCACACCGTGATGGACGCGGGCGAAAAGATGAAAGCCGCCAATCTGACAGTCATCGTCGGTTTGCAGCGCCATTATTCGAAAGCCTATCGCGCCTGCAAGAAATTGATTGATGAGGGCGCGCTCGGAACCATCGCCATGGCGCATTCGGCCTGGGATCAGGGCGATTTGTGGCGGCGCGAAAAACGCGGCGAGATGAAATCGGAACTCGATTGGCAGATCCGCAACTGGTATTACTTCACCTGGCTTTCTGGCGATCACATCGTCGAACAGAACATTCACAACATGGACGTGATCAGTTGGATGTTGAACGCGCATCCGGTCAAGGCGTACGGCAGCGGCGGTCGGCTCTGGCGCAAGGACATCGGCCACATTTACGACCACTTCAATCTGGTTTACGAATATCCGAACCAGGTGCTGCTCAACAACACCTGTGTGCAGATTGACGGCGTGCGCGGCGACGTGTCGGAAACCATTCGCGGATCGAAGGGCATGTTCACGACTACCGCCGGCAAAGGCGGCACGGGCGGCACGCGCATCGAAGGCGTTCCGCCAAAACGCGGCGGCGATACGCCGATGATCTACAAATACGAAGGCGGCGACGACAAGCATTACGATCAGGAGGCGCTGGCTTTCGTCAACAGCGTGCTCGGCGTCGGCGAGGGCGAAGACAAATACCGCAACGACGCCAAGTACGGCGTCGAGAGCACGTTCATGGCCATCCTCGGACGCGAAGCGGCTTACCGCAAAGAGTGCATCGGGTGGGATGATCTGTGGAACTCCAATAAGAAACTGTCGTTCAAACCGGAACCAAAGGCGGATTAAAGGCAATCGGACTGGATTTACAGGACTCATCAGGGTGAGAACAAGCATGATGCTCAGGGCCAATCCTGATTTAATCCTGTAAATCCTGTCTAAGTTTTTATGACTTTCGAGTGTTAGACAGGTCTGGGTTGCTCCGCATATACTCGCGGGCATGCTTCCCAGGCTTGTTTTCTTCTCACTGCTTTTTTTTACTGTAATTTTGAAATCGCCGCCAATCGCGCTCGCGCTCGGATTGGGTTTCGGCCTCGGCTTCACTAATCCTTTCACAAAACAGACCAAATCATTTTCAAAGACTCTGCTGCAGGCGAGCGTCGTCGGGCTTGGGTTCGGAATGAATCTGCGCGACGTTTTACGCGCGGGAAGTTCAGGCTTCGTCTACACCGCGCTGGGCATTGCGGCGACGATGATCCTGGGAATCGCGCTCGGACGATTGCTGAAAGTCGAAGAGATAAGCGCGCTGTTGATTTCGGTCGGCACGGCGATTTGCGGCGGCAGCGCAATCGCCGCCGTCGGGCCTGTAGCCGGAGCGAAAGATGACGAGATGTCGGTTTCGCTAGGAACTGTCTTCATTTTGAATTCTGTTGCGCTGCTGATTTTCCCGATCATCGGCCACAGTTTTAGTCTGAATGAACAGCAGTTCGGATTGTGGGCGGCGCTGGCGATTCACGACACCAGCTCGGTTGTGGGCGCGGCGGCGAAATACGGCGCAGGAGCGTTGGCAGTAGGCACAACGGTCAAATTGGCGCGCGCGTTGTGGATCGTACCGCTGACTATCGGCACGGCCTTCATCAAACGCAGCGAGGCCAGAGTTCAATGGCCCTGGTTCATTCTGTTTTTCTGTCTTGCGGCGATGGCCAGGACATATTTTCCGGCAGGCAAAGAAGCGTTCGATTTGTTCAAGGAAATCGCGCGCATCGGCTTGACGATAACGCTGTTTCTGATCGGCTGCGGGATTTCAAAAAAGACTTTGCAGACGGTGGGCGTCAGGCCGCTGGCGCAGGGCGTGATCTTGTGGGTGATTGTCGGCGTGTTGTCATTGATTTTGATTCGCGCCGGAGTGATTGGCTTATGATCGGTGGGACAATTTGACAAATTGTCCCCACCTGCGCCAGGCTAAATTTCACGCCGCAGTGTTTCCCAAAAACTGCCGCGATAAACGTGCCGATCCAAGCCCTCATAACGCGCCTGCAATTCCTTTTCGCTGAGGATGTGGCCTTGCAGCCAGACTTCGGCTGACAGCCATCCGTCAACTTTCAACTCGCCTTTGATGTCGGCGCGATTGACGAGCACTTCGAGCCGCACTTTTCCGGCGTCAACGTCAATCAGAATCAAGTCGCTGGTGGTGTGGGGATTCTTCATTTCGCGCCAGGCGATGACGCGCCCGCGCACGATGTAATCCACCTCTGTCACCTTTCTGCGCGGCGCTCGCTCGGCCAGCGGAGCGAAGAGTGGGTCTTTGGGCTTTGCGATCACTCGCACCCGGTAAGCCAGACCGGAAACCGCCGCCGTGATCGGCCGTTCGCGCAAGTGGCCAAGATCAACTTCGGTGATATTCTGCAACTCGAAGACAATCTCGGTGTCGGAGTTGAGCAGCAGCCCGCGCGCTACGGCTTCGCCGTCCTCCTCGTATTCGGCGATTTCCCAGGGGTAAAAATTGAAGACGTGGCGCGCGCGAAAGGCCGGGCGGCAATCGGCGTAAAAGAGGCCGGCCTTCGATTCGTAAAGCATCGTCCAGACTTCCAGGCCGGAACCGAGGCTCCAGCAGCGGCCATGCAACACGCCCTGTTCGCGCTTCGCCTGACTCGGCGTTCCGCGCTGCTGAGCTTCTTCGGCCAGGGCCTGATAAGAAGCTTCGTCGGTGATTTTGAATCCGATTGCGGAGAAAGGTTCACCCATATTTCAGAAAGAGTTTTAACCTCAAGGTTTCTTCTTGCGGGGAGACTTCTTCGCTGGCGTGTGGTTGGGAGGGGCGTATTGGCGGACGCCGCGGATGTTGCGCGCGGGGCCATGTTTTGGGGGTTGATTGCTTCTGATCATCTCGGCGAAAAGGTCCATGTCGTAATCACATTCGCGCGACATCTCTTCGCGGATCGCTTGCAACTCTTCTAAAAACCTGGGGCGTTGATACATAAACAGAAGACAGAAGACAGAAGACAGAATGAAAGAAAGTAGAAGACAGCGGGCGCTATTTGGCGCGGAGTAGCCGATGGTTGACTCTCAGGCCTTTACCGCCGCCCGCTCCCTGCCTTCTGTCTCCTGTCTTCTGCCTTCTGTCTTTTACAACTCACTCACCAAAAACTCCGGCGTCACGATTTCAGGGACGAAGAATCCGGCGGCGGTGTTGAAAAGTTTTATCCGCGCCTGGCGATGCACGTTCGCCAGATGGCCGAAATTCCACGTCACCAGATAATCAATCTTGTGAAACGAGGCGAGCGCGACGTGCAGCGCGTCGCCCAGATATTTTCGCTGAAAGATGCCGCGCCCGATGTAACCATCAGCCAGTATCGCGGCCTCCTCCGTGATCTCAACCTGTGGCAGATCGCGGATCAATTGCAAATAACTGCTCCGATATGGCTCCCGCGCGCGTTCGAGTTCTCGCGCGACCAGCGGCGAGACATACGCGCGGTAATTCTTCAATTCGTGCTCCCACCACCGAATCGTCAAGTCCCGGCGGAACGACTCGCCTTTGTCGAGATACGCGCCGATGACCGATGTTTCGAGGTAGATGCTGGTAATCATTGCTTATCCGCCGCGACACTGATCGCCTTGTTCTGCGGCGTCAGCTTGAACTGATAACGCCGCAGGTCGAGCACGACGCGGAAATTTTCCAGATAATCCCCGCCAAGAATTCCATGCTGTTCAAATCCGGAAGTCTCGTTGACAGCTTCGAGGTTCAGGA
>JAJVID010000091.1:68280-76382 GCA_022072205.1 Acidobacteriota bacterium
TGCGGCGTCAGCTTGAACTGATAACGCCGCAGGTCGAGCACGACGCGGAAATTTTCCAGATAATCCCCGCCAAGAATTCCATGCTGTTCAAATCCGGAAGTCTCGTTGACAGCTTCGAGGTTCAGGATCACTGCGCGCGAGTTATTCTTTTTCAAACCGTTGACCGTCAGCGCCGACAGGCCGAGCAACTCGACGCCGTCTTCGATGCCCGCTGCGCCGATGACGCGAATGGTCTCGCCTTTGATCTTCAGCCCATCCAGCGAATGGCGCTGGACGGAGGCCTTTGAAATAACAGTCGTCGTAGCGCCAGTGTCAATGATGAAATTCAGCGGGCGATCCAGATTCGGCAGATGCGTCTCGGCGCTGGCCAGGCCGCCGCTCGTGCTGCGAATCGGAATCTCGAATCCGTTGACGAGATCGCTGGCTATGGGCGCAACCGTTTTGTCGGGGTCAGCCGGATTTTCGGCAGCGTCGGGCTTAGCCGGTTGCTGGGTTTCTTCGCGTACAGGAGAGCGGTCGAGCGTCATCTGTTTGGCATGGTAATCGAGCGTCACCGCGTAATTCGCAAGGACAGACAACCCGATGTACCCATCGGCTCTTTCGTTCTCAGGCGTGTCGGGCGCGGTGTGAATGGTGCGGATGTAAACGGGAACCGCTTCGATCCGGGCATCGCCGATGGCGATCGAGTCGAGCAACCCATAAATGATCGGGAACATGCCGCTGCCGCCAACCGCCCGCGCATCGCCTCCGCGCGCGACGGCTTTGATGCCCAGGCGCTCAGCCGCCTTGTCCGAAATCACCGACAGGCTGGCGCCGGTGTCAACGACGAATCGTAATGGCCCTTTGCCGTTGACCATCAGTGTGATGAACGGACGGTGGTTGACCAGATCGAACGGAATGGCCGACACCTCTTTGCCGCTCGTGCGATGAATCTTGGTAGTGCCCAGATAGCGGTAGAAGTCAATCAGCCCGCGAATGCGCGCCCGGCGTTCGATGTCGGTCTTCGGAGTCACGTCGAGGAAACGCTGATAGGCGTCAGCCGCTTCGTTGTAATACTCCAGCCGCGAGCAGGCGCGGGCGAGCGAGAGGTAATAGTCGGGTTCGAGCGGGTCAATCATGACTGCGCGCTTCAAACCGTCGTAAGAGTTGCGCGTCCGATGTTCGTAGTATTCGATCTCGGAAAGGCCGGCGATGGCCAGCGCCTCTTTGTTGTTGAATTTGACGGCGGTGTAAAGAGCCTCGATAGAGTTGCGGAATTCGCCCGATCGGAGCAGCGCGGTTCCGAGCAGCGCGAACGCGCGCGAATTGAGCGGGTCGGCGGCGATCACCTGCGCCGCGTTTTCATAAGCTTCCTGCAGCTTGATCTGTTTGACCAGCGCGAAGCTCAGACCCAGCCGCGCCTCTTTGTCGGTTTGATCCTTTTCGAGCAGGCGGCGATAGATTTTCTCGGCCTCGATGAAGTTAGCCTTGCGTATCTCGACGCTGGCGCGTTTGAGCGCTTTGCCGCGCGTCTCGGCCATCGCGGCGGTGGACAGGAGAACAACGGCCAACAAGGCCGTCAGAATCCGGAGAGTGGTTGTCATAAAACACCTCGAAGGCAGTGATGAGGACGAGAGCGCACGCCCTTCGTCCGTCATGGTTTTCTCTATTTCAAAATCTCACCGGTTTTGTTCGACCAGAGCAGGAGATCAAGTTCGTCGAAATTGATTTTAATATCCCCGGCGAATTTTCTCATGCGGTCTTCAACGGCCAGGTACTTTTTTTTTGTGGCGGGAGGATCGGGAGATTCGATCACTGCAAGCTCATTCAGGGTTCGCAGGATGTGTTTATCCAGGATCGCATAGCCGCGATAGCCGATGTTTCTGAGGTAATGACTTGCCTCTTTGTAGCCGATGCCTTTGACGCCGGGGTTCTTCGCGAAGAAGTCGCGGCGCGCATCAGCGTCATCACCAAACGATTCCAGCCGCTCGCTGAGGCGCAATCCGCAATCGCGCTTCAGAAAATTCCGCGTGTGGACGACGTACTCGGAACGCGCGTTCGGATAACGATGCGCTCCGACGAGCAAACGATTCAAACGCCTGTGACCGGCTTTGAGCAGATGTGGGCGAACTCTTTCAATCGAATTCAATCCCATCCGCGCGCTCGCGCCCGCCGTGAAGATGCAATAGACAAGCTCTTCAAACAGACGTTCATCATCGGCTTCGGCTATGATCGCTTCGAACTCGGCCAGACGGGCGCGAATCGCTTCGCGCTTTTCGAGATAGGTTTTTTGAAGCTCGTCAATCAATTCGCTCATCCGCAGTTTAAAAAGACTGGCGCAGCAACAGGCCAACTATCAACTGTCAACTATGAACTATCAATTGTTTTCAGCCGCCGGGATAGCGATGAAAAAACCAATTGATAGTTCATAGTTGACGGTTGATAGTCGCGTGACTGCGCCAATGCCGCCAAGTTCGATTTAGTCTCCCTTGCTGGCCTTCTTGGCGTCTTCGTCCTGGTATTCAATCTTCTTGCCGGAACGGGTTTCGAGAATCGGCAGCGTCGTGCGCACGATGTCCTTGCCCAATTCAAACTTCCACTTCCATTAAATCTTCAGCGGCGTAAGTTTCGGGAAATACTGAGCGAGCCTCTTCCAGCAACGGCCGCACGTTCGGAAAGCGCGAACTGAAATGCGTGATCAGCAACCGCCGCGCGTTGGCTTCGCGCGCAATCTCCGCCGCCTGAATCGCAGTTGAATGGCCGAAGTGATGCGACTCTTCGATCAGTTCCTCAGTGAACGTCGCTTCGTGGATCAACCAGTCGGCGTTTTCTGAGAGCTTCACCGCGTTCGCGCAAGGGCGTGTGTCGAGGCAGTAGCTGACGGCTTTCCCCGGTCGCGGCGGCCCCAGAACTTCCGATGGGTGAATCACGCGCCCGTCGTCGAGCGTGATTGATTTGCCTGATTGCAACTGTGAATACAACGGCCCGGATGGTATGCCCAATTCTTTCGCGCGTTCCAGATTGAACCTGCCGGGCTTTGTTTTCTCTTCGAGCCTGTAGCCGAGCGCGAAGATGCGATGATCGAGCGGTCGTGTCGTGATAGTGAATTTCGCCGATTCGTAAACCAGTTCCTGCTCTCTGCCGGCGAAATACCGCCCGTCGAATTCGCGCAGCCTGAGCGGGTAATTGACGTAGCAGATTTTCAACCGCGCGAGCAGCGTCAGATATTCGTCAACGCCAACGGGGCTGATCAGCGTCAATTCCTTCTCGCGCTGATCGAGCGACATCGTCGAAAGCAATCCGGGCAGGCCGTTGAAGTGATCGCCGTGCAGATGCGAAATGAAAATACCCGCGAGTTTTTGCGGCGACAGACCGGCGCGCGCGATCTGTGTCTGAGTCGCCTCGCCGCAATCGAAGAGCCACCATTCGCCGTCGCCGACGATGGCCAGCGCGCTGACGTTGCGATGCAGTGTCGGTTTTCCTGAACTGGTTCCGAGCGGAATGATCTTCATTTCGGTTACCAGCCCAGCACGCGCTTGCC
Organism: Acidobacteriota bacterium; assembly: GCA_022072205.1. GTDB lineage: Bacteria > Acidobacteriota > Blastocatellia > RBC074 > RBC074 > JAJVID01. The sequence goes on from JAJVID010000091.1 coordinate 71,801, forward strand.
CGGATCGTTCCACCGGCTCAGGATGACTTTATTGTGAGTGTAAAAGTGAAAACCTTCGTGACCCTGAATGTGCAGGTCGCCGAAAAACGACTGGTTCCATCCGGTGAACGGAAAGATGGCCATCGGCGCGGGCACGCCGACGTTGACGCCGATCATTCCGCAATTGACGTAGCGCGCGAACGTGCGCGCCGCGCCGCCGTCGCGCGTGAAGATCACTGCGCCGTTGCCGTATGGCGATTGATTGGCGCGCGCGATAGCCTCGCTCAAATCGTCAACGCGCATCACCGACAAGACCGGCCCGAAGATTTCGTCGCTCGCGATCTTCATCTCTGGCGACACGTTGTCGAAAATTGTCGGGCCGACGAAAAATCCCCCGCTCAATTCGGTCAGCATTACGCCGCGCCCATCCGTCGCCAGTTTCGCGCCTTCGTTCAAGCCAACGTCAATGTAACTTTTGATTCGGTCGCGCGCCGCCCCGTCAATCACCGGCCCCATATCAACATTGCCGCCATTGTCAGTAGGCCCGACGCGCATTTTCTTCGCCGCCGCGTCCAGGCTCTCGATCAGCGGATCGCCCGCCTTGCCGACCGCGACCGCGACGCTTCCGGCCATGCATCGTTGCCCGCTGCAACCGAAGGCTGCGCCGATGATCTGATTCGTTGTCGCGTCCATGTCGGCGTCGGGCAACACGAGCATGTAATTTTTCGCTCCGCCCGCCGCCTGCACGCGTTTGCCGTGCGCTGTTCCGACCTCGTAAATGTACTTCGCCACTTTGGTCGAGCCGACGAAGCTGATGGCCGCGACATCGGGATGTTTGAGCAGCGCGTCAACCGTCTCCGCGCCACCGTGAACGACGTTGAAAACGCCTTTGGGCAATCCGGCTTCGGCCAGCAATTCGGCCAACCGCATCGGCGTCAGCGGAACTTTCGGCGAAGGCTTCAGGATGAAAGTGTTGCCGCAGGCAATCGCAATGGGAAACATCCACAGCGGAACCATCGCGGGAAAATTGAACGGCGTGATGCCGACGCAGACTCCAAGCGGATGCCGCTCGACGCGCCCATCAATGCCGCGCGCGACCTGATCGAGCGTCTGCCCCATCAATATCGTCGGCGCGTGGCAGGCCAACTCGACCATCTCGATGCCGCGCCGCACGTCGCCCTTCGCCTCTTCCGGCGTCTTGCCGTGCTCGCGCGTGATCAATCGAGCCAACTCGTCGAAATTTTGTTCGAGCAGATGCGCGAAGCGGAACATCACGCGCGCGCGCTCGACAACCGGAGTGTCAGCCCAGGCCGGAAAGGCTTCGCGAGCGGCCCGCACGGCCTGATCAACGGATTTCGCGTCGCTCTCCGGCGCTTCGGCGATCACTTCGCCGCGCGATGGATTGTAGACCGGAGTGAATTGAGCGGATTTTGCGGGAATCAAATCGCCGCCGATGAAGTTATTGCAGACTACGTTCATAAATTTCTACCTTTCAGTTTCGCCGCTGTCTTTGCCGGACGGCGGAAGTTAGCGACCGGCTTTGAACATTGCCCTTAGTTGGGCAAGCGTAGATCGGGTTTCGGACTGCAACTGCAATCTTTCAGCTTCAGCCTGATCTATCCGTTCAATCGCCTCACGAATTGTTTTCAGGCATCGCTCAATTACCGCGCTCAACAGTGAGGCTTCGCTTTTAGTCATCTCAAGTTTGATGGTTTGCTCCATATCCGTTTACCTCCAGCCGAATTCTAACACGTAAACAAGAGGCCCTCTGAGGAGCGCCTGCGACTCAGGAAGCCGGAATCACTTCGCGCCCATAAATCTCGACCGTCTGCTCCTCGTCGCCGCACATCAGATAAATATTGAATTGCGTCACGCCGACCGCTTCAAGCTCCTTCAACCGCCGCATCTGCTCTTTCACCGGCCCGACGATGCAGAAACGATCAACCACTTCGTCGGTGACGAACTCGGCGTTGCTGCTGCCGACCTCGGCGTGGTGCAGATAGTTGTAGCCTTTGCGATCTTTGATGTACGCGGTCAATTCCGCCGGCAACTCCTCCGGCTTGTAGCGCGAGACCAGATCAGCCACGTGATTTGAAACCAGGGCGGGGAACCAGCGCACGCGGTCGCGCGCTTCGGCCAGATCATCGGAAACCCAGACTGGCGCGGCGCTCATCACTTTGATCTTCGAGAAATCGCGCCCGGCTTCTTCAGCGCCTTCGCGGACGAACTGCAAACACCATTTGATCAAATGCGGATCGGCGAATTGCAGGATCACGCCATCGCCGATTTTGCCCGCGCATCGCAGAGCCTTCGGCCCGTAGCCCGCCACCCACACCGGCGGAACGCCCGCATCGGCCCAGGTCATCTGGATCGGTTGATCTTCGTAAACGATTTGTTTGCCCGCGCACAGATCGCGCACCGTTTGCACGCAGGCTTCGAGGTCGGCAAGCGTCGTCGGGCGTTTGCCCATCACGCGCCGCGAACTGTCGCCGCGCCCGATGCCCAGATCCATCCGCCCGCCCGAAATGCGATTGATCGTGGCGAGCAGACTCGCCGTCACCGTCCAATCGCGCACCGCCGGGTTGGTCACGCACGTGCCGAACCTCATCTCTTCAGTGTTCGCGGCCATCAAGGTCAACAACGGATAAGGCTCCTGCCACAGCACGTGCGAATCGAACATCCAGCCGTAGCTGAAGCCGTTGTATTCAGCCTGCCTCGTCAGATGGACGATGCGTTCCGGCGTCATGTCAGGTTTAAAGGTGATTGCGAATTCCATAGAATTTACTCCGCTTCGTTGTAAGCGCTCAGATAGATAATTTCATCGTGATCAATCAGGCCGACGCGCAGCATTTGCAGCCATCCGTGTCTGCCCAACAGGTTGCGCGGGATGTCATATTCGGCGGCAAAGTAAACCGTCGCATCAAAAACCAAATCGAATGTTTGGATCGAAACTTCGTGACCGTAAGAGAGCAGGCTCCCGGTTAAAGTTCCCATCCACTTCGGGTCTCCGCTTTCAACTTCAAGCCCAAGCGCGTCGGCCACTCTTCGCTGAAAAAGGCAGTACTCGGCTCCTGTGTCAAGCTTTGTCCAGCATTCGATAAGCTGATTGCCGGAAGCCAGAACAACAGGAATAGAAATCCCATCTTTGGTTGTCTCGTAGTGGTAACCGATTTTAAAGTCGAGTTGATACGCCATCGCTAAAATCCGGCAAAGGGCAACCCGTCCGGGTCTTCGACCTGGACGAGCAACGGACGATCAACGCCGGCGGCGGCTGCGGCGTCTCGAACCTCAACCGCTGTCGAGCCGGCGGCGATTAACTGGTCGCCTTCCAACGCCACCCATTGCCCGGCATATTCGCGCGCATTTTCTTTCAGCCATCGGGCTTCCCGGCTGCGATCTTTCCACGGCACGCGCCTGGGGTGCGGCGGCGGCGCCGCCGGCTTCAACTCTTCAACCAGAGTCTCAACCAACTTTTGCCGCTCCTGCCACGGTAGCTGTCGAACCTGCGTCAGCACGCTTTCAAAAGTAATTTCAGACATCTTCGTTACCTCCACTGCTTCGGCTATTCCCGCGCCAGTAAATCATAAGTCTCCGGCCTGCGGTCGCGAAAGAACTGCCAGGTGTTTCTGACCTCGCGGATCATATCCAGATTCAGATCGGCTACGACCAGCGCGTCCTCGTCGCGCGGCGCCTGCGCGATGATCTGCCCGCGCGGATCGCAAAAATAGCTCTGGCCATAAAATTCGCCGATGTTCCAGGGGGCTTCATAACCGACGCGATTGATCGCCGCGATGAAATAACCGTTGGCTACGGCGTGCGCAGGCTGTTCCAGCTTCCACAGATATTCAGACAAACCGGCGACCGTCGCCGATGGGTTGAAAACAATCTCAGCGCCGTTCAATCCCAACGCCCGCGCGCCTTCTGGAAAATGCCGGTCGTAGCAGATGTAGACGCCGATGCGCGCGTAGGCCGTCTCGAAAGTCGGATAGCCCAGATTGCCCGGCTTGAAATAGAACTTCTCCCAAAATCCCGGCGCGACGTGCGGGATATGGTTCTTGCGATATTTGCCCAGGTATTTGCCGTCGGCGTCAATCACGGCGGCGGTGTTGTAATAGACGCCGGTGATCTCTTCTTCGTAAATCGGAACGATGATGACCATCCCGTGTTTGCGCGCCGTCTCTTGCATCAGCTTAACGGTCGGGCCGTTGGGAATCTTCTCGACCGCTTCGTACCATCGCGTCTGTTGTTCGGCGCAGAAATAAGGCGTGGTGAAGACTTCCTGCATGCATAAAATCTTCACGCCCTGTTTGGCCGCCTGTTCGATCAGGCCGAGATGTTTTTCGATGTTGACGCGCTTGATCTCTTCGATGGGCGCGTCGGTGGGCGCGGCGTTTTTAGCCTGAATGAGACCGCATTTGACGGTTCGTGCCATAACATTTCCTCCTCAGATTGCCTCAGCTTCCACCACGACTTCTGCCTGCGATGGAAACGCTTTCATCAAAACGTAATGAATAACTGCCGACGCGCCGAAGCCCACGAACCAGCCGTAATCGTAAAGCGGCTTCAACGCCGGAACCAACAACCCGATCCACGCCAGCCCGCA
>JAJVID010000088.1:0-11373 GCA_022072205.1 Acidobacteriota bacterium
TGGGCCAGGCGATGTTTTGCTTCGGCGATTTTGCGAACCAGCAGGATCATTTCGGCCGACATCGCGCCGCTGATCTCGACCTTCTCCAGCCCTTCGCCGGCTTCCAGCAATTCCTGCAAACGGTCTTCAGCGCCGGTTTCGTAAGCGCGGTTGATTTCGACCATCAGTTGATGCCGATGCTGGCGCTCTTGCGGACAGGAGGAGAGATCAGGATGGAATTTGCGCGCGACTTCGCGGTAAAGCTTTTTGAGTTTGTCGGAATGAAAACGATTCTGGCCGCAGCCGACTTCATCGTCGGCCAGCGACCCCGACTCTTCGTCTTCGACATCAAGCCCCTGCAACTTTGCGATCTCTTTCTCGATCTCGGCCAGTTCGTCGTAACGCTCGCCGACCAGGTTCAGGTAACGGCCCTCGAACGCGCGCAGGCCGGATTGCAGATTCGCAAGCTCCGACTCGTGTTCGGCAAGCGTGGATTCGAGTTCGGCAAGCTCTTCGCGTTTCTTCAGCAGCGCCTGCTCTTCGCTCAATTGACTTGGAACCAATCCCGATGCGCTCATAGTTTTCGATCAAAATCTGCTTTGCAATTGTTTCAGTATCTCGGTGAACGTTTGGTATTCGTGGCAATTGATCCCGCGCTCGCGGCAATATTCGGCCAGCGAATGTTTGGCGAAGACTTCATCCGCGATTTCCGCCGCCGCTCGATCCGACAATCCGTCACCTATGAAGATGACGTATTCGCCACGCCGACGCGCTTCTTCCAAATGTCTCGCCTTGTCGTGACCCCAATGCGTTTCATCGCGGAATTCGCATTGCCAGCCAAGCTCTTCGTCGGGACGAATGCTGTTCGCCAGAATTTCAATGTGCGGGAACTCGTCGCGCGAAATGAACAGATCAATGAATTGATGGAAGCCGGCGCTCAAAACGGTCAGCGGAATTTTCCTGCCCTCGATCCAGCGGGCAAATTGAATAAATCCAGCGTCAATCCGAACCCGTTCGCGCAACAAGTTCACGGCGTCGCTGAAAGGTCTGCGGATGCTGCCCATTTCGGCGATGGTCGCGTCGCGCAGGCTCATTCTGCCTTCAACGATCAAACGCCCGATGGCTTCGACCATCTCAGCGCCGCCGCCAAGATGTGTCGCCAGAAAAACCAGCGTGTCTTTTTCGGTGATCGTGCCGTCGAAGTCGGAAAAGATGTGAAGTTTTGTCATTCGTGAATTGTCTCTGGGGCGCACGCTGGAAGCGTGCGTCCCCAGGCTTGCACGCTGGAAGCGTGCGCTCCCAGGCGCGCGCTCCCAGGTTAGTTGTTTCGGACTTCGACACCGGGCGGAGCTTTGAAGATGAATTGCGCGGCGGACGCGGGGGCGTTTTCCTGAATGTTCGAGAAGACGAAATCCGAACGCGCGCCGTTCGTTTCGATGATCGAGAGCCGCGCGAGCTGTAAGCTGTTCGGCTCGACTTCGATCAGCAGTTCTTTGAAATCCGCCGCCCGCTTCGGAACCATCCGCAAAACTTTATTGCCCGCTTTCACCGGAGATTCGCTGGCGAATTCGATGCGCTTGAAATCGCGCCGCAAGTTGCCACGACCGAGCAGGAACGCGAACGGCGCGCGCAGGTCATCAGCTTCTTTCACCGAACTGCGCGTGGCGTACTTTTCCGCCGGGACGTATTCGTAAAGCCATCTGCCGTCGGAGATGAACAACTTCGCTTCGGGCGAAGTGTAATCCCAGCGCATCTTGCCAGGTTTTTTCAGCAGCAGCCTTCCGCTTTCGCGTCGCGCGCGCGCGCCGGGCGCGGTGTAAACCTGCGTGAAATCGGCGGCGAGCGAGGACAGCTTGTTGTATTTCGCCTGCAGAGCTTTGATCAGTTGATCAATCTCTGATTGAGCGGGAGAGGCGAATGCCGGAATGATCAAAAACAAAAGCAGAAATGCGGTCTTGAAACTTCTCATTGGATAAATCCGATTGTCACTCCTTCGGGCTTTGATATTAACGTTCGCTCTGCCGCATAACAACTCTTCAATCGTTTCGCCTTGTCGCCAGCACGCCAGCGACGATCAGAACCGCGCCGGCGCCCTGCGCCAGCGTCGGTTTTTCACCCAACATCGGCCAGGCCGCCAGAGCCGCGACCACCGGAATCGCGCAACTGTAGATCGTCGTGCGGACTCCGCCGATCAGTCGCACGTTGCGGTTGTAGAGCAGATAACAGACCACCAACGCCAATGCCGACGAATAAATGATGGCGAACAGTATCGAGCCGCCTGCGCGCGACCAGTCGGTTCTCACCAGACCGGGCAATCCGAGCAGCAGCAATCCCGGCGTGCCTGCGACCATTGTCAGCGTCGTCGCCCGCAGAGATGAAATGTTCCCGCTGACCGTGCGCATTCCCAACACATAAGCCGTCCAGCAAAAAACAGAAACAAAAGTCAGAAGATCGCCGATCAGCGTTTGCGATGACAGCGCCGCGCCGCGCGATCCCATCACAATCGCTATTCCGCCGAACGCCAGCCCGACGCCGGCTATCACGTTTCTGGAGATGCGTTCTATCCCGATCAGACCTCCGATGAGCGCAGTCAGCGCGGGCGTCGTCGTCAGAATCAACGAAGCGTTGGCCGAGGTCGTGCGCGCAAGCCCGGAGGCGAACAGCGCCTGATAAGCGGTGTTGCCGATGATTCCGAGCCAGACGAGCTTCCAGAAATTTTCTTTGGGAAACGCGCAATCGCCTTCGCGCCGCCACAGCAACAACATCAACAGAAGCGACGCAATCGAGAATCTGATGGCCGTGAACGGCAGCGGCGCGATTTGAACGAGCGCCGATTTGACGATGGCGAAGTTGCCGCCCCAGATCAGCACGACAAGTAGCATTGTCGAATCCGGAGCGGCAAGCTTTTTGAGAAAGGAGTTGTGCGATTGAGCCTGAATTTGCGGGTGCGATGTTGTGGACACGGGGCGGTTAAAACTCCAACTGCCTCAGGTAATCGTAACTGATCTTGATGCTGTCGAACGGCGAGCCGGGGCAGGTGTCCTGCTCGACGAAATAATGCTTGATCGCTCCCTTCGGCGCTTTGGCGAAGATGGTTTTGAAATCTATCACGCCGCGCCCGACTTCGGTGATCCCGCGCTTCGGAGTCTTGTCCATCTCCTTGACGTGGAACATGGCGAAACGATCTTTGTATTTGTTGAGGTAAGCGACCGGGTCTTGCCCAGCCTTTGAAATCCAGTAAAGGTCGAGTTCCATCTTCACCAGATTTTTGTCTGTCTCGGCCAGCAGAAGGTCGTAGGGCAGTTTTCCGTTTTTCGCTTCGAACTCGAAATTATGATTGTGGTAGCCGAACAGGATTCCAGCCTTGCTGCAAGCCTCGCCCGCGCGATTGAACGTTTCGGCGTGGCGTTTGTAATCGTCCAGCGTCCGCCGGTCTTTGTCTTCCAGATAAGGGCAGATCAGGAATTGATGACCGATGGCCTTCGCGGCTTCGATTGTCTGGTCGAGTTTGGTTTGGATGTCGTTCAATGGAATGTGAGCCGCTGGCGCGGTCAAGCCGTGACGGTCGAGGATTGCCTTGATGTCTTTCGGCGATTTGTTGTAATAGCCCGCGAATTCGACTTCCTTGTAGCCGATGGCGGCGATCTTTTGCAGCGAGCCTTCAAAGTCCTTCGCCATCTGGCCGCGCACGGTGTAAAGCTGCACGCCGATGGCGCCGAGCTTCGTGGCGGCTCTGCCTTCGATTCGGTTGAGCGCAGTCAGAGCGGCGGCTCCGATCACACTTCGGGTTGCAGTAGACAAAAATGACCTTCGATTGATCATAGTCGGGTCTCCAATGTTTTAGGTTGTGTTTGAATGCCAATCGTTGAACGCCTGACAATTTAGGCTAAAGGGCGGGCAAAGAAAAGGCGCGCGCAAATTTCGGCCATTGCGGCGGGCGCGAGTCAACCGGACGGAGGGCGAGTATAATGGCGGCGGCTCACGCCGAAGTTAAACTTGTTGATGGAGAGTCAGATCGTGAAAGACACATCGAAAACCACGTCTCAGATTCAGGTCCTGCCCTTAACTATCGGGATCATGTTCGATCACGCGAAGATTACAGCGGCGCTGGTCAATGAAAATGGCCGAGTGGTCGAGGCGAGCGAAAGCGCCATGCCGCAGCGAACGACGCGCGCCGCCGCCGCTGAGATGACGAAGATGATTGTCGCATTGGCCGTTTCGCAATCGCGCGTCAGCAGCCCGATCAACGCCATCGGCTTTTCGGCTGCGGGCGTGGTTGACCCGGCGACTGGCCGCGTTTCAATTCCTGAGTCGAAAGGACCAAGAGGTCCAAAAGAGTGGACTCGCGTCGCGCTGCTTCAAATGATCGAGGAGGGACTGAACGGCGCGGGCATTGACGTTCGTACGCCGCCTGACGAAAGACGCGCGCGGGCCAAACTCAGCGATTCGGCGCAGCCTGCGATGATCATCAATTCGCGCGCCGCCGCGTTGGCGGCTGGCGAAGCGTGGATCGGCGCGGCTCGCGGGAAAAACAACGTCGTTTATCTTTCAATCGGCGAAGACGTGGAGGCTGGAATCATCGCGGACGGGCGCGCCGTGCAGGGCGCCGCCGGGTTGGCGGGCGCGGCGGGTTGGCTTGCCTTGAGCGAAAATTTCAAACCGGAGTTTGAATCGCGCGGATGTTTAACCGTCGAAGTTGCAGGCGCGGCATTGAAACGTCGCGCTATCGAGGGCTGGGACGGCAGCGCGAAATCGGTGATCGGCCATTTGATCAAAGACGACGCGGCGCAACTGGACGACACGACGATCATTCGCGCTGCGCGTGGCGGCGACGCGTTGGCGCTGGAATCCGTCAACGAAACCTGCCGCTGGATCGGGCGCGGCGTCGCCAATCTGATTTCGACTCTCAACCCTGATGCGATTGTGATCGGAGGCGTTGTTGGTTTGGCGCTCAAACCTTATTTGGACAAGATTCGGGAAGAGGCCGGCAGATGGACAATGCCGGCTTCGGCGCGACAGTGCCGGATCGTGAACGCGGCTCTTGGCGACAAAGCCGCATTGATCGGCGCGGCGCGGCTGGCATCTTTGAGAGCGGACGTTTGAGCAAAACCGATCGCTCAAAAAGAAAAGGCGCAAGAGAGGTTTGAAACTCTCTTGCGCCTTTCGTGTTTCCGCCTCGTACGATCAAGGCTTTTCGGGTTGCGAATCGGTTCGCCGTTTCAGCGTCGGCTTTCCGGGCGTTTCAGATTGCTGCGAAGAACCCGGTTGCGATGAACCGGTGGGCTGATCGCTGCTTTGCGTTTCGTCGCGGCGCTTGAGCACCGGACGGCCCGTCGAATCTTCCTGTTGAGTCGAAGATGAACCGGAAGCCTCGGCATCGTCGCTCGGCGTTCGGCGTTTGAGTGTCGGGCGTCCGGTGTCTTCAGTTGAATTGCCCGAGTCGCTCGGATCATCGCTCGATGACGGATCGCGGCGTTTGAGCACCGGGCGATTCGGCGCTTCGGAGTCGCCGGAGTCGTCGCTGGTCGTGGTTTGAGGGCGGCGTTTGAGCGTCGGGCGGCGCGCGTCGGCGTCACGACTTGCGGCGCGACTGGATGCGCTGGCGGACACGATGCGCGACTTCACCTGATTGAATTCCGAAGTGCTGACCTGATATTCGCCCCGGTCGGGGAAGCGCCCGATCAACTCGCGCACCTCAGTGATGCGGTCGCCGGTCATTGGATGCGTGCTGAAAACTTTCGACAGCGTGCCCGGTTTCCTCTTGTCCTTGGCCTGCAATTTCTCGAAGAACGTGATCAGCGCGTTGGGATCGTAACCCGAAGCCCACATATATTGCGCCCCCAGCCGGTCGGCCTCTTTCTCGGCGCCGCGCGAAAATTTCAGGAACGTCAGCGGAACGGCCAGCCCCACGGCCTGACGGATGGCGTAACCGCCTATTCCACCCATGAAGATCAACGGGATCGAGAGATAGTTGAACAACTCGCCCTTCGACGCCTGCTCGACGCCGTGACGCGCCGCAACGTGCGCGATCTCGTGCGCGATCACGCCCGCGACTTCGGCTTCGTTGTCGGCGGCTTCGAGCAAGCCCCGATTGACGTAAAGAAAGCCGCCGGGCAGCGCGAAAGCGTTCACCTCCTCGGTATCAACCACTTTGATCGTGAACGGGACTTTTGAATCGGAATGCAGCACCAGATTTTGAGCGACGCGGTTGACGTATTCGTTGATGAGCGGGTCAGTGATGATCCTCGAACTGCGATCAACCTCAGCGGCGAGTTGGCGGCCAATGGCGACTTCGCGCTCGACCGAGTAGAACTCTATCTGGCCCTTGTTGATGTCGCGTTTGCCGATCAACGCCGGATTATTCTTTTCGTCCAGAGGCTGCGATGGTTGCGGTCTCGATTTGTCAGAGCCTTGCGCGAATGCGGAGAGCGTGGTGAGAGTGAACGCCAGGATCAGCGCAGCGGTGTTTCGGAAAAATCTCTTTGTCATTTCTTTCCCCCTTGCCTGCCTAACTGTTTAAAAGTTGTCGGGTAGATTTTCCGCGCAGATTATAAATCAGGAACGGCGCGTTAGACGTTCGTTTTCAGACACTGGTTGGTAAAAGCTATGTTAAATACAGTTCATTGAAAGGCGGCGAAACTTGAGCGGTGATGTGCGCGATGCTAGTATCGCGCGCGCTCGGAAATCACGTCAAAATCTGTAAGCTTCACAACCATCAACAAAAGGGCCTGCTGCAAATGGAGACCAATCCTGGTTCCGCGCCTGAGCGGAAAGACCGTCAGGTTCAAATCCGCAATCTGACCATCAAATGGGCGATCACTGTGCTTTCGGGCGTGGCGGTTTATCTGGCGCCGGTTCCTGAAGGCGTCACGCCGCAATCGTGGCGGCTGCTGGCGATTTTCATCGCCACCATTGTTGGTTCGATCCTGCGGCCTGCGCCTGGCGGAGCGATGGTCCTGCTGGGCATTGCGGCCATTGCGGTGACGAAATCAATGCCGCTCAGCGAAGCGATGATTGCGACCGTGACCGATCCGGCCAATCCCAATTTGAAAGCTGTCGAGACGCTTCGCATCAAATCAACGCTGATGGGATACGCCGATCCGGTCGTGTGGCTGGTGCTCGCGGCTTTTTTCATGTCGCGGGCGATGATCAAAACCGGACTGGGCCGTCGTATTGCGCTGCTTTTCATCCGGGCCATCGGCCATCGGTCGCTGGGGTTGGGTTACGCGCTGGTCGGCACGGATTTTCTGTTGGCGTCGGTGATTCCGTCGAACGGCGCGCGTTCCGGCGGGATCATTTTTCCCATCACAAAGAGCGTTGTTGAAGCTTACGACTCGAAGCCGGGGCCGACTGCCGGGCGTCTCGGTTCGTTTCTGATGAGCTTCATTTATCAATGCGAAGTGATCGTCTGCGCCACGTTTCTGACCGGACAGGCGGGCAATCTGCTGATTCAGAGATTCGCAAAACAGCAGGGCGGGATTGATCTGAATTATCCGACGTGGCTGATGGGCGCCATCGTACCCAGTTTGATTTGTTTGATGATCACGCCGCCGCTGCTCTATCGGCTCTTCCCGCCCGAAGTCACGCACACACCCGACGCCGCGAAATTCGCCAGAATGGAGCTTGAAAAGATGGGGCGGATGTCGTGGCGCGAAATAGTCATGTTGATCATCTTCGCCTTCGTCGCGTTGATGTGGGCGACAACGAACAGATTGCACGCGGTTGATTATTCGGTCGTCGCGTTGATTGGCATCTGCCTGCTGCTTCTGACCAGCGTGATCGGTTGGCAGGACGCGCTTGCGGAACACGCGGCCTGGGACGTGTTCATCTGGTACGGCGGGATGGTGCGAATGGCCGAAGCTTTGGGCGAGACAGGAATCACGAAGAAATTCGCTGAATCAGCCGCCGGGGTCACTTCAGGATGGCGGTGGTGGGCCGCGCTCGCGTTGTTGGCGCTCGTTTATTTTTACGCGCATTACGCTTTCGCCAGCATCTCGGCGCACGCGCTGGCAATGTACACGCCGTTCCTGATCGTGGTCACACTGGCCGGAGCGCCGCCGTTTCTGGCTGCGGCCCTGCTGGCTTATTTTTCAAATCTGTCCGCCGGCCTGACGCATTACGGCACGACGCCCGGGCCGATCTATTTCGGCGCCGATTACGTCACGCAACAGAAATGGTGGCAGTTGGGATTGATCGCTTCCGTCCCGAATATCCTGATTTGGGCTGTGGTGGGAGCGGTTTGGTGGAAGATTTTGGGATGGTGGTGAAGTAAAAAGAAGACAGAAGACAGAAGACAGAAGACAGAAGACAGAAGACAGAAGACAGAAGACAGAAGACAGAAGACAGAAGGAAGTTTGCAAGGAGCAGTAGTATCTTTAATGGGCAATTGCTTTCTGTCTTCTGTCTTCTGTCTTCTTCCTTCTAAACCAAATCGGCCAGCGCCATCTCGAAATCCTGCGCCATTCCCGGATGTTTGTGACGGTTGGCGGCGGCGATCCCTTGCTGGTAAGCCTCGCGCGCTTCGTCCACGCGGCCCAATCTTTCAAGAGCCTGCGCCAGTTTCCCGTATGCGGCGCCTTGATCGTCGGTTTGGCTCAGATAGGTACTCAATTCATTCGCGGCCTCTTCAAATCGTTCGAGCTTGAGCAATTCATTGGCCAGACCGAAGCGGACTGTAGTATTGTTCGGGTCGCCGTTGAGCATCTTTCTGAAAATCTCTACTCGCGTTTCCGCCATTATCTTGATTACCTCAACTTGGAAATAGGAATTCGCCGGAGGCCGGAATGATAGGTTGACGCCGCCGCGAGCGTCAAATCCAGTCCGTCTGACCCTGACACTTGGCGTGGGCTACTTTATACTTGTGGCCTCGTGGATGAACCGAATCACACAGTCACGAAATAACAAACCGCAAGACTGATTGCGCGTTTGAGAGGTACGGAAATGACCAAAGGAAAAAATAAGCTTCCCGCTGGCAAAGAAACAAAGGACAAAGAGCCGAAAGGCAAAAGCAATCTGGTCGGGCGCGTCAAGAAAGCGCTCAAAAAATCGCGCCGCAAACTGGGCGAAGAAAAGTTCGAGAAGGAATTGCAGCGCACCATCGAATTCCTCGCACAATTGCAGTTGAAGCTCAACGACCACCCAAATGACAAAGAGAGCAAAAAGGTCGTGAAGAAATCGTCCAGGAGAGTGGAGAAGAAGGCCGCTCGGAGCGAGGCCAGGAAGGTGAAGAAGGCAAAGCCGGTCAAAAAGAATGTGAAGAAGTCCGGCGTTAAGGGCGCTAACAAAAAGGGGAAGAGAGCGGCGCCGAAGAGCAAGAGTGTGGCTCCTGTGGCTGAGCCGGTTATCGCTTTGCAAATCGAAGCGCAGTCCGGGAATCAATAATTCGATCAGCCTCACGAAAAGCGCGAACTCATTCTATGGCAATATTGATTGATTCTTTTTACAACGGCGCGCGCGGCCCCGTCCGTTACTGGCATCGCCGCTGCGGCCATCTGGTTTCGGACTGCTCGCTCGAAGAGTTGCACCGGTTCGCTGAGAGCCTTGGGATCAGGCGCGAATGGTTTCAGATGAAATCAATCCCGCATTACGACCTGACGGGCGAGGTTTACGAACTGGCTCTGGAGCGCGGCGCTGCGCTGGTTTCTTCGCGCGAGATTGTTTTGCGCGCCGTCCGGATTGACGGGAGATCGAAAATAAGGCGCGCCCAGGTGGCCTTGTGCGAGGGCGACTAATGCGTGAAAACGCTAAATTGACAGCCCTTCAAACAGCGTGCTAGTTTGGCCATTCTTTCAAGCATCCACAATTCACGGAGATCAATCACTGGACATGGAATCCCTCTTGACAGTTCAAATCGGCGATTTGATCTTTTACTTTATCGCTTTCATTCTCTCGCTCTCGGTTCACGAATCGGCCCATGCCGTAACGTCATACTGGTTTGGCGATGACACGGCTCGTTTGCAGGGCCGGATATCGCTCAACCCGATGGCGCACGTTGATCCTTTAGGCACGATCCTGATTCCGCTGATGGGATTCCTGCAGGGCTTCCCCCCGCTGATCGGTTGGGCAAAACCTGTGGACGTCAATCCGCTCAGATGGCGCAGCAAGGATATGGCCAACATCGCGGTTTCCGCCGCAGGCCCGATCAGTAATCTCCTGCTCGCTTTGGTAACCTTCATTGTGATGAAAGCCATGCTTCTGGGTGGGATGGTGTTACCCGGCATGACCGGGCCTTTCACAGTGATCCAACCTATGGTGGGCCAGCCGGATTGGCTGACGCCGGTCTGTACGTTTCTCAGTTTGATGTTGCTCCTCAATGTAGCCCTGGCGGTCTTCAACCTGATTCCGATACCGCCGCTGGATGGAAGCCACGTTCTCGAAACGTTGCTGCCCGATAGCCTCAGAGACATCTATGACCAGCTTCGCCCCTACTCCTGGATCATCCTGTTGGGGCTGCTCTGGATGGGAGTGTTCGGTTTTATCATGTCGCCGGTGAGAGTATTTGTGATCAGGTTACTTTGGGGCATCTGACACGCTGCTTGAACATTCAAGGTGGATTTCAGGTTCGTCTCTTCTAAAGAAGACGCTCGCCCTGTTCGGATTTTCATTGTCAGTTATGAAAAGAATTGTTAGCGGAATGCGCCCGACGGGCCGTTTGCACCTCGGCAATTACGAGGGCGCGCTTAAAAACTGGGTCAAGCTGCAGGACAGCTATAAAAGTTATCATTTCATCGCCGATTGGCACGCGCTCACCAGCGATTACGCCGACACGTCGAAGATCAAAGAAAACACGATGGCGATGGTCACCGACTGGCTCGCCGCCGGACTCGATCCGAACAAATCCACGATCTTCGTCCAATCGCTCGTACTCGAACACGCCGAACTGCATATGTATTTTTCAGCGGTCACGCCGCTCGGCTGGCTCGAACGCGTGCCGACTTACAAAGAACAGCGCGAAAACATCACCGACAAAGACCTGGGCAATTACGCCTTTCTCGGCTATCCGGTTTTGCAGGCTGCGGACATCTGTATGTACAAAGCCGATTACGTCCCGGTCGGACAGGATCAGGTCGCGCACGTCGAATTGACGCGCGAGATCGTGCGCCGCTTCAACAATTTTTACGGCGAAGTCTTTCCCGAACCGGAAGCGTTGTTGACCGAAACGCCGAAGCTCATCGGCACTGACGGGCGCAAGATGTCGAAGAGCTACAACAACACTATCGAGCTTGGTGATTCGCCCGATGTGATTCGCGCGAAAGTGCGGCAGATGATCACCGACCGCACGCGCATCAAGCGCACCGATCCCGGCCATCCCGAAAATTGCGACGTGTGCCAGACGCACCGGCTGTTTGTGCCCGCCGAGGTCGCCGACAAATTCGACGACGATTGCCGCAACGC
>JAJVID010000088.1:11473-14313 GCA_022072205.1 Acidobacteriota bacterium
TCACCGACCGCACGCGCATCAAGCGCACCGATCCCGGCCATCCCGAAAATTGCGACGTGTGCCAGACGCACCGGCTGTTTGTGCCCGCCGAGGTCGCCGACAAATTCGACGACGATTGCCGCAACGCACGCATCGGCTGTGTTGACCGCAAAAAAGCTCTGGCCGACGCGCTGATCGAATACCTGGCGCCGATCACCGAGCGGTTGAATTATTATCGCGATCATCAGGATGAAGTGCGCGACATTTTGTTGGAAGGCACAAAACGGGCGCGCGAAGAGGCGGGGCGCGTGATGGGCGAAGTGCGACGCGCGATGAAGATTGATTGGTATTGAAATAACGAATGGCAAAACGGCAATCCGACAAAACCAAAGCCGCAACAGGCGTCGCGCTGGCCGACGCGCCCGAACGTGATGATGAAGCGAGGCGCGATTCTTACCGCGTCAAGCTCGAAGTCTTCGAGGGGCCGCTCGACCTGCTGCTCTATCTGATCAAAAAAGACGAGATAGACATTTCCGACATCCCCATCGCGCACATCACCGCGCAGTATCTGGCTTATCTTGAGATGATGCAGGAACTGGACATCGCCGTCGCGGGCGATTTTCTGGTCATGGCTTCGACGCTGATTTACATCAAGTCGAAGATGCTCCTGCCGCCCGCCCCGAAGATCGAGGGCGAGGAAGATTTGAACGAAGACCCGCGCGCGGAGTTGGTCGAACGGCTGCTCGAATACCAGAAATTCAAATCGGCTTCGCAGATGCTCTATTCGCGCGGCGAGATCGAAGCGGCCTGCTACACGCGCGGCCAACTCGAAACCGACAGCAGCAATCCGGAAGTTTCGGCGACGGTCTTCGATCTGCTTCGCGTCTTCCGCGAAATCCTCAAACGCGCTGAAGAGAAAATAGAGTTGGAGATAGCGCGCGACGAGGTGACCATCGCTGAAAAGCTTCAGCAGATTCACGATCTGCTCGACCGTTACGAACAGGTCAACGTGCGCGAACTGTTCGAAATGTCGCGCTCGAAACGCGAGCTGATCATTACCTTCCTTGCCTTCCTCGAACTGGTCAAGGAGTGGAAGATTCATTTGGTGCAGCGCGAATTGTTCGGCGACATCTTCGCCCGCAAGCGAACCGAGCCGCCGCCGGAGATCGAGGAAGAGCCTGTCGAGCAGAACGCTGAAGAGCGGGCGGTTGAATCAACTGCGGAGCAGAGCGTCGAACAACAACCGATTGAGATTGCGAATGGCGGAGCGCCCGAAGAAACGTTATGAGTGAAGAGAAACAACAACACGAAGAGTCCGCTTTGGAGGCGGAAGATTTGAATAACGACGCGAGCAACGGCGAGCGATTCGACGGCGAATCGCTCGCTGAAATTCTGGCGGAAGATGAATTGATCGAGGACGAGTTTCTTTCAACCGGCGATGAAGACGCTGCGTCTGAGCGGATCAGGATCATCGCGTCAGATGAAACCGTGTCAGAGGCCGTCATCGAACGGTCTTCCGAGTTGGCGTCTGAATCGCTGAACGGAACTTTCGTGGAAGCGTCCGGCGAAGACGAGGACGAGATTCGTGCGACGCGTGAAGAATTGAAGCCGGTGATCGAATCGCTGCTCTTCGTCGCCGACGAACCGCTGCCGTTCAAGCAGCTTTGCAAAGTGCTCGGCGATGTCCCCGAAGAGGACGTAAAAGCGGCGCTGGACGAACTGGTCGCTGATTACGAATCGCGCGGGAGCGGGCTTGAAGTGCGCGAGATCGCCGGAGGCTGGCGAATTTCGACGCGGCCTCAGCATCACGAATTCATCCGCAAATACCTGAAGTCGCGCCCGTCGGCGCGGCTGTCGCTGCCGGCGCTCGAAACGCTGGCGGTGATCGCCTACAAACAGCCGATCACGATCCCTGAAATTCTAGACATTCGCGGCGTCACGTCTTCTTCGGCGATCAAGACTTTGCTGGAAAAACGGCTGATCGTCACCAAAGGCAGGAAAGAGACCGTCGGACGCCCGATGATGTACGGCACGTCGAAAGAGTTTATGATTCAGTTCGGACTGAAAGACCTGACGGAGTTGCCGAGCATCGAAGATTTCGAGGACTTCGCACAATAGGAAAAGCAGAGAGAGAATACGGAAAAGACGGAAATAACGGAACAGACGGAAACGGCTAAACCCCTTGAGACTTTCCGTCTCTTCCGTTATTTCCGTTTGTTCCGTAATCTCTCTTCTTGCATTGAGGTTGGTTATGGGAGAAAGAGAACCAGTCAGACATTTTTCGATGATCCGCAGCTTTCATCTGGCCGATCTCTTCACCATCGCCAATGGTTTTTGCGGTGTCGCGGCGATTTTCGAGGCGATGAAGTTTCTAGACACGCGCGATGCGAAACACGCCTACGTGGCGGCGTTGTTGATCCCGGTCGCGCTGGTCTTCGACGTGCTGGACGGGCGGGTCGCGCGATGGCGGCATTCGGCCTCATCGCTCGGCAGGGAACTCGACTCGCTGGCTGATGTGATCTCGTTCGGTGTTGCGCCCGCCGCGATTGCGTTTGCCGCCGGCCTCAATACCTGGCTCGATCAAATCGTCCTGATCTATTTCGCCGTTTGCGGATTGAGCCGTCTGGCGCGCTACAACGTCACGGCGGAATCGCTTTCGACATCCACAGGCAAAGTCGCATATTTTGAAGGCACGCCGATCCCGACCAGCGTCGTACCTCTCGGACTGCTGATGCTCCTCTTTCATCGAGGCAATCTTTATCCGGCCAGTCTGCTCGGCCTCGATTTTCATTGGCCGGTCGCGCTCTTCTTCATCTCAGGCTGTCTGATGATCAGCAAGACGATCAGAATCCCGAAGCCAT
>JAJVID010000088.1:14413-32058 GCA_022072205.1 Acidobacteriota bacterium
TTGTCTCCGCCGCGCAACCGCGTTGTCGGGAAGATCAGATGCGGATCGCCCAGCGCGCCGTCGGCGTATAGCTCGCGGTCAATGACGTAGAGATAGCCATTACGCGCGGCTTCGACGCTCAGTCGAACGCGCTGTCCGACGGCCAGCGGGGTATTGATCGAGATGCGTTCGGGAGTCCATTCCGTAACCCTGGTTTTGTCCGCCGGATGTTTGAAGAGCCTGACCTCTTTGTCGTCGGTGGCGCGCGCTGGACGCAGACGCCAGAGCGTGATGCCGAGCACACTGCCGGCGTCAACACGGTCGGTGGAAATCCGCGGCGTGGCGACGCGGTATCGGCGTTTGGCGGGCGAGGTTTTTTTCGCCTTGAAAAACTCGCTGTCCCACAATCGCCGCGTCTGTCCGTCTTGCGGAACGGGTTTGACGTTCGCAGTCTGATTCACGCAAAGCGCCACGATCAGGCAGAACGCCGGGATCGAATGTTTGGCGATGATTTCCAATTTGCTTCTCATCGTTTCTCCTGTTGTTCGGATGAGTCGCCAGAGAGAACACGGAACAGACGGAAAAGAACCAGAAAATGTCTTTCCGTTTGTTTCGTTATTTCCATCTTTCCCGTGTTCTTCTTTGATCGCTCACTTTTTCAGATCGGCCTTCATATTCAAATTTCGGATCAACCGGTGCAGGTGATTCGGGTGCATGCCCAGCAGCTTTGCCGCTTCGGTGTAACTGCCCTGCGCGCGGTCGAACGCGTCTACAATCAATCGCTTCTTGGCTTCGTTCACCGCTTGGTAAAAATCCTGCGGCGCCGATGCTCCCGCCGAAGAGGTCTTGGATGGAGACGCCTCGATCACGGCCTCCGGCAGGTCTTCGACTTTGATGATCTCGCTCGAACCGAGCACGACGGCGCGTTCGATGGCGTTCTCGAATTCGCGGACGTTGCCGGGCCAGTCGTAATTCATCAGACAGGACATCGCTTCGGGCGAGATGCCCGTGATTTTGCGTTTGCACCTCTGGCTGTATTTTGCGGCGAAGTAATGGGCCAGGGCCGTGATGTCTTCGCGGCGTTCGCGCAGCGGCGGCAGGTTCAGACAGATCACGTTCAGACGATAATACAAATCTTCGCGGAAGCGGCCATCCTTGATCGCCTGTTCCAGATTGCGATTTGTGGCGGCGATCAACCGAATGTCGGATTTGATCGTTCGCACGCCGCCGACGCGCTCGAATTCGTGTTCCTGCAGCACGCGCAGCAGCTTCGATTGAAGCGTCAGCGCCATCTCGCCGAGTTCGTCCAGAAAGACCGTGCCGCCCTGCGCGGCTTCCAGTTTGCCTTTCTTCAACGACGTGGCGCCGGTGAACGCGCCTTTTTCGTGGCCGAACAATTCGCTTTCGAGCAGCGTCTCGGTCAGCGCGGCGCAGTTGATGGCCACGAACGGCTTGGTCGCGCGCTGGCTGTTGAGATGGATGGCGCGCGCTGCCAACTCTTTGCCGGTGCCCGATTCGCCTCGAATCAGGACAGTGGAGTCGGCGCCCGCGACCTTGCCGATGAATTGATAGACCTCGCGCATTCGCGGGCTATTGCCGATCATGTCGTGTTCGATTGAGATTTCAGCGCGCAGCCGCTGGTTCTCGTCTTCGAGCCGATTGACGCGGCGCAGATTTTCCAGGGCCGCCGCCGCAAGCTCGGCGATAGCTCGCAGCAGTTGCAAATGATCCTGATCGAATTCGACCGAAGGGGCGCTCGAATCCAGATAGATCACGCCTTGAACTTTATCGGAGATGATCAACGGCGCGGCCAGCAGCGCCGAGACGCCCTGAAAAGCCAGGCTCCGCGCGGAGGTCAGGTCGAAATCACGTTCCACATCGTTGCTGAGGATCGCCACACCCTCTGCGCGCGCGCGTTCGGTGACGGTGCGGCTGACCTTAATCGGTTCGGCTGACTCGCGCTCTCGCCGCCATCCGCAGACCGGCGCGAACTCTTCGGAGCCGTCTTCCGCTTCGACGTGGCGCTGCGCCAGCAGGATCGCGCCGCAATCGGCTGGGATGACCGTGCCAATCAGTTGCAGCAGGTGTTCGAGCATCGCTTCAGGCCGGCTGAATGAGTTGATGGCCAGACTGATTTTGAGCAGCGCGTTCAGATCGCGCGCCGAACGAGTCAGCGGCGCCGAGTTCGGGGATGATGAATGCGGCTCGAAATTGACCGCGTCGTCTTTGCGGAGCAACACGGTGTTCCTGGTAATTAGCCGCGCGTCATCGAACTGCACCAGATCGGACGTGTCGCGTGGTTGCTCGGCCTCGCGCAAAAAAAGCAGCGTCGAATCGCCCACGCGGATGCGGTCGCCGCTCTTGAGCGCGTGCTGTTTGACCGGCATTCCGTTGACGACGGTCGCGTTCAGACTGCCGTGATCGAGTAGTTGAAATTCCTGGCCGCTCTGTTTTATCGAAAAATGGCGGCGCGAGACCGACAGGTCGGGCAGGCAGATTTGATTGTCGAGTTCGCGGCCAACCGAGACTTCGGCTTCGGCGATGACGAAGGTCATTCCTTCCGACGGGCCTGCGATGACGATCAGCTTGGGTGTCATACTTGTGTGATGTTATCCCTCGCATCTATCCGGTAACCGATGCGCCGAGGGTGGCCTATAGTATCTCTTCTTCCTTCCAGCGCGCCAATATTTTGAAAGAGGAAGGCCCTAACGAATCTGCTAGACCGGCTAACAATTCTGTTTGTCGTTCGGCTTGATCGCAACCGCTTCGGGTTTTCCTCGCCGCTCCTCGTCAATCTGGTTATCCCTTACGACTCCAACCATTTCCGCCACATCTCCTACTGCGCGCCCCGCCTGTCAGCGGCGCGGCACGCCGATTGAACTTAGCGGTGGCGAGCGAGAAACGAAAGAGAAATCGAATTGATTGAAACGCGATTTAACAAATCGCCCAACGAAAAGGAGATGACATGAAGACAATGCGAATCAGAGTAATTATGCTGGCGACAGTGGCTATGATTGGATGTCTGGTGATGGCCGCGATGTTAATCATTCCAACCGCCCCAGTTTTAGCGGAGAAGAAACAGGGCCCCAAAGCAGGCAGTTCCACAGGGGCATGCAAAGTTCTGTCGGGGCCGAATAAGGGCAAGACCGGAACCTACACTGAGGGCGGTCAGTGGTGCGAGGGAAGCTGGGGAGGCACCGAATGCAAGGGATCAGATGGAAAATCGAATGGGAAATGCGCTGCGGCGGCTAAAGCGCAAACCGCTCCGGTAACTAAAGCTACGGAACGATTCAAGAGCCGGGGGTAAAGGAATGAAGTTTTGGTCTACTGCTCCTCTCAACTCAAAGGGCCTGTTTGAGCACTCACAAACAGGCCCGATTTTTATGCTCAACGCCATTCGCCCTGCAGCACAAATCCGGCCCAGAAATACGGCGCCTGCCATTGCGCTTCTTTCGACATCTCCACCTGAGCCGCGCGCAACGCCGCCGCCGGACGCAAACCGTCTTTGAGCATTTTGCGATAAAACCTGGCCATCAACTCCGCCGTCGCTCGGTCGTTGAGCGCCCACAGGCTGACGACGACGCGCGCAGTTCCGGCGTACATGAATCCTCGCGTCAATCCGACCAGCCCTTCGCCTCTGATCTCTTTGCCCAGTCCGGTTTCGCATGCGCTGAGCGTCACCAGTTCAGCGGGCAGCTTCAAATTGAAGATTTCGTGCGTGCGCAAAAAGCCGTTCTGGCGCGCGCCATGTTCGTCAACCAGCGAGAGCACCAGCGCCGACAATTCGGGCTGTTCGCTGTCCAGATAGCCGTGCGTGGCGAAATGGACGAAGCGGTACTGGCCGAGTTCGGCGCTGACGGCGGCGGCGCGGCTGGCTTCAAAATCAAGCGATTCTTTCCGCTCAGATTCTGGAACCAGCGCTGAGATTTCCTCCGCTTCCAGCCGCGTGTAAGGCAGGCGCGCGATGCGGGCCAGGCCGGGTTTTTCCTCCGAAATCTTTTTCAAATGTTTGAGCGTCCGTTCTTCGGCGACTTTCGGCGGAGCGTTCGTGGTTTGTTTTTTAGCCGGAAGCGCGATGGTTTTGACGCGCTCGTCGTCCTGCTCGAAAACCGGATCGGCCAACAGCGCCAGGGCCTTCGGCGCGGGCCGCCGTCCTTCCAGTTCGCGCCGCAACACGGCGATGGTCGAGGCTGAAGGCAGGCTGACGATTTCGTGCTCGGCGATCAATGGATTGCGGATTTCAGATTGCGGATTGCGGATTGCGGATTGCGGATTGCGGATTGCGATTTTCCCTCGTCTCCTTGTCCCCTTGTCCCCTTGTCTCCTTGCCCCCTTGTCTTTTCGTCCTTCTGCCTCAGGCACAGGCAGCGCCGCGAACGGCACGTACTGCAACGCTCCTTCGGCTACGACCAGCAAGCGTTTTTTGCCAAGCTCGGCTGCTGCTGGGGCGAGCAGCATCCGCGACAGATCGTTCAAGACGGTTGTCGCGTCGGCCTCGACCTCTTTTCCCGCTTCGTGTTTGAGGCGGCGGCCCTCGCCTTCTTCCGAGCGTGACGCGCGGGGAGCGCTCACCAGTTCATAAGCCTTGCGGGCGGCCTCTTCGATCACGTCGCGTTTGGGCAGCGAGTAGCTCTTGATCGAATTTGGCGTGACGGCCCAGAGGAAGCTTCGCTCTTCGCCGAGCGAATAGGCCAGCAGCAGCGTGTCGGCGTCGAGCGCGTCTTTTTGAATTTCGGCGAGCGTCAACGGCTGCGGCTGTGTCAACGCGGCGTAACGTGGCGAGGCGGTTCGGATCTGCGCGCGGACTTGCTGGTATTCAGTGGCGAGCGTTTGAATCTCTTTGCCGACAGCGTCGGCTTCCGTTTGAGTTTGAGGGTTGCTGCGCAACCGTATCTGCCGTTCGGCCTTGTCGCTGAGCAATGTTTGCAGCGCTCGTTCGCGTTCGAGCAACGCCGGGTCAACCCCGTTGCGAATGTCGGCGCGAGCTTCCGCCAACAGGTCGAGCAGACTGCGCGCCCGCGCCCGCTCGGCGGTTTGCAAAGCCATTCCGTCGAAGCCTTCGCCCGGACGGCGCTCGTTCATTCGCATCAGCAGTTCGATGTAAAGATCGTAATATCGCTGCACGGTGGCGAAGTAGGCGACGCGCAAATGTTCGCCCGCGACTTTCGATCTGATCGTCTCGACCAGCTTGAGCGTCTCTTCAATCTGCGTTCGCGCGTCCGCCAGATCGCCGAGAGCCATCTGCACGCGCGCCAGTTCGAATCGCGCCTTCGCCTCGCGGTGCGGGTCTGTCACGTCCTGCGCCAGCGTGAGCGACTGTTTCAGGTATTCAATCGCCTTTTCCCGCTCGCCCAGATCGTTGTGAACTATGCCCAGATGCGTGAGCGTGTCGGATTCGCCGCCGCGATTCCCGACTTCGCGGTGCAGCGGCAACGCCTGATTCAAAAGCTCAAGGGCTTTCTGCGATTCGTTCAGGTCGCGGTAAACGAAGCCCATGGCGGCCAGCGTGTTGGCTTCGCCGCGTTTATCGCCGAGTTTGCGCCAGAGCGGCAAAACCTGGTTGTGATATTCGAGCGCCTTCTGTTTATCGCCGAGTTCGTAATAGAGATAGCCGAGCAAATGATAAATGTCGGCCTGCGCCGTCAGGTCGCTCACGTCGCGGAAGATGGTCAACGCCTGCTGGTAATACTCAACCGCCGCGGGCCTTTCGCCGAGCGAGGAATAGACGGTGGCGATGTTGGTGAGAATCGAGCCTTCGATCTGGCGCGCGCCTGCGGATCGGGCTATCGCCAGCGCCTGGGTGTAATAATCGAGCGCTTGCTGTTTTTCGCCCAGCCGGTCGTAAGTCTCGCCGAGATTGTTGAGCGAGATGCTTTCTTCCAATCGGCGATTGGCCGCGCGCCAGATGGGCAGCGCCTGGTTATAAAACTCCAGCGCCTGTTCGTTCTCGCCCAGGTCGGCGTGGATCGCGCCGATGTTGGTCAAGGCGCTCGCTTCTCCCAGCCTGTTTTTCGCGGCCTGTTGCAGCGCGACGGCCTGACGGAAATTTTCTATCGCTTTGCGCTTGTCGCCCAGCGAATTGTACAGGCCGCCGAGGTTGTTGAGCACGGTGGCTTCCAGACTCTGGTTCTTCAATTCGCGGCTGAGCGCGAGCGCCTGATTGTAGTAGTTGGCGGCCTGCTCCTTGTCTCCCAACGTGCGGTTGACGAGGCCGAGGAAGTTGAGCGTGCTGGCCTCGCGGCCCCGGTTGCCAATCGCGCGCCAGAGCGTCAGCGCGGCTTCAAAATATTCGAGCGCCTTTCGGTTGTCGCCGACATCGCGCGAAACCGCGCCCAGGTCGAGCAGCGTTTCAGCCTCGCCCGCCTGGTCCTTCATCTCGCGGCGAAGCTCACGAACTTGCGCGAAATATTCGAGCGCCTGCCGGCGTTTGTCCCACGCTTCGTATGAGCTGGCGATAAAACCGAGCGTCTTAATTTCCTGGTCACGGTCTTTCAGCTTGCGCCAGAGCGTCAGCGACTGATTGCAATAATCAACCGCCTTCTGGAAATCGCGCAGCGAATAGAAAGCCAGTCCGATGTTCGCCAGCGTGATGGCCTGCCGCCGCTCGTCTCCCGTTTCGCGCCTGATCGCCAGCGACTGCTCGAAATAGCTGATGGCCTGCTGGTATTCGCGCATCGAGTTGTGAACGAGACCGATGGCGTGCAGCGCAGCGCCTTCGCCCGCGCGGTCTTTCAACTCGCGTCTGATCGTCAGCGCTTGATTGTAATGATCGCGCGCCTGCTGATGTTCGTTGAGCGACGAGAAGACCGCGCCGAGATTGCCGAGCGTGTCGGCTTCGCGCTGGCGGTCTTTGGCGGCGCGCCAGAGCGCGAGCGCCTCTTGATATTTCGTCACAGCCTGCCGCAGCGATTCAGGTTTCTTGTCGGCGCGTAACTGATCGGCCTCCGACATCTTGCGTTCGGCTGAGATTCGGCTGCGATCCATCTCGGTCGCGGCGCGCAACTCGGCCAACTCCGCGCGATAGCTTCCCGCGGCAGCTTCTTTCGCTGCGCTCACTTCGAGCAGGTAATTGCCTTTCGCTTCGGCGACGAAGAGAAGCGCTTCGCTTTCGTTCAGGCCTTTTTTGTCGTTGACCTCGGCCAACTGTTCGCCGTTCGGGCCGGTCAGTTTCATCGAGACGTCAACGCCGCGCTGCTCGACCGTCACGCGTGCAAATTGGCCAGCGCGCAGCTTGAGCCGGTAAACGTGCGTCTGTCCGCCGGATGTCTCGCGTTCGACGGGGCTGCCGGGTTTGAGCTTCGGCGCGTCTTTCGTTTTGGTTTTCGCGTTTGGTTTTGGTTCTTGAACGCCGCCCCCGGTTTTCGATCCTGCCGCGATGTTCGTGGCGAATGAAAAGACGCAGAGCAGTAGGGCTGTTGGCAGGACAGACCATTGAGGAATTCTCAGCCGTTCATTTTGAAGAGACACGGGCGGTGAACTCAGCATCATAATTTTCAGCAATGCCTTTATCAGTTGATGAACCGGCGCGGGTCGCTCTAGTGGTGCTCCAGCCTGATCAGGTGGACGAGCGTTTCGCCGCGCCCTTTGACGTTTGTCTGTTTGTTTTGCTCGTCTTTTTCGAGGGCGAGCTGAGAGGGTTGATTGTTTTTCGCCAGCCAATCGCGCAGCGCCCGAACCCGCTCCGGGCCGGTGATCGCGCCGCGATCTTTCGGATTGGCCACGTCTTTGACAATCTCCACCTCCGGCACACGCGACGCCGACCAGACGAGCCATAGCTTCTCCGTGCCCTGTTCGCTGTCGAAGACGAAACCGTCGCCGCGTTCGGGAATGGCGATCTGCTGTTTGGCGGTCAACTGAGCCGATCCCTGATTTGCGGTCGGAGAAGGGAAGAGCAAAACGTAGCTGGGCAGACCGTCCGTCAAATCGGGGCCTTCGTTGATGATGTAGAGAAAACCTGATTGCCGGTTCGTGATGTGCAATCGCACGTGGTAATCGTTCTCGAAATTGATCTCGCCCGCCAGCTTGAAAGGCTCCTGATACGGCCTGCCGTCACGGTACTTCTGCACCATCATCCAGTAGCTCATTCGATCTATAAGCGGGGAGGGAAGCGGCGCGGGTTCCGGCGCGTGGTTTTGTCCGCGATTGACGAAAATCCAGATTATCGCTCCCGCCGCGATCAACAACGCCGCTGCAATCGGCAGCCAGAGTTTTGATCGGCGTTGAGGGGATCGAGCCTCATCGAGGAATTGCGTGGCGGCTTCAGAGCTTGTCAGCCGGGCTTGCGCCGAGGTCGTTGTGACGTCCCTTTTGATTGCGGTCGAATCTTCGCCGCTGGCGCCGGAATCCAGCGCCTGGCCGGTCAACGCCCGCGCGAGTTCTTCAGCGAACTCGCGGGCGCTGGCGTAACGGTCGGAAGCTTTGAAAGACAGCGCTTTCAAAATGGCGTTCTCGGCGGCTTCGGGCAGATTGCGGCGAATTTCCGCCGGCTTGGTGATCTCGCCCTGCTTTTGCAATTCGTAAAGGTCAACGGCGGATTCGGCCTTGAACGGCGGGCGTCCGGTGAGCATCTCGTAAGCGACCGCGCCGAGGCCGTAAATGTCGCTTTCGGCTGTCGGGCGGCCGCGCAATTGTTCGGGCGCCATGTACGGCGGCGTGCCTGCGATCCAGGTGACATCGGCTGTGGTGGCGACCTGCGAATCCTTGATCCGCGCGACTCCGAAATCAATCAGCTTGACCTGGAACTCGCCGCCGCCGAGGTCTTCGAGCATGATGTTTTCCGGCTTGAGGTCGCGGTGAAAAACGCCTTTGTCGTGCGCGGCTTCGAGCGCCCGGCCCGTTTGTCGGATGACACGCGCGACTTTTTCAAAATCCATTCCCTGCGGCGGCATCACCTCCCGCAACGTGACGCCCTGGATGTATTGCATCACCAGATAAGCCTTGCCGTCCGGCGTCTCGCCGGAATCGAGCACGCCGACGACGCCAGGGTGATTGATGCGCGCCAGCGCCTCCATCTCCTGCTTGAATTTCTTGGTGAACCAGGTGTCGTATTTGTCGCCGCCTTGCGCGGCGAAGAGGACTTTGATTACGACCTCGCGCGAGAGCAATTGTTTGTCGCGCGCCAGATAGACCACGCCGATGCCGCCACGCCCCAACTCGCGCTCGATCAGATAACGATCTTTCAGCAGCAGCCCCGGATAATGATCCGGCGCTTTCGGCATCGCCGGCTCGGCGGCTGTCGTAGCCTGAGACACTTCCTTGTTATTTTCACTGTTCATTTTGTCGCGGCGCCTGCGGCCTTTGCTTCGCCCGGATGATAGGCGCGTTCGAGATTGGCCTTGATCTCATCGAGCGCAAACCACGCGGGCTTGAATTGCTGCTTTGAATACAATCCGGCCTGTTCGAAATAATGCGGCGATTGCGGGTCGGCGTTCTGGCCGAATTGCAGCAGCGACATCGCGCGCGGCTTCGCGCCGAATTCGACCACGCTGACGAACGAGTGGCCGGCGACGCCGTAGCGCCTCTTTTGCCCCTTCGCCACAGGCGAGTAGAAATTGAAGACGATGCCGATGGGATCGCCGGGGCCGCCCGCCACAGGCAGGCTCGGCTTTTCGTCGCTGAATGGTTCGAGCGAGCCGCTGGTGTGAACGCGCTGGATGCGATTGATTTCGCCCCAAGCGACCTTCCACGTGCCCCACGACCTGGCGATGTCGTCCAGCGCGTATTCGAGCACGGCGACTTTCGGATAAGGATTGTTTTTAGTCATCGCCTGAGCCTGCGGTTGCAGCGACGTGTAAAACCACAGCGTGAAGACAGTCATCGGAACCGAGTCAATTGCGCTGACGCCATTCCACGATTTCAACGCGGCGATGGCTTCGGCGGTTTTCTCGGCGCGCGCGGCGTCCTGAGCTTTCAGCTTTTCCCATTCGGCGACGAGCGGCGGAATTTGAGTTTCGGCTTCGATCACGCGCGTGTCGAAGGCGGCCTTCGCCCAATCGTCGAAAGTGAATTTGGCCCGCTCGCTCAGCACGCGCCGTGAAATGCGCGAACGCGCGTTGTCGTTTTCGCTGACCATGTATTTCGGGAATTTCGATTTGTCGGGATTGCCACTGCCTTCTTCAGTGGCCAGGAACGGCGTAGCGTTGCAATTCTGCGCCCAACCGGACGGCGGATTGAAGATTTGCGGCAACTCGTCAATCGTGTGATAGCCGCGCCATTCCGCGCCCGGATCGCTGCCGTCAACCGGTTTCGTCCAGTCGTATTTCTGATCGCGTTTGGGAACCGCGCCGTTATAGAAGTACCAGATATTGCCTTCGCGGTCGGCGTACATCGTGTTGAACATCGGCACGTCGAGGCGCGCCATCGCCGCCTTGAACTCCTTGAAGTTCCGCGCCTTGCTCATCAGGTAACGCTGCTCGATCACGCCGTAGCTTTCAAATTTCGCCATCCGCACGGTCAGCGGGTTTCCATTGCGCACGGCCACGACCGGGCCGTGATGCGTCTTGCGGAATTTGAACGCGCGCGTCTCAACGCCCTTGCCGGTTTTGATCCTGACCGTGTCAGTCCATTCGGTCGCGGCGCGATAGCCGTCGCCGTATTTGTAATTCAACGGATTTTTCGAATCGTCGAATTTTTCGATCCAGACATCAATGATGTCGGGGGCGTTGACGGTGTGGCTCCATCCGAGGTTGTCGTTGTGGCCGAGCGACGGGAACGGCGAGCCGGGGAAAGTCGCGCCGGACATGTTCCATCCGCTGTCGCTGTGGACGTGGCCTTCGATCCATTGGCCGGGGCCGAAAAATGGCTGATGGGGATTGACGAGCAGCATCGCGTGACCCGACGCGCTCTTCGATGGATTGACCGCCCAGGTGTTCGACCCGACCTGGCCTGCGCTCCACGCCTCTTCAGCTTTGTCATTGATCGCGGCATCGGATGATGGCGGCAGCGAGCTTGTCGCGCCGTTCGCTTTGACTTCCTGAACGGCGGTGCGAATTTCGGCGTCGCGGATGCCCGCGCGGCGATAGATGAAAAGCTGGTATTGCGCGAAACGCCCAAAGGCCAGCAGATGCCATGGCTCGAATTTCGTGATCAATCGCGGCTTGACCTGCGGGTTCTTCTTCAGAAAGTAATTCAGCCCATCAGCCGTCGCCTGGCAAATCTCTTTCATCCGCGCGTTCAGCTTCGGATATTCGGCCTGCGAGACTTTGACGATTTCCAGCGCGCGGTTGGTCAAATCGGCGTTGAGCGACGGCTCGCCGTAAATTTCCGAAGCGCGCCCCAGCGCTTGAATGTAGCTGTCTTCGATCTGCCAGAAATTGTCTTCGGCCTGGGCATACATAAAACCGAAGATGACGCTCGCGTCGGTCGGGCCGTAAACGTGCGGCACGCCCCATTTGTCGCGATAGATGGTGACCGACCGGGCGATTTTTTCAAGATCGCCGCCTTGCGCTTGCGCGCCGGGGGGAAACTGGCCTTGCATCACTAGCGCGATGAAAAGCGCAGCGAAAGCCACGTGGGTCAAGCCGGCCTTTTTCATGTTTCTGATCTCCTGGTTGGTATCGGTTGAATAAGACGAGCGGGAGTTTATCACGATGCGAAACTGGCGAGCCATCAGCCGCTGGCGAAAACCTCCAACGCCTCTTCATCGGCGATCACGACGCGGCGTCCATCAACCGCGATCAGGCCGTTGTTTTGCAGCCGCGACAGCGCCCGCGACACGACTTCGCGCACCGAGCCGATGCGCGCCGCAATCTGCTGGTTGGTCAAGGCCAGCGTGACCTCCAATCCGTCGTTTGTTCGGCGGCCTCGCGTTCTGGCCTCGATCAGCAGCCATCGCGCCAGCCGCTGGTCAACTTCGCGAAGCGACAATGTTTCGACCAGTTCGGCGCATTTTCGCAGCCGCCCGGCCAGCAGTTTCAACGCGGCCAGCGCGATTTGCGGGCGCGTCAGACACAGCGATTTCACGTCGTGTTTATCGAGGAAAAGAACGACGGTTTCTTCTTCAGCGGCTACGGTGGAAGGATAGGGCTTGTCGTCGAAGGCGGGCAATTCGGCGATGGTCGCGCCTTCGCGTTCGACGTGGATCACCTGCTCGCGCCCATCAACGCCCTCGCGGAACGCGCGCAACGCGCCCCGGACGATGACAAACAGCCCGCGCGCCTCATCGCCGGTGACGAACAATATCTCGTCGCGCGCTAGACGGCGCTCGACGGCGCGTTCCGCCAGCGCGCGAAGATCGAGTTCTTCGAGTTCACCGAAAAGCTGGGTCTGTCTCAAGGCGGTAATTTTGTCTGTGATCATCAGGCGGCATGATCACGCCGAATGGCGGAAGGTTCAAGCTCGGAAAGACCGGCGTCTGGGTTCGCATCGCTTCCAGCGTGCCCTTGGGGAGAGGTTTATTGAAAGGAAATTGGCTGCTTACCACGGAAACGCTGGGAGCGATGCGAACCCAGGGTTGATCCTGCCGCACTGCATAAACTTGACGCACATCCATTGGAACGCGGCGCGTGGAAATTTCAGAGTCATAATGGCAAATTTACCGATGTTATGGCTCCGCATGAATTCGGACGAAACTTTTTACTGGCTGTCGCGATATTGATAGGTTGCTCGCTCTGCGCGACATCGCAATCGAATCAATCGCCACGGACTGACCCCGCGCGCGCTCCTTCAACGCCTTCGAGCGCCAAACCGACTCCCACGCCCGCTCAGATCAGGATCGGCGACGTGGCGTTTTCCGGGAGCCTTCGCGCGCGGTTTGACATGTGGGACTGGTTCGAGACCGACCTGGCGAATAGCAGCTACAACTTTGTTGGCGTGCTGTTGCGCCTTTCGCTGGCTCAGCAGAAGAAGAGATACGAATGGCAGATCGAGGGCGCGGTTCCGTGGCTGATCAATTTACCCAACGACGCCATCGCGCCCCCACCGCAAGGCCAATTGGGATTTGGCGCGAACTATTTCGCCGCGAACGGGCGCAAAGACGCCAGCATATTTATCAAACAGGGTTTCTTCCGTTTCAACGGTCTGGGCGGTGACAAGGCGAGCAGCCTGAAGCTGGGCCGTTTCGAGTTCAACGAGGGGCTGGAAATAATCCCGACCGATCCGTCGCTGGCCACGATCAAACGCGAACACATCTCGCAGCGATTGATCGGCGTGTTCGGCTTCACGCACGTCGGACGCAGCTTCGACGGGCTGCATTTCTCGCGCACTTCCAAAAACGACAACATCACCTTCGTCGGCGCGCGCCCGACTGAAGGCGTTTTCCAGCTTCGCGGGTGGCGGGAACTGGATGTTGATTTCTACTACGGCGCTTTCACCAGAGATGTCAAAACCAAAAACGGCGAGAGCGACTTTCGCCTCTTCGCGCTCTATTACCACGACGGGCGTGACGTTTTGAAGACCGACAACCGCCCGCTGCCTCTGCGTCTGGCCGATGACAAGAACATTCGTATAACGACGATAGGCGGCCATCACATCAACGTCTTCAAAGCAGGCTCTGGCAAGGCTGATACGCTGCTGTGGGGTGTCGGACAGTTCGGCGCCTGGGGCAATCTCGATCACCTCGCGGGCGCAATCGCAGCCGAAGCGGGCTATCAGTTCAGCGGCGGCCTGGCCGACAAGATCAAGCCGTGGGTCAGGGCGGGCTATTTTCGCGGCTCAGGCGATGGCGACCCGACCGACAACATTCACAGCACATTTTTTGAAGTTCTGCCGACGCCTCGCATTTACGCGCGATTCCCGTTTTACAATCTGATGAATCTGGAAGATTCGTTCGTCCAGTTGCGGTTGAAGCCGCACGCGAAGGTCGCGCTGCGAACCGATCTGCATCATCTGCGGCTGAGCAATTCAAACGATCTGTGGTACACAGGCGGCGGCGCGTTTCAGCAAAGCACGTTCGGTTACGTTGGCCGTCCGAGCAACGGCGAGAAGACGCTGGCCACGATGGCCGATCTGAGCGTTGATTGGAACATCACGCCTGCGACTACATTGACGTTTTATGTCGCTGGCGCGCGTGGCGGCGGAGTGGTCGAGAAGATTTATCCCAATGGCCGCAACGCGCGATTCGCCTACATCGAGTTGACGCGGCGTTTCTGATAGTCAGGCGCTCACCGGCCCATCGCCTGAATCCATGCGCCCAATCCGGCGGTTACGAAGAGAACAGCGATGATGCGCGCGGTGCGGTTCCTGTTCCACAACGCAGCCGCGATTGCGAAGAACCAGAAGAGAGCGAACTCCGAGTGGATGACACGCAACCCACGCGGCGTCATCAACCCGGCAACGGACATCGGCGAAACGGGAATCGGACGCCAGGGCAGGAAATATCGCGTGTTGTCGAATGGCGCGAAGAACGCTACGCCCAGCCCTCCGCTCGTCATCGCATCGAACAATCCGTGCGACGCCGTGATTAGCGCGAAGAAGATTGCGAGCTTGAAGAACGAATGCCCGGGCGGCCATTTCCGGCGGACGGCCAACGCAGCGGCCCCGGCTCCAACCAGCGCGGCGAAAAGCAGTGAGTGAGTGAATCCGCGATGGCCGAACGGATGTCCGTATGGAATCCAGCGCATCAACAACGCATCGGCGTCTGGCAGGATCGGGAGCAGGATTGAGGCGAAGATCAGACGACGGTCGGTGGATGCGCCGAAGACCGATTTCGCCGCCGTGAAGCCTATCGCCCCGTGTGAGAAGATGGTTGGCATAGTGACGAAATCAGAGTACAAAAGAGAATCGCAAAAATAAAACGATCACAGCAAGGCGAGGTTGATATGTTGAAAAAGACCACTCCGTTCGGCTCTCTTGAAGTTTTCGACGCCCACACGCATTTCTTTTCCCGCAAATTTTTCGAGACTCTGATCAAGCAATCGTCGCAACTCGGCGCCGAGGCGAACGAGATGGAACGCGTCGCTGAGATGACCGGCTGGATGATGCCGCCACCCGATCCGGCTGAGTTGGCCGCGATCTGGAAGGCCGAATTCGACCGCCACGAAATCTCCGGCGCTTTGATGATGGCGAGCGCGCCGGGCGATGAAGAGTCAATCGCGGCGGCTGTCGCGGCTTTTCCTGATCGGATCGCGGGCGCGTTTATGTTCGATCCGGCGAAACCCGACGCCGAAATGCGTGTGAAGCGCGCGTTTGACGAATTGCGATTGCGCGTCGTCTGCCTCTTTCCGGCGATGCATCATTACTCGATGGCTGAAAACGAAGGCGTCCGCGCGGTCGTCTCAATCGCGAGCGAAAAGCCCGGAACAGCGGTCTTTGTTCATTGCGGCGCGCTTTCGGTCGGCGTTCGCAAAAAGCTTGGATTGCCAAGCCATTTCGACATGCGGCGGTCGAATCCGCTCGACATTTACAAACTCGCGGCTGAATTCCCGAAGGCGAATTTCATCATCCCGCATTTCGGCGCCGGGATGTTCCGCGAAACGATGATGCTGGCCGATCTGTGTCCGAACGTTTGCGTTGACACTTCGAGCACGAATAAGTGGATTAAATACGACGCCGCGCCGGTTGATTTGCCGATGGTGTTCAAACGCGCGCTCGACGTGGTTGGAAGTGAACGATTGCTTTTCGGCACGGACTCATCGTTCTTTCCGCGCGGCTGGGTCGCTGACGTGTTTTACGCTCAGACCAACGCGCTGCTTGAGGTCGGAGCGAGCGAAGAGCAGGCGCGCGCGATCTTTGGTGGCAATCTCCGGCGGCTGCTGAATCTTGAATCGAAACGATAAAGGAAGAGATATGTATTTCAAACAATTTTATCTGGGTTGTCTGGCGCACGCTTCTTATCTGATCGGCTCGGAAGGCGAGGCGGCGGTCGTTGATCCCCAGCGTGACGTTGATCAGTACATCAACGAAGCCGACGCTCAAGGACTGAAAATCAAATACGTGATCGAGACGCACCTGCACGCCGATTTCGTCAGCGGCCATCGCGAGCTTGCGGGGCGCACAGGCGCCGAAATCGTCTTCGGCGAAAAAGCAGGCGCTGCGTTCCCGCATCGCGCGGTCAGGGACGGCGACGAGATCAAACTGGGCAAAGTGGTTTTGCGATTTCTTGAAACGCCCGGCCATACGCCTGAAAGCATCTCGATCCTGGTGATTGACACTACGGTTTCAAACGAGCCGCAAAAAGTTCTGACCGGCGACACACTTTTCATCGGCGATGTCGGGCGGCCCGATCTGGCCGGATCGCGGGGCTTCACGGCGGAGCAGATGGCCTCGATGCTTTACGACAGCTTGCACGGCAAATTGCTCACGCTCGCCGACGCGACCGAAGTCTATCCGGCGCACGGGGCGGGCAGTTTGTGCGGGCGCAACATCTCGAAGGAGACTTCCTCGACCATCGGGCAGCAGCGTCAATTCAATTACGCGATCCAACCGATGTCGAAAGATGAATTCGTGCGGATGATGACGACCGATCTGCCCGAAGCTCCGGCTTATTTCCCGAAAGACGCTGAGATCAATCGTCGTGGCGCGGCGTCTCTCGATGAATTGCCGCCTCCGCCTTCGCTCACGCCTGAAGAGGTCAACAAGCTGGCGCAGGAGGGCGCGACGATTCTGGACGTTCGCACGGCGGCGCAATTCGGCGCGGGGCACGCGCCCGGCGCGATCAACATCGGTCTGAACGGGCAGTTCGCGTCGTGGGCGGGAAACCTGATCAAACTCGACGCGCCGGTCGTGCTGGTTGGCGAAGACGATGAGCAGATCAACAGCGCTGCGCTGCGTCTGGCCCGCGTGGGCATCGAGAATGTCAAAGGCTATCTGGGCGGCGGGATGTACGCCTGGGATCAGGCGGGATTGCATGTCGCTACTATCTCGCAGATTGCGGTTGATGAATTGAAGCATTGGCAGGATGAAAAGCGCGACATGCAGGTGATTGATGTGCGGCAGCCGGGCGAATATCGCAGCGGTCACGTTCCGGGAGCGATCAGCGCGCCGCTGGCGCACGTGGCCGAAATATCAGGTCTTGATCCGAATCGCCAGACAGCCGTGATTTGCGCGGGCGGCTATCGTTCGAGCGCGGCGACGGGCATTCTGGCGCGCCTGGGATTTCGCAATCTGTTCAACGTCGTCGGCGGCACGAGCGCGTGGATCAACGCGGGTTATCCGGTGGAAGGCGCCGAGACGGATGAGACCTGTCAGCTATCTTCAGCCTGATCGAGCCACATCATCAGTCTGCGGCTGAAATCGTTATCCGAATTGATGGTGACCAGATCGAAGAGCGTGTCGCGCTGAG
Source organism: Acidobacteriota bacterium (assembly GCA_022072205.1). Classification (GTDB taxonomy): domain Bacteria; phylum Acidobacteriota; class Blastocatellia; order RBC074; family RBC074; genus JAJVID01. The sequence goes on from JAJVID010000088.1 coordinate 31,611, forward strand.
CCTGCGTGATTCTGGGCACGGCCTGCAGGTCGGGGCCAACGCGGAACGCGCCGTTGTCCAACAGCCTCACCCATCGTTTCTCCTCGAATATCTGCGTGCCCGATTTTCGCTTTGCTTCATCGGGATAATAATTTCTTGCCAGTTCATCGGCGTGCGAATCGTGTTCGTACCAGGGGCAAGGGAAAAATCTGCCGTTCGGGGCAATCCATCCGGGGGATTGAGGAAATTTCCTCGCCGGAAATGATAAGGTGGCTCGCGCCATGAGTATCACTCCTTCAAAGAATGCTTTCGCGCAGTTTTAATGGTTAAGGTTCGCTTCAAAGTGTGGCCGGTAAACCGACGGCTATAGATGAGTGTTGGCCGAAATAATTTGCCTGCGGCGAGGCAAAAACTCTGACTTTAATGTGCGCGCGAAATGGTGGGCACAACCTGTGTCCCACCCTCGCCC
>JAJVID010000088.1:32158-34988 GCA_022072205.1 Acidobacteriota bacterium
GATTTCAGAAACGAAACCAGATCGAGCAACTGCTTGAGCGAATACTTCGAGGCGTAATCGGCGGGCATTGCCGACGTATTGAGCTTTTCGGCCTTCGCCACTTCAGATTTCAGGAAGGCGCGCGAGACGGGCGGCAGCGACGAGGTGTCGTAGAGCCTGATCGTCGTTTCGTCTTCGTCGCGTTTGACGCCAGTGAACTTCTCGCCGCTGCGAGTCGTGATCGTGATCGCCGCGTATTTCTCGTCAATCGCGGCGTGCGGCGTGACGATGCCTTGCAGGATTTCGCGCGGCGATTTGCCTGCGAGGTTCGAAAGATCAGGGCCGATCTTTCCGCCAACGCCTTGCGCGGTGTGGCAGACTCGGCAGTTTTGAATTTGCGTCGAATCGAAAAACAACTCGCGCCCGGCTGCGGCGTCGCCGCGCAGGTCGGACGTGTCGTTCGTGATTACGTGAGATGTTTCCAGCTTCGGCGCCGCTTCCGGCTTCGGAGTCGCGGAGGCGATGTGTTGATCGGTTTGCTGCGGCTGACTGCTCTTCGCGTTCGCTCTGCTTCCGGGTGAAAGCGTCAGCACGTAAGCCGCGACGTTTGCGATCTGCTCCTTGCTGTACTGATTTTTGAACGCGGGCATGCTGGTTCCCGGAATGCCTTCTGCTATTACGAGCCTCAAAAACTCAGCCGAATATTCGCGGTCGCGCAATTTCGGCGCGCCTCCGCCGATGCCTTCGTTGCCGTGACAATAAGTCATGCTGCACGAGCCGAGGAAGACGCGGCGGCCCGCTTCGACAGAGGTTTGGTTTTGCGATTGCGCCGGCGAGCCGGAAGAAGCGTCGAAAATCAAAAGGAGCAAAAGGCCCGGCAAAAACAGAATGGCGGCGCGTTGCAGCGTTGTTGTCAGTCCCGGCTTATTTCCCATCGCCCGCCCCCTTGACGTTGCTTTCAGGCAAAGCGAACACGAACAATGTTGACGCGCGTTCCGGCATCTTCTTCTCCGATTCGGGCCAGAGGATTGTGCTGACGCCGCCGACCAGCGATCCCATTCCGGCGGGCACGGCGACGTATTGGCGGCCATTGACCGAATAGCAGATCGGCGAGCCGGTGATGCTCGCGCCGGTATTGAACGCCCAGAGTTTTTCGCCCGTCCGCGCGTCGAGCGCGAACGCCTCGCCCAGCACATCGCCCGAAAAGATCAGATCGCCCCCGGTCGAAAGCAGCGAAGCGACGTTCAGATACCGCGTCAGGTAACGCCACTTGCGTTCGCCGGTCAGCGGGTCGAAGGCGTTGATGTGACCATACGCCGGTTTGTCTTTCGGCGGTTTGATTTCAATACTGCCGCCGAATAGGCCCGCGCCTTCTTTGATCTCCAGCTTTTCGGGCTTGATGATGTTGCAGGCTTCCCAGCCGATGTTGTACCAGAGCCGCGTGCGCGGGCTGTAGCTCGAATGATCCCAGTTGCGGCCGCCGATGGCGCCGGGGCAGACGAAGGTCTCTTTGTTTGGCGGCACGGGTTGCATATCAATCGGCCTGCCGTTTTTGTCCACGCCTTTCATCCAGGTGATGATGTCAACGTGCGGCCAAGCGTTCAGGTATTTGCCCGTTTCGCGGTCGAGCACCCACGTGTAACCGCCTTTGTTGGGATGCACGAGCAGCTTCTGTTTCTTGCCGTCCTTCTCGTAATCAATCAGCACGCATTCGTAGGACGAGTCGAAGTCGTAAAGGTCGTGCGGCACTTCCTGGTAGTGCCATTTCAATTTGCCGGTGTCGGGGTCGAGCGCGATGATCGAATTGGTATAGAGGTTATCGCCGGGACGGAATTCATCGTAAAAATCCGATGATGGATTGCCGACACCCCAGTAGAGCAAATTCAATTCGGCGTCATACGAACCGACCAGCCACGTCGGCGCGCCGCCGTACTTCCACATCTTCTCGCCCCAGGTTTCGTAGCCGGGTTCGCCCGGGCCGGGGATGGTGTAAAAGCGCCAGAGGTGTTTGCCGGTCTTCGCGTCGTAGGCGTTCAAGTAGCCGCGATGCGCGTTCTCGCCGCCCGTGTTGCCGACGATCACTTTGTCTTTCACGACAAGCGGCGCCGACGTGATGTTGCAACCGCACTGCCGCACATCCTGAACTTCGACATCCCAGATTTCCCGGCCCGTTTTGGCGTCGAGCGCGACGACGTGATTGTCGAGCGTGCCGAAATAGATTTTGCCGTAAGCGACAGCCAGCCCGCGCGATCCCGGATTGTAGGGAATGGGCATCTGCGGCAGCTTGTAAATGTACGTCCAGAGTTTTTCACCAGTCGCGGCGTTGATTGCGAAGATGCGGTTCATCGGTCCCATCAGGTACATCACGCCGTCAACGACGATCGGCGTGGCGTTCAAGCCGCCGCGTAATTCGCCGGTGGGAAAAGCCCAGACGGGAATTAGTTGTTTGACGTTTTCGCGATTGATCTGATTGAGCGCGCTGAAGCGGTGCGCCGAGTAATTGCCGCCGTAGCTCATCCAGTTCTGCGGCTCTTTGTCGGAGTTGATCAGGCGCTGCCACGAAGGCTCTTGCGCAAACGCCGGGAGCGCGAGCGCCGCGATCAAAATGGAAGAGAGAAGAGCGTTAAGACGATGTCCAGCCATAATGCGTCGCCACGTCATCGCTGAATCCTTTCGTTACTTTGGTCTTTGCGTTGTTTTGATTGATCGAGAGTTGATTGTCACCAGTAAGACGGCGGGTACTTTACCTTTGCCGGTTGAGTTTGACAATGAAGGGAATGGGGAATGGGGAATGGGGAATGGGGAATGGGGAATGGGGAATGGGGAATGGGGAATGGGGAATGGGGAATGG